>JAJYIF010000051.1 GCA_021790195.1 Nitrospirota bacterium
AGGACGCCTTTTGAGGCATACTGGAAACTGCCACGTCCCGGCATCCCGGTAAAACTGGCGGCATGAAGACAGGTGGTTTCCACCTTAATTCAGCCCCAAAACTGTCCAACCACTGGGGTCCACCTCTATTTCAAGGCTTTTCTATATGCGATAGAAGCGTTCTCTTTCGCTGAGCGATCTTCGCCGTGACGATTCAAAGTTGCCTTATAAAAATATGCATCCCCAAGTTCCGCATATACGTCACCCGCTGATGGATTAGACTTTATAGCTTTTTCATATTCATCGATAGCCTTATCGACTTTCCCTTCACGGCTGAACTCCCTCGCCTTGGCAAGATGTTGATCAAACGACATCTCCTTGTTAACACAGCCAGGAATCAGAAGCACTGTCAATGAAAATATGATAGAAAGTAAGATTCTCGGCGTAGTTTGCATTACATTGTTTCTTCGACGAAAACCCTGCATCGAAGCCTAAATCTCCAATCTTTCTCCGATGGATTTATTCAGCCATTGAGTAAGTTGCCTTGCGCCAAAGATCAAAAATAAGGAAAGAATGATTGTAATGCCGGGGACAATCATGTCTTCCGACCATGGTAAACCCATTGGCTGGGTTGCAGCCATTGTATTATAAACGCGTCTTGCTTTTATCAACTGAACTACAACTTTAATCAATCTACCGATATGAGTGACAAAGATATATATACCGACTAGGACTATGCCTGTCTGCAGACCATATCCATGACTTGATACCGAAGATTGCGAAATATCTCCTGCAAGATTTATTTTATTAGCCAACCAATCGGTTTTAAACAATAGCAATAGAGAAAATCCCGTAAGTAGAAAAAAAATAACCACAGAACTCAGCATCATTATCATGCGCACAGGCTCGTTAGTTCTCCATGCAAGATAAGTAATAGTTTGAACTATTTCGATTAGCGCTGAGTATAGAAAATAAATTCCCAAGAGTTTTGCTCCGATAGTAAACCATTCCCTCATGAACATCCCCCCTTCAAAAATTAAGATTATTTATGGATCATCCATTTAAAACCCTATCGAAAATAACGACTTCCGTCTATAATCTTAACTCTTGATCAGTATAGCACAGGCCGAGGTGTACAGGAAGGAAACTCTCGTATGAAAAAAAATTCTGTTCACGGTTTGTTCACGGTATTTTTGCTATATTCGGCAAGTTAACATGCTGATATTAAATAATTTCTTGGCGGGAGCGTGTGGGAATCGAACCCACCCTGCCCGCTTTTGGCAGGCAACACTGGATTTGAAGTCCAGGAGGGACACCAGAACCCTATGCGCTCCCAACGGCTATTTTACTTGCTTTGCGGCCATTACGCAACCACCCTGTCCTTTCTTACTCGTTTTCTTTTTCGCGTTTCGCTATTCAACTTCTTATAATACTTCTCTGCTTTCGAGGATAACTTAATTTCCCAGGGCACGCAGAGACTTACCCTTTCCTGCTTTTATTTTATCGAGACCTTCCCGGCATCCGCTAAAAAGTCTGGACTCTTAAGAAGCTCAAGAGGCGGCCTGGAAGACTCCGGAAAGCGCTTCGACCCCGAAGTGGTGAAGGCATTTCTGCGTATCGTCGGCTGACCTCATGGCTGCAAATCCGCTCGCTAACCAGGCTCAAGGCCCGAAGTCCCGAAGAAAAGGGAAGGCCGAGCTCTTCCTTCTTGCAAGACGGACCGGTAATACTTTAAAATTGGAACGAACGGAAAATTTCCCTTAGAAGATATTTCCGTAATCAACACGGATGTTGCATTATTTCATAACGAAAGAGGAGGACCAGATGAAGGGAATTATCGCGATGTGCCTGAAAGATCTCATTGTCGAAAAGTTCGGCGCAGACAAATGGGCGCAATGCCTCAAGAACTCCGGAGAGTCCCAAGGCGTATCAATTCTTGCAACGAGCGACATGAAGGACGAGGTCGTTCTGAAGATGGTGCAGTCGGTCTGCGCTACCCTCGGAATCTCCCTGCAGCAGGCGGCCGACGCCTTCGGCGAATACTGGGTGTGCTCTTTTTCACGGAAGATCTATCCGACCTATTACATAAAATACAGGAATGCCAGGGAATTCCTTCTTGGGATGGACAAGGTCCATGTGGACACCACAAACACCCTGAAGGACTCTCACCCGCCGAGGTTCGAGTACGATTGGAAGGACGACAAGACCCTGATAATGAAATACAAGTCAAAACGCAGTTTGATCGATTTCGCCGTCGGTCTCGCCAAAGGGGTCGGGAAGCATTACAAGGAAGACATAACGGTCACGAAGCTCAGCGACGACAAGATGCAGATAGTCTTCCCATAAGGCCTGTTCCAAGGGCATCGGACATTTCTCAATATACGCGACTCACCTATGGGTAAAAGTCGGGACGGCTTTTTTCCTTTGGGCAGTTCTTCTTATCAAGGACGACCCTGAAAGTACTTATCGCCGGTCCTCCCGGATTGCATTAGTTTCCTGCGCTCTTTTAGGCGCGAAAATGCTATAATTAATGGCCTGTTTTTCTGCCCCGAAAGACCGGCGTATCTTATTTTTTTTGAGAATTCAGCATCGCATATGGCAGAAGAAAAAAAGGAAAAATGGCTTAATTATCTCGCCCTTACTACGGTGATTTTCGCGGTCTGCGCGACCTTGTCTACCTTTAAGGGCGGAGGGTACTCCACCCGCTCGGTGCTGGCCCAGTCACAGGAGTCGAACCAATGGGCTTATTACCAGGCCAAGAGCATCAAAGGGTACATCTACGAGACCCAGAAGGAGAAGTTTGAGCTCGAACTCAAAGCCTCGGGCGCTAGGATGCCGAAGGTCCTTTTTGAGGAGTACAAGCGGAAGATCGATTCTTACACCGAGAAGATAAAGAAATACGTCGAAGAGAAAAAAGATATCGAGGGGGATGCAAAAAAGTTCGAGGGCATAAAAGAGGACGCCCAGAAGCACTCCCAGATATTCGGGATGGCGGTGATATTCCTCCAGATAGGGATATTACTCTCCTCCATAGCCGCACTTTTGAAGAAGAAGATCGTCTGGATAATCGGGCTTGTCGTCGGCATTTTCGGATTGTTCTACTTCGCCAATGGGTTTCTGACGTTTGTGAAAATACCGACGTAATTGTGGATCTTTTTGCGTTGAGAGACTAACGGAAAGGATATTTGATGGCAAAGGTACCGGTAAACATAGAAGAAGAGATGAAGGTCAGCTACCTCGATTACGCGATGAGCGTGATCATCGGCAGGGCCCTGCCCGAGGTAAGGGACGGCCTCAAGCCTGTCCAGAGGAGGATACTCTACGCGATGTTCAGAGAGGGACTCCTCCCCGGCAAGAAGTATTCGAAGTGCGCGGGCGTCGTGGGAGAGGTGCTGAAGAAATATCACCCACATGGCGATACGGCAGTCTATGACGCCCTCGTGAGGCTCGCCCAGGACTTCAATATGAGATACCCCCTTGTGGACGGCCAGGGGAACTTCGGCTCCATAGACGGCGACCCTCCCGCGGCCTACCGGTATACTGAAGCGAGACTCGCAAAGATTTCGGAAGAACTCCTTGCCGACATAGACAAAGAGACGGTCGATTTCACACCTAACTTTGACGAAACCACAGAGGAACCGAGGGTGCTCCCCTCGAGGATACCCAATCTTCTTGTCAATGGCTCCGCCGGCATCGCGGTGGGCATGGCCACGAACATACCCCCGCACAACCTCGGCGAGATCATCGACGGCCTCGTGATGCTCCTTGAAAGACCCGAGGTAACGGCAACCGAACTTATGAGCGCGATTAAGGGCCCCGATTTCCCGACAGGCGGGATCATACATGGAACGACCGGGATAAGAGACGCTTATGAAACCGGCAGGGGACTCATAAAGATAAGGGCAAAGGCGAGGATCGAACGCGAGCACAGGGGAGGCGAAAACATTATCATCTCCGAGCTTCCCTATCAGGTCAACAAGGCGAGGCTTATAGAGAAGATCGCCGAGCTGGTCAGGGAAAAGAAGATAGAAGGCATATCCGACCTGAGGGACGAGTCGGACCGTGACGGCATCCGGGTCGTGCTTGAGCTGAAGCGAGGTGAGATGGCCGAGGTGGTCCTCAACAATCTTTACAAACATACCCAGATGGAAAGCACCTTCGGCATTATCATGCTGGCACTGGTCGGGGGGCAGCCGCATGTCCTCAGCCTGAAGAAATTGCTGGGCCACTTTCTCCAGCACAGGCGCGACGTGGTTCTCAGGAGGACGAGATACGAATTAAGAAAGGCCGAAGAGAGGGCCCACATCCTCGAAGGCCTGAAGATAGCCCTTGATCATCTCGACGAGATTATAGCCCTTATCAGGGCGTCCAAGAGCCCTGAGGAGGCAAAGCAGGGCCTGATGTCCGGATATCCGCTCTCGGAGATACAGGCCCAGGCCATCCTGGACATGAGGCTCCAGAGACTCACGGGTCTGGAGCGTGCAAAGATCATCAGCGAGTACAAAGAGACTCTGAAGGAAATAGAGAGACTGAAATCTATACTCGGGAGCGAGGCCCTTGTCTCAAGGATAATCAAGGACGAGCTCGCAGAGATAAAGACGAAGTATTCGGATGGCAGAAGGACGGAGATTGCAGAGGAGACAAAGGAGATAACCATCGAGGACCTCATAACCGAAGAGGAGATGGTGATAACCCTTTCCCATCAGGGCTATATCAAGAGAAACCCGCTCAGCGCCTACAGGAGCCAGAGGCGCGGGGGCAAAGGTCTTGTCGGCATGGAGACAAAGGAGGAGGATTTCGTCGAGCAGCTCTTCATAGGCTCCACCCACGACTACATGCTCTTTTTCAGCAATCTTGGAAGGCTTTACTGGCTTAAGATATATCAGATCCCGGAGGCCGGGCGCGCTTCAAAGGGGAAGGCCCTTGTCAATCTCCTTTCGCTTTCCGAGGGTGAAAGGATCGCCACAGCCCTCCCCGTGAGGGATTTCAAGGAAGGCTATCTCGTCACCTTCACAAAAAACGGGCTGGTTAAAAAGACGCTCCTTGACGAATACAGCAACCCCAGGGGGAAAGGCATAATCGCCGTCACCCTTGAAGAGGGAGATGAGCTCATAACCGTTAGAAGAACGGACGGCAAGAGCGATCTCATAATCGGCACCAGGGAAGGTCTTGCGATGAGATTCAACGAAGAGGATGTGCGGCCGATGGGCAGGTCTGCGAAAGGCGTCATAGGAATCCGCCTACAGAAAGGTGACGAGGTCGTCTCCGCAGAGGTGGTCGAGATGAATACGGCGCTCCTGACCGTCACAGAAAAGGGAATAGGGAAGAGGACGAAGCTCGAAGAATATCCTGTGCATGGCAGGGGCGGCAAAGGTGTCATTTCCATAAAGCTCGCCGAGAGAGGCGGGAAGGCGGTCGGCCTCATGCAGGTCAGAGACGAGGATGAAGTCGTGATGATCGCCAACACCGGCAAACTCATCAGGACGATCGCGGGCAATATATCCATCCACGGCAGAAATACCCAGGGCGTTAAACTCATGGATGTGGAGGAAGGGGACCGCATCGTCAGTATCGGCAGGGTGGCGGAGAAGGATCAGACCGTTATATAGGAAGAACTTCCGACCGATTTGATGGCCTCGAAATCGGCCGAGTTGAGAGTGACGCCGGTACTATCGTATTGTCAATCGAGAGTTGTCCGTTTGAACTGTGATTCATAAGACACTATAGCTTCAGAAGATGTTCCATCACAAGCTTATGAAAATCTTAATCTGGACGCTCCTCATCTCTGTTTCCCTCATCCATGCCGAAGTCTTTGCGACTGGCGATAGAACGACATATACGAATCCGGTCTTGACGGAGACCTTTACGAGTCCGATAATGGGCACGATTGGAATAGGAGACCCAACAGTAATTTCCTATGACGGCAAATATTACCTTTATCCTACCGGAGACAACCACGGCTATGATGTATATATTTCCATCGATCTCATCCACTGGAAGAAAGGCCCCAGAGTATTTAACCCAGGCGAGCGCGGTGTCTGGGCGCCTGATGTCCTCCACAATCCAACAGACGGAAAATTTTATCTCTACTATACGGTCAACAGGCGGGCAGGTGTTGCCGTGGCCGGACGTCCGGACGGAAGTTTCGCTGACCGGGGCGTTCTAATCAACAATGCAATCGACGCCAATATGTTTCTCGATAACGACGGCAGGTATTATCTCTACTATGTCGAATTCCCTGCCTTCAGGATCTGTGTGCAGCCGATGAAGACCCCCCTTCGAAAAGAGGGTAAACCGGTCGCTCTCATCCGGCCCTCGGAACAGTGGGAAAGGAACGGGCGTCCGATCACAGAGGCTCCCTGGATGTTAAAGCACCTCGGTACCTATTATCTTCTTTATTCGGGAGGCGGGGCGGATACGGAAGATTATGCTATCGGTTACGCAACGTCGAAAAGCCCCACGGGGCCCTTTGTCAAATATTCCGGCAATCCGATCATGAAGAAGGGAGACGGCGTCTTCGGTCCGGGCCACTGCAGCGTAATAAGGACCCCGGACGGAAGATTATGGATGATCTATCACCAGAAGAAAGACGCATCAAAGGGATGGGACCGGATCATCTGCATAGATCCCATATGGTTTGACGACAGGGGTGTCCTGCATGGAAAGGCCACACGGTCCGTGCCCCAGTTTTCCCCCATCACTCATTAATCCTTACACACTATACGCTACACGCTTTTATTAGAGCTTCCCCTTTGTGCTCGGCAGACCTTTTGTCAGGGGGTCATGTGAGACAGCCATCCTCACGGCCCGCCCAAAGGCCTTGAAGACGGCCTCGAAGATATGGTGAAGGTCCCTGCCATAGGGTACATTTATGTGGATGTTCATCATCGCGTGGTTAGTTATCGATCTGAAGAAATCCTCGAACAACGAGAATTCGAGCCCTCTCAACGCGGATCTCGACTGCTTCACCTTATAGACGAGATACGGCCTTCCGCTCAGGTCGACAGTGACCTGAGCGAGACTTTCATCCATCGGAATTGTCGCGCTTCCGTATCTGGTGATGCCGGTCTTTTCACCCAGCGCTTTTTTGATCGCTTCTCCCAGCACGATGCCGAGATCTTCCATGAGATGATGATAGTCTATCTCAATATCTCCCGTGGCCCGGATGTCCAGGTCTATCTTGCTGTGAAAGGAGAGAAGCCCGAGCATGTGGTCCAGGAAGGGAATCGAGGTGTTTATGTCATATGTCCCTTTTCCGTCAAGATTCAGGTTGACGGAGATGTCTGTTTCCTTTGTCTTTCTCTCGATCTTCGCCTTTCTCATTTTGAATCCTCCAGTGCGTTATGCCGGAATAGTTTCAGCATCCCGCAGGCCCTGATGTAATGTCAGAGCGTCATCGTTTGAACTAAATTATACCGTAATGCCGTCTAAAATGGCAGGAAAACTATCGGCTGCCCGGGGCAATAATGTATAATTAAACACCACGGAGTATGTCCCGAGTGACTGAGAAATCAAAGAGGAGTCTAATATGAAAAAAATCGGTATAACACTTTTGGCGGTTCTGACATCTGTTTTGTGGCTGCAAACTGCTGCCCAGGGCGCGGACGCGCAGTTCTATTTCGACAAAGGGGGATCATATTTCAACGAAGGACAGTTTGACAAGGCGATCGAGAGCTATACTGAGGCTATCTCGCTCAGACCCGAATTCATTGAGGCCTACTATAACCGTGGTCAGGCATATTACAAGACAAACCACTATGACAAGGCCATCTCCGACTTCAGCAAGGTTATTGAGTCATATCCCGAAAACGCGGAGTTGTACAATCTTAGGGGCCTCGCCTATTTCAAAGTCGGAAGATACGACAGCGCGATTGAAGATGAAACAAAGGCCGTCTCCATAGAGCCGGGTTTCGTTGCCGCTTATCTCAACCGGGGCGTCTCGTATGCCAAATCGGGCCAATACGATAAGGCCATCGAGGATTACGATAAGGCTATCTCGTTGAAACCGGATTATATAGACGCCTATTATTCCCGGGGGGTGGCCTATGTGAGAAAGGCCTCTTCGGACTTCAAGAGGGCCTGCGACAAAGGCAACAAATTCGCATGCGATAACCTGAAACAGTTGTCGCAATAAGAGTGGTATTAAGGTTTTAGTCGGGGCCGTCATACCGGCGAGAGCCGGTATCTAGTGACCTTGCCTTTTTAGAGTCTCTTCTATGTTAAAAAGGCAAGTCTTTTCTTCTCCCGCACAGTATGCTGTACATATGTATATCAAGCACGATCTCCAAACCCAATCTTCTATAAGCAGACAGCCTTCATCAATGAAGACGCTGCA
>JAJYIF010000004.1 GCA_021790195.1 Nitrospirota bacterium
TCTTCTATCTGCTGAACTGCCCTTATCCGAAGTGCTTCCAAAACATCATGCTTGAGCTTTCTTCCGTCTGTTTCTCTCATGCCTCATAGTATACCATAATGAGGCCTTACTTATGAACTGATTAGTAGCAGAAGTGAGCCGCCTCCCTCTCTCGCCCGTTTGCGGGCCGGCGGCGGGATAGAAGTCCTCGGGTGGGAGGAGCTCCGTTTCACTCGGGAAGAGTCGGATAAGATGATGCGGATAAAAGGGCGCGGCAAACTCACCGAAGAGACAATCGACAATCTTTATCAGGAGACAAACGGCTGGGCGGCAGGGCTGGTGCTCCTTGCTGATCGGGCCGATGCCGCAATGCTGAAGTCTTCTTTGACAGTCCGGCATCCTGGGCAAGTGTTCGATTATTTTGCCAGGGAGGCCTTCGATAACCTGGACAGAGAGACGCGGGATTTTCTGCTCCAGAGTTCTTTTCTTCCGAGAATGACCTCTTATACGGCAGCCAAGTTTACCGACAATGAAAAAGCGGACAAAATCCTGTCCGGTCTGAGCCGCAATCATTTGCGTTTGAGTATGCCCGCTCGGCGTTGGAACTGCTGTTCAGAGGAGGGGCGTATTTCCCTCAGAGTCTTACCGCTCTTTTACTTGCACAGTTGCTGCTAGAGTCAGGTGACCGCAAAGGCGCATATGGCTATCTCGCAGACGCGCACGAGATTGGTACGCGCATGAAGAGCCGGTTTCTTGAGTTCGTCTGCCTGATGCTCGACTCATATTTCGCCTTTGAAACTGGAGGTCAGGCCGGAGAAGAGAGAGGACATGCGTTACTTAAGAAGGCTATGACGCTGGGAAGAGAAGCGGATATCGTGAATTTTCAAGGTCTGAAGCGGGAGGTTGTCACCCGACTCTGTGCGAAGGCCCTGGAAGCAGGAATAGAGGTTGAATTTGCGAAACGGCTTATTACCTCATATCGGTTCCTGCCCGAGGGCGCACTGCTCGATCTGGAGCAATGGCGCTGGCTGATCAAGGTCTACACGCTTGGCCGCTTCCGTATAGAGAAAGACGGAAAGCCGCTCTTGATTTCCGGAAAGGTCCCGAGGAAACCGCTCGAAATGCTCAAGCTGCTGATCGCTTATGGAGGCAGGGATGTGAGCGATGAGCGAATAGCCGAAGCTCTCTGGCCGGAGGCAGACGGCGACACGGCATACCAGTCCTATGAGACCACACTGCACCGCCTGAGAAAGATGATCGGCGGCGATAGCGCGATCGTTAGGCAGGATGGGAGTATTACACTCGATCCCAGATATTGGTGGACGGATGTCTGGGCGTTTGAGCGGATGATTGAGAATGGGGCATCTTCGACAGAGCCTGTACTGAGCGTACTTGAAAAAGCAGTCGGCATGTACAAAGGCCCTTTCCTCGATGGCGACGGCGATAAACAGTGGCTCATATCCATGCGGGAACGCCTGCGTAGCAAATTCCTGCGCGCGGCTGGAAAAGTGGGACATGAATACGAGGAGTCAGGACAGTGGGACAAGGCCGTGGAATGTTACCGTAAGGCGATTGAGGCGGACAGTCTGGCTGAGGAGTTTTATCAGCATCTAATGACCTGTTATCAAAGACTCGGGCGCAAGGCAGAGGCATTGGCCGTTTATAACCGCTGCCGTGATACTCTTTACAAGGTCTTCGGCCTCGGGCCATCTTCGAAAACGGAAGAGATATATTTATTGATAAGACAGAAATGATTTCGATCCGCCGCGACTGGCGGGAATAGGGGGAGGAATGAAAAAGGCGCTGAGATATCTCGGAAGGTTGTGGTTTCTTATCTTGCTTTCGTTGTTTGTATGGCATGCAGGGGTCTCCTATGCCGGCAACCCCGTCATGGGGGCGAAGAGTACGGCAATGGGTACGGCTTTTTCCGCAATTGCAGATGACCCATCGGCCATAGCTTCCAATCCCGCAGGAATAACGCAGCTCACGGGAACAAACATCTACGGAGGCCCCACCTTCGTAATCCCTTCCACAACCTTTAAGAGCCCGTCAGGACAGAGAGAGAAAACCGAGTTCCAGATATTTTATCCGCCTCAACTCTATCTCACCTCCGATGCAGCGGGCAAGGATTTCGTGGTGGGCCTGGGGATATTCTCTCCTTTCGGTATAGGAGGAAGAAAGTGGAACAGTGACGGCTTGACCAGGTATTTATCGGTAAAGGACCAGGTAGCTACCGTTGACATTAATCCCACTGTCGCTTATAGGGTATCGCCTTCACTTTCAGTCGGGTTCGGCTTTGACGCCATGTACTCGAAAAAGGAGGCAAGCAAAAAGGTCAACCAATCGCTTCTCGGCGCCGCCGACGGTGACGCCGCGCTCAAGGCCGATGGATGGGGGGTGGGATTCAACGCCGGAATCCTCTTTACGCCGGTCGAAAGGTTGAGTTTTGGTCTTGCCTACCGTAGCAAGGTAAAGATCCGCCATGACGGTCATATAGACCTTGATAACATAGCGCCTCCGCTCCAGAGCCTATTCGGCGACTCCGGATTCAGAACGGATGTGAGTACGACGATGACTTTCCCTGACATAATAACGCTCGGAGCGGCTTACAGGCCATCGAACGATATAACTCTTTCCTTGGAAATAGAAGAAGTGAGGTGGTCGAGTTTCAAGAATGCTGATATCGATGTAGAGCATAAAATACCGCAGGCCGGATTTACCGATACTTCAACCAACCTCAACTGGCGGGATTCGTGGCTATTCAAGGCCGGCGCCGAATACAAGGTCTCGGAGAGACTTTCCCTGAGAGGCGGTTATGCATATATCCAAACTCCGGTCCCGGAAAGCACCCTTGACCCCGGCAATCCCGATTCGAATCAGCATAACGTGTCTGTTGGTTTCGGCTATAAGACCGGCAAGAATGTCATCGATTTCTTTTATATGGCCGGCTTCTATACGAATCGCAAAGTAGAGAACAACATTCTGAGCGGCGCTTACAATAACTTCGTTCACTACACCGGAGTCAGCGTAGGGCATAAGTTCTAGTTGTAAATGGGACGCAAACTCTATTCAAACCTAAAATTACAATTTGACATTATCCGTACGCTATTTGTACGTCCTTCTCCTGTAAGATCAATCGCAATAACGTAACAACAGCCGGGATCAACCAGGCAAAGAGTTACTTGAAGGCGACATATGCGGGTTGAATGAAGGAGGTAAAAGCGATGAGTTCAGCGAATCTCGCCAGAGTTGTAATAGTCGCGGTAATCCTGGCGGGTCTTATCTTCTGCCTGCCAATGGCGGATTTAATAGCCGGAACAAAGATATTCGGCATGGACCTGGAGGTTTTATGAAAAAGAATTGCTGGGAGTTCAAGAAATGCGGAAGGCAACAGGGTGGCAAGCATGTCCATGACCTCGGCATATGCCCTGCGGCAACAGACGAAAGGCTCAACGGGGCACATGCAGGGAAAAATGCGGGGAGGGCCTGTTGGGTGCTGGCCGGCACAATGTGCGGAGGGAGAGTCCAGGGCACGTTTGCCCAAAAGTATCATGAGTGTGAAATATGCGATTTCTATAAGACGGTAAAAGAGGAAGAAGGCCGGTCGTATCAGCTTTCGATAACCCTTCTGAACAGGATGAGGATATTTGAAACGTAACAGAGCGGAAAGGGAATTATGGACTACTACATAGTTCGTATCTATCGGGAGGAAAAAGACAAGCCTCATAAGCTCGTCGGCATAGTCGAAGAAGTGACAGGGGGCACAGGCGAAAAGGACATAGGGGCCTTTACCAACCTTGAGGAGCTGTGGAAGATCCTGAGTTTAGGAAAGGGAGACTTCAATTCATTATCAGACCACAGATGACACGGAGAGATGGATGTTCAACAATGAAATATACGGGATACACGAAAATGAGAAGGGGTAAGCATACGTGACGACAAAGCAAACTGGCAGATTTCTTGCATGAATTAATGATTAATTTTTCAGAGGATAGGGGTGAATTGTGAAAAGTACCTTGATAATAACGTGTTGATGCATGTATCTTAAAAACTATCTCGTGACACCTTGTCTCTTCACATGCGGCAGATTCAGGGTGCAAAAAAAAGAAAAAAACGAGGTGAGGGGTGGCAATGGGCGCATTAAGACTTAAGAATTTTTTCGACAAGGTAAACACGTCTTTTTCAATCCGCAATCCGCAATCCGCAATTGGAATATTCCGCAATTTGCAGCAGGCATTTTGCTAATTATTTTCACCTTGTTTGCGAAGCGCGGGCGAGCCGTTTCGAAAGCCTTCTTTATCGGGCTGTTCTCTTTTGTGACAGCAGGGGCGATAGTGTTTTCGACGGGATCAGCTTCTGCGTCAATGATAGCCGCCGGCAACCACTCCTTATTTATTAAAAGTGACGGAACTTTGTGGGCCTGGGGAAATAATGGATACGGCCAACTCGGCGACGGGACCACTACAAACAGGTCTGTCCCGGTTCAGGTCGGGACGGCAACTAACTGGGCCTCCGTTGCGGCAGGCGAAAATCACTCGGTTGCCCTTAAGACGGATGGGACTTTGTGGGCCTGGGGATACAACTATTACGGCCAACTCGGCGACAATACGACGACGACAAGGTACGCTCCTGTGCAGATCGGGACCGACACGCACTGGGCGGCCGTTGCGGCAGGCGAGAATCATACAGTTGCCCTCAAGACGGATGGGACGTTGTGGGCCTGGGGATACAACTATTACGGCCAACTCGGCGACAATACGACGACGACAAGGTACGCTCCGGTACAGATCGGGACGGCCACCTGGACTTCCATTACGGCGGGCGACTACCATACGGCGGCCATCGGATCGGACGGAACGCTTTGGACGTGGGGGTATAACGGCTACGGCCAGCTTGGCGACGGCACTACAACGACAAGATACAGTCCGGTCCAGATAGCCTCTGCCGTGAACTGGTCGGCCGTTGCCGCCGGGGGAATTCAGGGATACCATACAGTTGCGATAAAGGCAGACGGGACCTTATGGGCGTGGGGATACAACTATTACGGCCAACTCGGCGACAATACGACGACACAAAGAAATGCCCCTGTTCAGATAGGCACAGGGACAACCTGGGCATCAGTTTCTGCAAACCACTATAACTCCGCCGCAATCAAGACTGACGGGACATTGTGGACCTGGGGTTACAACAGCAACGGGCAGATAGGAGATGGCACCACAACCCAAAGTAATGCCCCTGTACAGGTTGGAACGGCCGCGAACTGGGCAGCCGTTTCCGTGGGATTTGCTCATACGATGGCGCTTACAACCGGCGGGATGTTATGGGATTGGGGCTATAACAACTACGGACAGATAGGCGACGGGACGACTACTCAAAGAAATTTCCCTGTGCTTATCTCTCAGCAAATCTCTATAACGCCATCCTTCAAGAATTTCGGCAACATCGAAGCGCTGACCCAGTCGACCGCAACTCCATTTACCATATCGAATTCAGGATCGTTCAACCTCAATGTGGGAGCCATTTCCCGGACAGGACTGAATACCTCGGAATTTGTTATCCAGAGCGATGCATGCTCAAGCCAGACATTGGCGCCGGGAGGCAGTTGCACAATCAAGGTTGCCTTTGCGCCTGCAACGACGGGAGCAAAGAGCGCGGCCTTGTCCATTCCGTCAAATGATCCAAATTATCCCCTTTCAGCGGTTTCTTTGAGCGGAACCGGAACGGATTATACACTCAATGTGATAAGGACCGGGATGGGGTCGGTCAAGGGCAGTGGCTTGAACTGCGGCTTTATCTGTTCGAATGGATACAATTCAGGCTCAGTCATCACACTTGCCTCAACTCCGGCGCCCGGTTATACCTTCGCGGGCTGGTCCGGCGGCGGCTGCTCCGGGACGGGTACGTGTTCCATTACCATGTCCGGCGATACAGTTGTAACGGCTACATTCACGGCGTCTGCGTCAGGATTGACTACTGTTGCTATAGCCGCCGGGGACGACAACGCAAGGGCGATAGCTAACGATGGCACTTTATGGTCATGGGGATATAACAACAACGGCCAGCTCGGAGACGGCACTACGACAGCGCGGAGCTATCCTGTTAAAATCGGTACGAATACGAATTGGGTTGCTGTTTCTGCAAGCTGCAGCAGCGGCAGCAACCCGCAGCACACGGCTGCCTTACGGTCGGACGGCACACTTTGGGCCTGGGGCGCCAACAATTACGGTCAGCTTGGAAATGGCACTACGACTCAGAGTAACTCCCCTGTGCAGATCGGAACCGACAGTGATTGGGCGGGCGTTTCAGCGGGGCAGTATCACACTGCGGCAATCAAGACCGACGGGACGCTATGGTCCTGGGGAAACAACTCTTTTGGACAACTCGGCAATGGAACTACAGTGAACAGAAGCACCCCGGCCATCGTAGGCACCGGCTCGACCTGGGCGGCGGTTTCAGCGGGGCAGTATCACACTGCGGCAATCAAGACCGACGGGACGCTATGGGCCTGGGGTTACAACAGCAACGGACAGCTCGGCGACGGCACGACAACAAACAGGTCTCTCCCTGTTCAGATAGGTACCGCTACTAATTGGGCCGCCGTTTCCTCGGGTTATTTACAAACTCTGGCAATCAAGACCGACGGTACCTTGTGGGCTTGGGGGTATAATGGCTACGGCCAGCTCGGGGACGGTACGACGACTCAGCAGACTGCGCCCGTTCAGATTGGAAGTGCCATCAACTGGGCTTATATCTCAGCCGGTCAATATCATTCCCTTGCAGTGAAGACGGACGGGACCTTATGGGCCTGGGGATATAACTTACATGGCGAGGTTGGAGACGGCACCACGATTCAGAGAAACGCACCAGTTCAGATAGGAACTGCCGTTAATTGGGCTGCCGTTGCAGCTGGAGGCAACTATTTCTCCCTGGGGTTGAAGACGGACGGGACGGTGTGGTCATGGGGAAACAACAGCGCCGGCCAGCTCGGCGACGGCACTACGACACAACAGAACGCCCCTGAACTTATCGCCCAACACATATCAGTGTTTCCAATTTCGAAAGACTTCGGCAACGTGAAGGCAGGAGGACAATCGAACCCGGTGAATTTCTATATAACAAACACCGGATCGTTTCCTCTCGGCATAGGCGCGATAAACTTAACCGGAGCTAATGCATCAGAATTCATTATCCAAAACGACCCATGTTCGAATCAGACTCTCGCGGTCGGCGCAATCTGCACGCTAAGTGTTTCGTTCTCGCCTGCGTCCACTGGCGCAAAGAGCGCAAACTTATCTGTCCCATCAAGCGATCCTGACAATCCGACAGCAACTATCGCGCTGAGCGGAACCGGGACTGATTATGGGCTGGCAGTCATAAAGTCCGGGATGGGCAAGGTAACCGGTGCAGGCATCAACTGCGGCTTCGACTGCTACGAAGGACTAAATTCAGGCGCGGTTGAGACTCTCTCTGCGACTCCGGCCATAGGGGTCACTTTTGCGGGCTGGAGCGGAGGCGGCTGCTCAGGCACAGGGACATGCACTGTGACGATGTCTGCCGATGCGACTGTATCCGCGACTTTCGTCGCTCCCATACCTGCTACAACGGCAATATCCGCAGGAAGCGGTCATACCGTCACTATCAGGTCGGACGGTACCTTATGGGCCTGGGGAAATAATGGATACGGACAGCTCGGCGACGGCACAACTACGACTAAGAACACCCCGGTCCAAATCGGAACAGGTACGACCTGGGCTGCTGTCTCAGCAGGGTATCTTCACACTGTGGCAATCAAGGACGACGGGACGCTATGGGCATGGGGTTATAACAGCAACGGACAGCTCGGCGACGGCACAACTACGGGCAGATATTCTCCTGTGCAGGTCGGGACAGATACAGACTGGGTGGCGGTATCAGCGGGTCAATATTTTACCGTGGGTTTGAAGACGGATGGGACGCTATGGGCATGGGGTTACAACGGCAACGGACAGCTCGGGCAGGGGACCAGCGACTCAAATCCTCATCCATCTCCCGTTCGGATCGGGACAGATACGAACTGGGTTACATTTGCTACCGGGTCAGATCACACCCTGGCTATAAAGACAGACGGGACGTTGTGGGCCTGGGGAGGCAACGCTTATGGCAAATTGGGAGACGGCACTTTGACGAGCAGATATTCTCCGGTCCAGATAGGGACCGGCACGAACTGGGCGGCCGTTGCGGCGCCCTCCGGCGGCCTTTACTCTCTGGCTATAAAGACAGACGGGACCTTGTGGGCGTGGGGGTATAACGGTTACGGGCAGCTGGGCGATGGCACCACGACGACAAGGCTTTCTCCCGTGCAGATCGGGAGCGGAACGAACTGGGCTGTGATTGCGGCAGGCGCCGACCACGCGGTGGCTATAAAGACAGACGGGACCTTGTGGGCGTGGGGGTATAACGGTTACGGGCAGCTGGGCGATGGCACCACGACCCAAAGGCTCTCTCCAGTTCAGATAGGAACGGCCGCAAACTGGGCTGCTATAGCGGCAGGCGATAGTCATACTGTAGCCCTTACAACAGACGGGACGTTGTGGGTCTGGGGTTATAACAATTACGGTCAGCTGGGAGACGGGACGTACACAAATAAGACATCCCCTCTTGCAATTGTAATTATCACTGCGACTGCGGGCCCCGGCGGCGCTATTACGCCGTCAGGGACATTATCTCTTGCTGGTGGCGCCTCGCAGACCTTTACCATTACGCCTTCGGCAGGTGGTTACTATATCGTCGATGTTTTGGTAGACGGCACATCCGTGGGCGTGGTACCGACTTACACCTTTACAAACTTAACAGCGAATCATACGATCAGCGCCTCGTTTGCGTCGACTCCTGTATGCTCTCCTATTACTGTTTCCCCTCCGTCGCTCCCTAATGGAACACAAGGCGCTTCTTATAGCCAGACAATAACGGCAAGCGGTGGGACGGGACCATACACCTACGCAGTGACATCGGGCTCGTTGCCGAATGGTCTCAGCCTGTCTACTGGGGGAGCGATTACGGGAACACCGACGGCGGCAGGGACATACACTTTCACTATCACGGCAACCGATACCGCTACTTCCTGCACGGGAAGCCAGACATACACTTTGACAATCAATTGCCCGTCAATCACGCTTTCGCCGTCTACGCTGCCTGACGGCGTACAGAATACGGCATACAACCAGACTGTTTCTGCAAGTAGCGGGACATCCCCATACACATATGCTGTAACATTAGGGTCATTGCCGACAGGATTGACGCTGTATCCATCATCGGGAGTAATTTCAAACGCACCGACTGCGGCCGGGCTATACAGCTTCACCGTCACTGCTACTGACTCATACAACTGTGCAGGCAGCCAGGCATACTCGGTTCAGGTATGGAGCAATACCTGTTATGCGCAGCCTTCAGGCCTCGTCGCCTGGTGGCCGGGCAATGGGAACGCTAATGATGTAGTTAATGGCAACAACGGCACGCTTATGAACGGTACAACGTATGGGGCTGGAAAAGACGGACAGGCATTCTTACTCGACGGAGTAAACGATTATATTTCGATTCCCGACAGCTCAGCCCTTCGCCCGACGAATGTAACTGTCTCCGCGTGGGTGTACTTTAATAGCCTCGACTCTACTATTAGCGGAGGAGCCCCTGCCGGTGAACAATATTTAATCCATAAAAACAATAGTCGCACCGTTTCCCAAACCGAAGGCTATACCCTGAACAAATACCGCAGCGCAGGCCAGGACTATCTTAGTTTTGTTATTTCGAGCGCAACGGGAACTCAGGCTATCGCGAGTTCCTTTACGCCCGTGGTTGCCGGGCAATGGTATCACGTCGTCGGCACATATGACGGCAGCATGGCTAAGCTCTATTTTAACGGCTCACTCCAGGGGCAGACGCCGGCGACGTTCGCACTTGATTACGGCAACTATCCGCTGATCATAGGCGCAACCAACCAACCTACTGAATGGGACGGCAAGCTCAACGGCCTGATCGACGAAGTCCAGATCTACAACCGCGCATTGACCGATACCGAGATTGCCGCTATTTACAACGCCGGAAGTAACGGCGTATGTCCGGACACAACAGCGCCTACATTAAGTCCTGTGCATATCGCTTCAAATAATGCGGACCCGACCAAGGCAGTGGTTGGTGACATTGTGACGCTGACATTTACATCATCGGAGGGCATAACCACACCGGCAGTAACCATAGAGGGCACGACAGCGGCAGTGACAGGCGGGCCGACAAACTGGAGTGCATCGTATACGATACAGGCGGCAGACGCCATCGGACCGGTTACGTTCACCATCTCCTCATACAGTGATTTTGCAGGCAATGCAGGAAGCGCTGTTTCTTCTGCCACGGATGGCAGCAGCGTGTCCAAAATAGCCGGGGATCCTGGTGTTACTCAATGGCCGACAGCAAGCGCGATCACATATGGACAAACACTTGCCTCTTCAACTTTAAGCGGTGGTTCGGCATCTGTATCCGGCACTTTTGCCTTCACAACATCGTCAACAGCGCCCAATGCGGGCACATCCTCACAGAGTGTGACGTTTACGCCTGCCGATACGACCAACTACAACACAGTTACAGGTACGACAAGTGTGACGGTAAGCCAGGCGACGGTAACTCCTCTCATAACGGCAAACAATAAGCAGTATGATGGAACAAGAACGGCGACGATAGCCAGTCATTCACTTACAGGCGTAATCGGAACTGACGACGTAAGTCTGACGGGAGGAGTAGCGAGCTTTGCCGACCCTAACGTAGGGACGGGTAAGACAGTAACAGCAACCGGTCTCAGCCTGAGTGGAACAACAGCGGGTAACTATCAGCTCTCATCCGCCACAGCAACCACGACGGCAGATATCACGTCAGCCATTGTGACTCCTGTTGTGACAGTTAACAACAAGCCATATGACGGTACGACCGCAGCGACCATCGCCACACGTTCGCTGCTGGGAGTGATCGGCACCGATGATGTAACCCTGACGGGAGGGGTAGCGAGTTTTGCCGACCCTAATGTGGGGACGGGCAAGACGGTAACAGTTACGGGCTTGAGTTTAAGTGGTGTAACTGCGAGCAATTACCAGCTTTCATCGACCACGGCGACGACCACGGCGGACATAACCGATACAGCCCCTGTCTTCAGTTCGACCACACCAGGGAGCAACAGTTATATAAACACGACGACGGTGGGTTACACCTTAAGCAAGGATGTAGCAAGCGGCACGATCACCTTTACACGGACAGGCGGAAGTCCTGATGCACTCTCTCCTCACACTTACCCATTTACAGCGCCTGACCTTACAGCCGGGTCGCACTCTGTAACCACAGGATTATCTCTGGTGAACGGGGCTATTTATAGTGTGAGCTTTGACGCAGTAGATGCTGTGGGCACATCAGCTGTTACGGTGGCGAACACGAATATACTGTATGACACAACGGCAGCCTCGGTGACGCTTGACAGTCCTGTGTCGGGCAGCAGGACAAATAACACGCAGGTCAGTTTTACCTTGAGCAAGGACGCGGCCTCGGCCAGGATCGTATACACCAATACTGGAGGTACGTCTGACGGGACATCACCGCATACCTATAATCTGAGTGGGGCGGAGCTGACATCCGGCTCTCACACAGTGACCACTAATCTCCCACTTGTGGACGGAGCTGTGTATACGGTAGATATAGAGAACGTAGTAGACCTTGAGGGCAACGTCTCTGCGGTAGTATCGAACACAAACGTCACCTATGACACAACAGCGGTGGCGATAACGAACACTTCACCGGCCGCGGGCAGTTATATAACGACGGCTGATGCAAGTTACACCTTAAGTGAGCAATCCTTCTCAGGGACGATCACCTTTACGCGTACAGGAGGAGCGACTGACGCAGGTTCGCCGCATATATATACGATGAGCGGGACAGACCTGACGATCGGAGCGCATTCGATAAACACCGTCCTCACCCTGGTAAGCGGTTCAATCTACACCGTATCTTTTAACGCAACCGACATGGCCGGCAATGCAGCCACGACCATATCCAGTGCGAATGTCACTTATGCCCCTGCATGTCCGACCGTTACACTTACATCCTCGACATTGCCTAACGGAACCAAGGGCACGGCTTACAGTCAGACGATAACGGCAAGCGGTGGGATATTACCCTATACCTTCACATCCACAGGGCTTCCTTCATGGCTGACACTATCACCTTCGGGTGCTCTTACAGGAACACCTACAGCAACAGGCACGTTTAACTTCGCAGTAACGGCAATCGATGCAAATGGATGCACATCAGCGGCACAGAGCTTTACGATCATTGTCAGCTGTCCGAGCATCACTATTTCACCGACAACCTTGTCAGGCACAGCAGGCGCTTCCTTTACAGGTTCTGTCACGGCAACTGGGGGTACAGGGCCTTACACATACTCAACAACGTCAACTATGCCGGCAGGGCTTAGACTGAATGCCAATGGTTCAATAACCGGAACACCTACTGCGTCTGGATCTACAACCATTGCGGTTACCGCCACTGACAATAGTGGTTGCGCCTCCGCATTGCAGAACGTCACCATCAGCATCTCATGCCCGACGATCACGCTTTCGCCCACAAGTTTGTCCAACGCCACAAAGGGAACGGCATACAGGCAGGGGATAATAGCGTCCAACGGCGGAACGATGTACACAATAAGCAGCGGCAGCCTGCCTCCCGGCATCCAGATCGTAAACGGTGTGCTGATGGGGACGCCGACGGCAGTGGGTACATACAACTTTACGATAACGGTGGCGGATTCCAACGGCTGTAGCGGGTCACAGGCGTATACACTGGTGATCACCGCCCCTGCTTGTCCGATCGTTACACTTACACCCTCGACATTGTCAAACGGTACAAAGGGGACTGCTTACAGCCAGACAATAGCGGCAAGTGGTGGATTATCGCCCTATACCTTCACATCCACAGGCCTTCCTTCGTGGCTTACACTATCACCTTCGGGTGCTCTTACAGGAACACCTACAGCAACAGGCACGTTTAACTTCACGGTAACGGCAACCGATGCAAATGGATGCACTAGTAGCGCGCAGTCTTACACAGTCGTTGTCAACGCTCCACCGTGCCCGACAATAACGCTCTCTCCTGCAACATTGCCGAATGGGACAAAGGGAACCGCTTACAATCAGACGGTTGTTGCAACTGGTGGGGCAACTCCCTATAGCTTTATGGCAACAGGGCTACCCACGTGGCTCAGCTTTTCGTCGGCCGGTTTGCTGTCAGGGACACCGACCGCAACAGGCACATTCAACTTCACGGTGACAGCCACTGATACGAACAACTGTTCCGGGTCAGACGCATACACATTGACAATAGCAGAAACTCCGAAGATAGCCATATCGCCCTCATCGCTGGTCAATTTTGGCAGCGTGAACCTTGGCAAAACGGCTATGAAGAAGTTCATTGTGGCTAATGAGGGAGACGGGGACCTTGTCATAAGCGCTGTAGGGGTAGGCAAAAGCTTAGACTTCAGCCAGACAAATGATTGTGCGACCCTGGCGCCTCGATCCTTCTGTGAGGTGGACGTGACCTTTGATCCTCTATCCCAAGGGAGGAAGAAGGATGTGCTTGTGGTGGAATCCAACGATCCGGCAGCGCCGTTGCATAACGTTCCCCTGACCGGCTACGGTAACTCGGTGTGGGGGATAGCGTATATAACGAATTCCCTTGTAAACATGGTCGCCTGCGTTGACGACGGCTCGCTGTCGGAGAGCACAAACGTGGGGCATACCCCGCTTGGTGTTGCCGTTAGTCCCCTGGGAGATGTTGTTTATGTGACGAACCACAACGGCAATACCGTCTCTGTAATCAGTACAGCGACTAATCAGGTTGTATCGACCATTGAGGTCGGCATTAGTCCGACGGGCGTGGCTGCAAGTCCGAAAGGAGATCTTGTATATGTGGCAAATTACGGCAGCGGTTCGGTCTCGGTCATTAATGCGACATTAAGGCACGTAATAGCTTCAATCCGGACCGGTTCCGGCCCATCGGGGGTAGCAGTGGGCCCGGACGGCAGAATCCTTTATGTTACCGGCTATTTGAGCGATAAGGTTTCAATTATTGATACAGAAACGCGAATAACGGCGGCAACGGTAGATGTTGGGCTGGAGCCTTACGGGGTGGCGGTAAGTCCGTCAGGGACTGTGGTATATGTGGCAAACTTCGGGAGTAATACAGTGTCTGCAATCGATGCCTCGACACATAAAGTAATAGGCACAGTGGCGGTGGGCCTCAATCCTGCGGGATTGGCCCTTGACCCTGCTGGTGAGAAGCTTTATGTGACGAACTTCGGCGGTGATACCGTGACCGTGATCGGCACTTCCACGCTGAGTGTTGTCGATACAGTTCAGGTGGGGACGAGACCGTTCGGGGTCTCGGTGAATTCGGACGGTCTGGTTTACGTTGTGAATTGGGGGAGCGGCAGCATCTCGGTTATCTCGCCTTCTACCGGAAACGTTACAGACACTATTTTTGTAGGGAACGGTCCTATTTCCTTCGGGAATTTTATACTGCCGTAAAGGGGCGGGTTCTATGCAGAGATGCAGAATAGTTTACCCGGCTTTCCAATTTCCCCCTCGACAGAATATCCGAATTTATGGAATAGACCGATCACCCACAGATTTGTCTTAAGATGTTGCGTAATACAAGAGGTGGTGAATACCGACTCTTCCTCGCACAGTGAAAGATATAGCGCGATTTGGTCCGCCAGGTTCGGATCGAGAGCAGCGCCTGTTTCGTAATATCGAAGAAGATCTGCCGCGGCCTCTTCGCCTACTAACTCGGCCCTTTTCCCTCTTCCGCCGAGCGCCGTAAACCCCGCAAGAGAATTCTCTGCCTCCACCTTCAGGAAGACTAAAGTTCCCTGCCCCGGCGTAGGTACTTCAATTGTCTTGATTTCCGCCGTAGAGCCGATGTCCCCCGCCTCCCGTATTCTCTCAGTGAGCGCCTTCCTCTGTCTTTCCGCTATGGAGAGAGGAAGGTTCCCTACCCCTGAATATCCTGTCACACCGCGAATTCCGCCCCTATGCAGGAGTCTTAGCGGCGTCAAACGTGTTACTGGCGTCAGCTCAGCCCTGATTCTGCCCCCGCCTTTCGGATAGAACCCATACGATTCGATGGAAAGGTTTATCCTGATGCCAATCCTTTCAAGGAACGCAAGGAAGACCTCCTTCACATAGTCGTAGGAGGGACTGAAGGGCACGTGGGTCCCGCCTTTAAGGGTTATCGTGACCTTCTTATCAGAGAATCCGCGAGAAAGTATCAGGGCCGGCAGGAGAGTCTGGAGCACGAGCATCGTCGAGCCCGCGGTCCCGATGTCGAAGAAGAAATCCCCGCCCCTTACTTCGCGCGGGGAGAATACGAGCTCCTCAGAGCCATGGTGATCGCCTTGCACTTCAGATTGCGAGATAAGCTGGGCAGCCCTTATGCTTGTGATATGCTGCGGCATCAGCCCGGGTTTCTTGCGGTTCTTCCTGATGTTGAAGATCCGGAAAGGCCTTCTGAGAAGGCAGGAGAGGCTGAGCGCAGTCCTCAGAATCTGTCCTCCGCCCTCTCCGTAGCTTCCGTCTATGTCAATCATTTCATTCATAATATGTAACCGCAGAGGCATAGAGAGCGACAAGAATACATCAGCATGTTGGCCTCTTCCGTACTTCAACTCCCCTCCTTGGTTAAGGAGGGGTTGGGGTGGTTTGTCTTAGCTTGAAGATTACCACCCCTTAGTCCCCTCCTAAAATAGGAGGGGAGCTACGGCAAAACCTGACTCCTGTCTTTGTGGTGAATTGTAACTTCTAAAGGTATAATATCACACAATGAAAAAAGTACTCGGCTTTCCAAGAAACGTCTTTGTCCTAGGCATGGTCAGTCTGTTTATGGACGCCAGCTCTGAAATGATATACCCCCTTGTTCCGCTCTATCTGAACAATGTCCTCCATGCCTCGAAAACATCCATCGGCCTAATCGAGGGCATTGCCGAAAGCACGGCGAGCCTCCTGAAGGTCTTTTCAGGATGGCTTTCGGACAGACTCGGAAAACGCAAGACCATCATCTTCTGGGGATACGGCATATCGGTCTTAAGCAGGTCCATCCTCGCTACCGCGACATCGTGGGTCCAGGTACTCGTTTACAGGTTCACGGACCGCACGGGAAAGGGAGTCCGGACCGCTCCCCGGGACGCGATAATCGCGGATTCCACGCCGAAGGAGACGCTCGGAAAGGCGTTCGGTTTCCACCGTTCCATGGACACGGTCGGGGCTGTGATCGGCCCGACCCTCGCATTCGCGCTCATGGGCATTTTCCACGACAGGATCCAAACGGTCTTCTGGGTATCCATCATCCCCGGTCTGTTCGCACTTTTGACGATCGGCCTCTTTGTGACCGACGTGAAACTCAGGGATGGAGCTGAAAGACCGAGGATCAGTCTGCGGGGATTTGATGGGAGGTTCAGGGCGTTCCTTCTGGTTGTGGCTGTTTTTACGCTCGGAAAGACGTCGGACGCCTTCCTAGTCCTTAGGGCCCAGAACCTCGGCGTGAGGGCCGGCCTCATACCTTTGTTATATCTCACCTTCAATATTGTATCCGCGGCCTTCTCTACGCCTGCGGGCATCATCGCCGACAGAGTGGGAAAGCGGAAGGTCATCCTCGCGAGCTACTTCCTCTTTGCGCTCATATTCATCGGCTTCGGCGTTGCGGCGAGCCCCCTTCATGCATGGCTCCTGTTCGGGGTCTACGGGTTCTTCGTGGCGATCAACGAGGGCGTCCAGAGGGCTTACGTGGCCGCCATCATAAGGCCGGAGATAAAGGCGACAAGTTACGGCGTATATCATACCGTTACAGGACTCGCGGCTCTTCCGTCGAGCATTATCGGCGGCGCCCTGTGGCAGAATATCGGACCGCAGGCATTGTTCTATTACGGAGCGGCCATGGCGCTTATGTCCTGCGCAATCTTTGCCTTCTTTATTTTTTCCAGGGACTGACCCGTGGCGCAAATGTTGCAAAAGACGCTCTGTTTTATCAGAATATAGGAGGAAGATGAACGAGGTCGGCTCCATAATTATCGTCGACGACGATGAAGTGCTTCTCAGCATGCTGAGAGATTATTTCCTGAACGAAGGCTACCGATGTGAAACAGCCGGCAACGCCGAGGCGGCCCTTAAGCTTATCGGCAAAGCTCCTTTCGATATCATGCTGACCGACGTCTCCTTGCCCGGCATGAAGGGGTTTGAGCTGACTGAGCGTGCGAAGAAGGTCAGGCCCGACATGGCCGTCATAATAATGACCGGCTTCATCGATGATTTCTCATACGACAGTGCAATAGAAGCGGGGGCGTCCGACTTCATAAAGAAGCCTTTCACCTTTAAAGAACTCAGGGCCAGGATGGAGCATGTCAAGGTCCACGAGAGGCAGCGTATGATGGCTATCACCGACGAGCTGACAGGTCTCTGCAACCGCCGGGGGTTCTTTACCCTTGCGGAGCAGCAGTTAAGGCTTTTGAAGAGACTGAAGAGGGGCATATATATACTTTATGCCGATGTGGACAACCTGAAGGCGATCAACGACAACCTGGGACATCAGAAAGGCGATATGGCGCTGACCGACGCCGCAAATATCCTCAAAGCTACGTACAGGGAATCCGATATCATTGCCAGGATCGGCGGCGACGAATTTGTGGTGGCGCCCATAGGAACGACCGGAGACAGTATCGACTCGGTCACGGCCCGCCTGGAGGAGAATGTCAATCGCCACAACTCAAAGGAAGGCCGCCCTTATAAGCTTTCGCTGAGTTTCGGAGTCACCTTTTGCGATCCGGAAAACCTTTGTTCCATAGACGAGTTGCTGTCCAGCGCCGAGAAGGTGATGTACGAGCATAAAAGAAGCAAGCGCGTACGCGCCTGACCGCGTTTTTCCTACTGCTTCAGCGATTTCGCGACGCTCGCATCGGCCTCTTCAACACCTTCGGTAAGTCCGCTGCTCAGGGCCTTTGCAAGGCCGAGAAAACTCCTGTCTTCCAGCTTTATCTTCTTGACCACGGCGGCGTGATAAAGCTCTTTACCATCCGGCGAGAAAAGATCAATGTTGAAGGCGATCTCGCCGAAGGAGGCGTCCCCTTCATCCAGTCTTTCGAACTGTTTAAGGTCTATCCTGAGGGAGTAGAAACCGCGGGGAACAAAATTTGAGGCCCTGACATTCTTGAAAAGACCGCCCGAGGAAAGTTTATCATCGAAGGCCTGCCTCACCATTTCGTCCGGCGAAGCCTCCCATTTCGAGTAGCGGGATACGGAGAGCTGGTAGGGCGAAGTCCTGTAAGCGATGTACGGCTGCATGAGATATCTCGGGGAGGTCACCATGACGGCCAAAGATGCGTCTGACCTTGATTCCTTTGCATTGTCCCAGTTCGGCAGGTTGAGGCTGTATACCTCTGTTTCGGGCATATTCATGCTGCAAGCCCCGAGAACGAAAAAGAGCAAAACAACAGCCAGGTTCTTCCGCATCTTATTTCTCCTTCCCTTTCCCCTCTTTATAAACTACGCTCCACGGCTTGTTCTTAACCTCCTGAAGGACGTCCCTCAGGTCTTCGGTGGTCCTGTTCAGGTTATTGAGGAGATTGTCGATGTTCTGCGATTGCAGGTCGATGGCCGAATCCGCAGTCTTCATCGTGCTGTCCACGCTCTTGGCGGTGGTCTCTATGGTCTCGATCATCTTCCCGGCCTTTTCGATGCTCTCTCTTGCCCTCTTTATCAGCTGTGCGACCTCCGCCTTGTTGTCACCGACGAGACTCTCCACTTCAGCCAGCACTTTTTCGAGCTTCGAGGTGGTCCCTCTCAGGGCCGCTGTGACCTTGTTCATGTCCGCTGTTCCGGACACGATTGCGGTGTTAGTGTTTTTCAGGATGCTTCTTATCTCAGTCCTGTTCTCTTCGTTGAAAAGCGCATGCACGTCTTTCAGCAATCCATCGACTGTCTGAGATATAGTATCGAGCCGCGCCATAAGAACCCCGAACTGGACCTGCTCTTCCGAGGGGATGGTATCTCCGACCTTATACCTTTCAGCCGTCTCTGTTTTTTCCAGGGAGAGGAGGAGGTAAAGGTCTCCGACGAACCCTACCTGGGCGATGGAGGCCTTCGTCCCCTTGTAGATAGGGGTCCCCTTCTTGACGCCGATGGTCAGGGTGACCGGCTCGCCCGGAGAAACCGGCAAAGCGACCTTCAGCACCTTGCCCACCCTCACGCCGCCGAGTTTCACAGGAGCGCCTTCTTCGACGCCGGCCGCATTCATTACCTTCACATAATAGGTATCGAGCTTTTGGAAGAATTGTGTGCCGCCTATGAGGATTACCGAGCCGCTGAGGATAAGAAAGGAGACAACAATGATCGTCCCAGCCTTTATCTCTTCCTTCAGATACGAAGCCATAGCTCCTCCTCCTTCAGTTCCCCGCTATAAACCTGAAATAATCTTCCGGCGAATAGGTCTCCTGCTCAGCCTGTCTTTCGAGGAACCTCCTCACCTTTGGGTGGGCGGAGGCTTTCAATTCATCGATAGGCCCCGCGAAGATGACCTCTCCAAGGTCAAGCATAATAACATAATCAGCGATCATAAATACACTGGGAAGCTCGTGGGTCACCACGACGATCGTTATCTTGAATACGTCCCTGAGTTTTATGATAAGCTCATCCAGCCCGGCCGCTGTAACGGGATCGAGCCCGGCGGACGGCTCATCAAAAAAGAGGAGCTCCGGGTCAAGGGCCATGGCCCTGGCTATCCCCGCCCTTTTCTTCATCCCGCCCGAAAGCTGGGACGGATAAAAGTGTTCGAACTTCGAAAGGCTGACGAGGTCGAGCTTCATGCGGCAAATGATCTGAATAGTGGGCTCCTCCAGTTTCGTGTGCTCCCTCAGGGGAAGGGCCACGTTGTCCGCGATCGTCATGGAATTGAGAAGGGCCGAGCCCTGGAACAGCACGCCCATCTTCTTTCTGAATTCATTGAATTCGTCCTCTGTCATGGCCGTGATATCATGTCCGTTGATGAGGATCTCCCCCGAAGTGGGCTTCAGGAGGCCGATGAGGTGATTGAGCAGAGTGCTCTTGCCGCAGCCGCTCCCGCCGAGTATCACGGTGGTCTTTCCCTTCGGTATCGAGAAAGATATGCCGTTGAGGATGACGCGGTCCCCGTACTGGGTCACAAGATCTGTGACTTCTATTGCCTTTTCCATCTTAGCCTAACCCGGCAAAGCCGGAACCAAAAAAATATCTATCCTTTCCATCGCTATGTGAAGTAGAAGAACAGGGCAGTGAAGAAGAGGTCAAAGACTATCACCAGGAAGATCGACGCCACCACCGAAGCGGTCGTCCTCCTTCCCACTTCTTCGGCCCCTCCGGAGACCTTGAACCCCTGATATGCGCCGACAATCGTGATTACAACCCCGAAGGCCCAGGCCTTCACAAGTCCTGTCATGACGTCCTTGACGAGCAGGGAACTTACGGTCTGCTGCATATAGCTGAACGGGTTCATATCCAGGGCGGTCGCGGACAGGATAAGCCCGCCCAGGATTCCTATGAAATCGGAGAAAATGGTGAGCGCAGGCAGCATGACCATGAGCGCGATGAGCTTCGGAGTGACCAGGAACCTGATCGGGTTGATCCCCATGCTGACGAGGGCGTTCACCTCCTCCGCCGCCTTCATCGAGCCGATCTCCGCGGCATACGAGGAGCCGCTTCTGCCCGAGACTATGATGGCGGTAAGAATCGGCCCAAGTTCCCTCGTGAGAGACACCCCCACGAGATTCGCCACGTAGATCAGGGCGCCCACCTTCTTCAGCTGGTATGCCGCCTGGAGGGCGAGGATTATGCCCACAAAGAAAGATATGACCCCCACGATGGGAACGGAGTTGTAGCCCGCCTTCACCATTTCCGATATGGTGGCCCTCACGCGAACGGCCTTGCCTTTGAAAGGGGAGATGAAGGTCCAGTAGAAAGTATCGTTAATCAGCTTAGAGGCGTCATGGACATTCCTGAGAATGGAGAAGGTCTTTCTCCCTATGAAGCCGAAAAGACCTTCAATTGCGGCAGGCATCGTCGATAGACCCGTAAATCTCGAACACCCTGTCGAGCTTTGCAAAACAAAGTATCTCCATGATCTTTTCAGGGATACCGACGAACTTCAGTTTTCCGCCATACCCCATCATAGATTTCAGCCCTTCCACAAAGGTCGCGATCCCGGAACTATCGATGTAAGACACCCCTCTGAAATCCACGAGTAGGGGTGAAACCTTTTTGTGGACAAAATGCATCAGCTCCTTTCTGAGGTCGGGCGACGAATACATGTCGATGTCCCCCGAAAGCGCGAGAACTTTTACACCTTTGCAGTCCACTACTTCGATCTTCATTGCCCACCCCCTATGCGTCTTACCAATCTGAGTCTGTTGCCTTTTCTTTTTCTTTCGTCGAATTGAAAAACGTCAAAGGCCCTCTTAATGAGATGGATGCCGAGGCCCCCGGGTCTCACGTCGTCAAGGTCTCTTCCCGCGATAAGGTGAGGCTGGGCCTTGACCCCGTTGTCTTCGATCACCACCTCAAACCGTTTAGCTATGACTCTGAATTTTACCACAATCTTTTGGCCGGTGTCTCCCCTGTAGGCATGCCTGATTACGTTTGCGCAGGCCTCGTCGACCGCGAGCTTCACATCCTCCACCGCCGAATCGCCCAGACCGCAGATACCCCCCATAGCGGCGACCACAGACCTTATCACAGAAAGGTATTTAGGGTCAGACGGTATGCTGATGACAGCGGAGTCTTTCATGGCCGCTATGCATTCCACCAAATCTCGACCATGGTGAGATCATCCGCCCTCTCCATCCCCTTTGAAAAGTCATCGACGTATTCAATGATCCTCGAAACGAGCTGAGGGTCTTCTGCGTGGCGCCTTGCGAACTCGACGACCGGATCGAAGCCGATCCTTTCGCCCGCGCTGTTCTTTGCATCGAAGACGCCGTCCGTAAGAAAAATGACTCTGTCGCCACACCTGAGCTGGAGAGATACACTCGGGTATTCTACCGGCATTATGCCGAGCGGCGGACCCGATTCGACGGTCATGACCCTGACCTCTCCCGCCGAGATCCAGATGAACGGCGGGTGCCCGGCAACGGAGAGATGGAGATGGCCCGTGACCGTATTCACGACCGAATAGATTGCAGTCAGGAACATGCCTCTCGGGGCTTTTGAAACAAGCGAATTGAGCCTGTTCAGCGTAACGTCCGGCTCGTCCAGGCCGTGTGAGACATACCTGAAGTCGCTGATGAATTTTGCCATGTACAGCGCCGCGGATATCCCTTTGCCCGAAACATCTCCGATCAGTACGCCCATCTTCTCGTCGGAAGGCTCGACAAAATCGTAGATATCTCCGCCGACCTGGGCCGCCGAATAATTGACTGCCGATATTGTGAACTTTCCCTTCCTGATTAGGGGAGACTCGGGAAGGAAGCTCTTTTGCAGGGACGAAGCGATCTCGAGCTGCTGCTTCAGTTTTTCCCTTTCTATGGACTCTTTATGAAACCTTGCGTTCTCGATGGCTATGGCAAACTGCCTGCAGAGGAGCTCGAAGATCTCGGTATCATAATCCTTCACCGAGGGATTGATGATCTCCGCAACTCCGATCAGACCGCTCCTTCCAACGAGCGGAACGGCCACGATGCTCTTGGTGGTGAAACCGGTCATTTTGTCCGCACCCTGGAAGAAGCGGCTGTCCTTTGACACGTCCTCGATTACAATGGCCTTCCGGTTTTCCGCTACCCAGCCTGCTATGCCCTGTCCCATTTCGAGCGTAATGGTCTTCTTCAGGATGTCGGACTTCGAGTTTTCATCGCACATGGCGACCTCGAACTCGAGTTTGTTTGTTTCCCGGTTATAGAAAAGGATAGAGCATGCCTCGGCGTTCATTACATTCTTGGCCTTTTCCATGACGAGGGGCATGAGATCATTCAGATCGAGAGTGGAGGATATTAACGAGGAGACTTCTATCAGAACCTTGAGGTTATCTACCTTTTTTTCGATACCTTTCAGGTAATCCTCTAAGACGGTTACCCTCGGTTCTTCTTCCATAGATACTATTAAATACCAGCTGCGAAGGATTTTCAAGGGAAAATTACCTTCAGGGTATTGTCCGTCACGGGAAAATGAAGGTCCAGGTGGAACTTCTTTGCCGGTGACAGCATTCCGCTGGCAGCGCACATCTTTGCCGTAGTCGATGTTTTGGACGCTCTGGCGTCGGACTGTCCTTATCGTCCTGCCTGGCCGAAAGAGAAGATATTGAACTATCTGAGGGACGAGTCCGGAAGACATTTTGACCCCAGTGCCGCGAGGCGTCTATTGAGAAAACCGCCGCAAAATATGATAATTAAGGTGAACCCTGAGATTGCATTCTGTCGGGCATGAAGCCTGAATAAACTTTGTAAATGACGACGAGATTACATAGGGAGATTTGACACTGAGAATCGGTCATCTTTCAACCTTTTATCACACCGCAATCCTTCTGATGGCGAGGGACGATCTTCGAAGGATTTTAGGCGCCGATGCCGAATGGCGGCTTTTCGGGACAGGCCCTGCAATAGTGAATGCCTTTGAAAAAAGTGAGCTCGACCTCGCCTATGTCGGTTTGCCCCCGGCGATTATCGGGATAGCGAGGGGAGTTAATATCATATGCATTGCGGGAGGGCATGAGGAGGGAACCGTCCTGGCAGGGAGAAAGGAGTTCTCGTCGTTCCCCAAAGAAGACCTCCAATTCATACTGGGCCAGTTTACAGGGAAGAAGATCGGTGTCCCTGGGACCGGGTCCATACACGATGTGATCATTAGGGACTATATCTCCAGATTCAATCTCAGAGACATAGAAATCGTAAACTTCCCATGGGCCGACCAGGTCCTCGATGCGATGGTGAAGGGCTCTATCTCAGCGGCTGTCGGGACCCCCGCCCTGGCGGTTGCGGTGAAGACCTACGCCGACGGAAAGGTACTTTATCCACCCTCAAAACTATGGCCCCACAATCCGAGCTATGGTATTGTGGCGGACAAGGGCTTTCTGGATAGAGACAGGGATCTGGTGGAGAAGTTTCTTGTCCTGCACGAAGAGGCAACAGCATTTATCAGGAACAAGCCGTGCGAGGCCGCACGGACAATATCGAATTTTGTCGGTTTTGTAGATCCGGAATTCGTCCTGGACACCTTCAGGGTTTCCCCGAAGTATTGCGCTCAGCTGACGGACGGATATATGGCCTCCACTATGGAATTTGTCGCGCCTATGAAAAAACTCGGGTACATCGGAAGGGAAATAGCATCTTCTGAAATCTTCGACGCCTCCCTGATTATGAAGATCCATCCCGGGAAAGACCACTACGAAGACGGGATAGCGGAAGTGTAGGAAGAGGAAGGGCAAACACTATATCATTCCAGTGCAAATATTACCCGATCTCACGAAGTCCCGGACCTGCCGTTTTATTTCCAGATGATCTATAGATATATTCGGCACGTCTTTGTTCCCCGGAAGGGCGAGAATATGGATGAAGCGCAGACCTTTATGCGGGCTTTTCATGACACCGCTTATTTGTCGCGAAGTGGAAACTTTTAATGTCTCTTTGATACCAAAACCCTTTGCGACCAATTCCAGATCTACGCACGAACCGGTCAGTGTAGGCTGATTGCCTGTCGAACCATATGAGCTATTGTCGATAGCGAGTATGGTAAGATTCTCGGGCGCAAAATAAGCGACTGTTGCAAGGGTGCCGGGGTTCATGAGAAGGCTCCCGTCACCGTCTATGACGACGACCTGTTTGTCCGAAGTCAGAGCGATGCCGAGCCCGATCGGGGTAACCATTCCCATGCTTCCGAGCATATAAAAAGTGGAAGACTGGTGTTTGATGCTAAACAACTCCTTCGAGGGAAAACCGAGGTTGCACACCACGACCTTCGAGTCGAGATAGGGAGCTACCGCATCCAGGATCTCATACCGCGTCAATCGGGGGGGAGATACACGACTCCACTTTAATTCCCTCCTTACTAAAGGGGGATTTGGGGGGACGTGAAACCCGTATCTTTCATCCCGCTCCCTGTATTCCGTGTCTTCCGTCCCGCAGGCCACTTCTTCCCATAGGGCGGGGCTCATAAGAAAGGCATGCATCGTATCATTCTTATAAACGCCTGCAAGCTTCTTCTTCATGCCCTCGAAATCATTCCTTGAGTCGATAACCGAATACGGAATTCCAGCGCCCCGCAGAATAGATGGGAGTCTGAGTCCCATAGGGAACTGCGCGGCGATCTTCTCCCTATAAACTCCCCGCCGGCTCACAAAGAGGGTCAGAGGAAATCTGTAGAACCCTGTGAGGGAAAGCAGGGCATTGATCATGTTGCCCACGCCGGAACTTTGGACGAACATGGCAGGTCTTCTTGAAGAAAGGGCCGCGCCGGCGCATATGCCGACCCCTTCTTCCTCCCTTGTCAGGGGCACATGGAAGAAGGTCCCCGAGACTATATCGAGAAGCGTCCTGATCTTTTCACAGGGAAGGGAGCACGCGAAATCCACTCCTTCTTCTTTCAGAAGTTTTATGAGCTCTTTTTCAGGGCGCTGCATAGCAGTTCCGAGATCTCCTTTTCAGAGATTTTCTTCGATACAAAACGCGGCGACACCTTGTAAGTCCTTATGTCCTTTCTCAGCCTCCGCTCTCCGGCCCCGGTAATATTCAAAAGAATGGTTTCGTCTCTCGATACTGCCTCCCTGGTCACGGCCTCCTTCAGGGCTGCCACCGCCACTCCCGCGGCAGCCGAGACATCGATGCCTTCAGTCTTTTCAAAGAGGTCCATTGCGGCATAAGTCTCCCTGTTCTCCACGGCATACATCTTTCCTCCAGCCGCCTTCAGTGCATCGTATACACCCCCGTTGACGGAGTATGCCGGGTACCTGGTCGAGAGCACCCGCGTGGTGATCTTCTCTATCAATTCGGGCCTCAGGTCCTCCGGGAAGAGTTCCCGGCTGTCTTGCTGCCAAGCCCTGACCATGGGAACGAAAGGCGCATTTTGTGCGAGATGAAGGAGCGGCAATTTATGGCCGAACCGGCCGTCTTTTATAAACCTCTCCGCCATCTCCCAAACCCCTATCGCGCCTGTGCCGCTGCCCACAGCCTGAAAGTAATGGTCCGGGAGCTTCCCTATCTCCGAGCACGCTTCAAGCAGCACGACCCCGAGGCCGTCTCTCTTTGCAATGTTTTTTACTCCTCCCTCAAAGGGTATCCCGAGGGTCTGAGATATCCTCCTTGCCACATCTATGGAGTCAGCGTAATCGCCGTCCCCTACGGCTATGGTAGGTACTGGATAAGTGGCTTCAAGATACCATGTATCGAACAGACACATGCTCGGCACAACTATTGCCACCGGGAAGTTGTGCATCGCAGAGAGGTGAGAGAATGCCCTTGCGGTATTTCCCGCGGAGGCCACGACCAGGCTTGTCACTTCATTCTCGCGGGCATTCTGAAATACCACAGCGGCCTCCAGCTCCTTGAAGGTGCAGGTCTGGAAATATACCCCTCTTTCTGGCCAATAGCCGTTAAAGGCTATGTAAAGATCTTCGAGACCGAGGACTCCGGAGAGGCCTTTTGATTTATAGACCAGAGGGCAGGGCTGATCAAAGGAAGCCGCATGAACCGGAAGCCAGTTGAACTTCCATATGCCCTTCCCGCAGTCGCTTCTGAAATTGCGCTCTTTGTATTCGCTGGTAAGGAGAGCCCCTTTGCAATGCTCGCAAAATGCGCAGTAGACATTCTCCAATCCTTTGCCGCAGCTTCTGCATCTGATGACGAAGTGGCTCATGTCCTTATTCCATCCAAAAAGCGTCTCTTTGTTTATTATATCAGTAATCCCGCTTTATATATGTTTACCCTAACGTTGCATTCCATTGGACATAAATCCTGAAGAAACTTTCGCCATATCCGCCTTCTTCAATATGTGCTTACGGCGTTGTCGGAATGTTCTTCTTTTTGTCTTTTGTCTTCCTCGGGCGTTAAGATAAAAGAATGAAAAGAAGTCCGCTTATCGATATTCAGGATGTTGATGTCTCCATTTCGGGACGAAAGATATTACGGGGCATAACCTGGCAGTTAAGGAAGGGGGAGCACTGGGCCGTGATCGGTACGAACGGCGCGGGCAAATCCACCTTCCTGCGGTTGATAAGGGGCGATATATGGCCCGATATTTCGAGCCGGGGTAAGAGGACCTATCATTTCGGCAGGAGAGCAGAAGAGAGCCCGGTCGATATCAGACAAAAGATAGCCTTTGTTTCTCCTGAAAGACAGGATGAGTATACGAGGAACAACTGGGATTTGAAAGGGATCGAAGTAATTCTTACCGGTTTTTCCGGCAGTGTTTACCTGCATCGGGAGACAAAGAAAAGCGAAAGGGTATATGCGGAACGAATCATTCGTCTGCTGAAGCTGGAAGATTTAAAAAACAGAAGTCTTCTCAATATGTCGGAGGGTGAAGCGAGGAAGGTATTGATTGCACGCGCCCTGGTTTCACGCCCGGGTGTCCTTGTCCTCGATGAGTTTTCCAGCGGGCTCGATGTTTCCGCCAGAGAGCAGATGCTCGGCCTGATAGAGCGGATAGCCCGTAACGGCACGCAGGTAGTCTATACGACCCACAGGATTGAAGAATTGGTCCCCTCGACTTCACACGTTATGCTTCTCGATTCCGGAAAGATAGCGGGGCAGGGTGAAATAGGATATATGCTCAACAGGGAAGACCTGTCCGGGATGATTGAAGGCGGGGTAAGAATTCCGAAGATAAGACCGATGAAGAAGAGCATGCGCCGTGCTGAGAACAAGGGCGCTTATCTTGTGAAGATAAGGGATGCTGACGTGTATCTGAGCGGCAAGAAGGTCCTGGATGGAATAAACTGGCAGATAAAGAAGGACGAAAACTGGGCGGTCCTCGGGAAGAATGGGGCGGGGAAATCGGCGCTCCTTAAATTGATAAGGGGTGATCTGCACCCGGCCCTCGGAGGAGAGGTGCTCCGCTTCGGAGAAGGAAGACGGACCGACCTGTGGGAGTTCAGGAAAAAGACGGGTTATATTTCCTCTGAGCTGCAGGCCAATTATGATCACCCGCTGACCGGCCGGGAGGTCGTTCAGTCGGGCTTTTTCTCGAGTATCGGACTATATCGCAAGGTGAGCCCCGAACAGAGGGCGGCTGCAATAAGATGGATCCGGTTCTTAGGTCTGGAAGGCATTGCAGGGAGAAATGTCAGTTCTTTTTCGTACGGTGAAATGAGGAAGATCCTCGTGGCGCGGGCCATGGTAAACAATCCCGATATGCTGATACTCGATGAACCGTGCAGCGGTCTCGATATCTCCGCGAGAAGAGATTTCCTGAATATCCTCGAAAGGTTGGCCCGGGCTGGAACGAGGATTGTCCTTGTCACCCATCATTTGGAAGACATAATCCCGTCCATAACTAACGTACTGGTAATGGACAGGGGGAGGATTGTTGCAAGGGGCGGAAGAAGGGATGTATTGCCGGCGATAACAAGACTCCTCAGCCGGCAGGGTCTGTTTCGGTCCCGCCGGAGAGTATGAGGTCCTTGAGCGTATCCTTTTCGAGAGATGCGCTTACCGCGTCGTCCATCCGCCTTATGACTCTGTCGACCTCAGGTAATGAAGACTGTCTGTCCGTTGCGGCATAGGGACCGGTTTCCGATGTCCTGACGGAAGCCACGATCTCTTTTATAAAGATACTGCCGATGTCCTTCGCGGGAACAAGCGCCGGCGGCTCATCGCCCGAGGAGAGAATAAGGCCCCTGGCTGTTAGCGCTGAAACCGCGTCCTTGGCAAATTCAGGGGGAAGTCCTATTTGCTCTGTGAGGGCGGCAAGGGTCCAGTGATGCTTGCCGTGATAGAAGTTGTATCCGATGAGATACATCACCATTACCGCGACCTTCTCTTTAATCCAATCCCCAGGGACAGACTGTTGCTGTGCGGGGCCGATGAACCCGTGGTATTGCGAATAGAAACATACTTTTGCTCCCACCAGGAGTATCAGGAAACTCCAGTACAGCCATATTAAAAAAAGAATAAGAACGGCAAAACCCGAATAGATTGCCGAGTACTGCGCCGACGAGGTGACAAAAGAGGTAAATATCCAGCCTATGGTTTGCCATAATATTCCTGCGGTAATGCCGCCGGCAAGCGCAGCCTTATAACGCACTCTCGTATTCGGCAGGGAAATATAGATGAAGGTGAGGGCGGCGCAAATAAGAATGTAGGGAACAAGCCTCCCGACAAAATAAAACAGTATGCCGAAAACGTGGACCGACAGCAGTTTCTTAACGACGGCGCTGCTCATGAAGGAGGCAGTAATACCGAGCGCGGAAATAACAAGGACGGGACCGATGAGCAGCACGCTCAGGTAGTTGCTGAATCTCCGGACCAATGTCCTTGTGTCTTTGACATGCAGGACGTAATTGAGAGCACTCTCCAGCTTTTGAACGGTAGAGAGCACTGTATAGATAAGCGTTGCAAGACCGACCGACCCCAGGACGCCGATCTTTACGTTTTCTACGAATTCGATTATTTTCATCGAGAGATCTACCCCCTTGCTTCCAAGGGGCTCGAGAAAATAATAAAGAAAGATCACGAGCTTCGTATCGACGCCCAGGGCCTTCAGCACAGAGAAGCTTACCGCCAGCAGCGGAACAATAGTGAGAAGGGTCGTATAGACGAGACCCATCGCCCTCAACGTGAGCTGTTCGTCAAAGAGTCCCTTGATGATTATATAGGCGAGCCGGAGCGTCCTTATTTGCAGCGCCTTCAATTTGCCGAGAGATTCCGGGTCTTTGACCCAGACCTCTCTTGTGAAATAATCGTCTATCCTTTGTACCGGGGATATCATCTGAATAGATTCTATCACAATCCTGCTTTGTGTCAGGTCCGGCGTCCGGACGGCTGAAAGCTATATGATCTCGTCGAGTAAGTGGCGGTAGTCTTCGGCGCTGACGATATGTGTGCCGTCGCAATTGAACTGCATGCGGATAGCGTCCTGGACCATGCTGATCGTGAAGGTGCGGAGGTAATAATTGGGAATGCTTCTCAGGGAGGTCAGCCGCGATATGACATTCACAACATCCGGCGGCGAGATGGGTTTCCAGTTCTCATAATAACGCGAGAAGATCTTCTTGTAATAGTCCGGCAATCTTCCGAAGATGGGATCACCGGCGATAGCCTCATACAAGCGCCGCAGCATTAGGGCCTTCTCTTCATATGAGACCTGAGCGAAGTGGCGGTCCACGTAACCCTCGTCCACCACCTTGTTCGCCTGATGGACCTCTTCATTGAAGGGATCGAAGATCGAGGATGTCCGGATCTCTCCGTTGTTGAAACCCACGTAGACCTGATAGACGCACCGGTTAAGCAACAGGTCTTCCAATCTGGGCTGGAGAATCGGCAAGACTTTGTCTACCACACTTTCGTATCTCTCCCTCGTGAAGGTGGTCTCCCTCAAAGACGGGTCGCCTTTGATGCTTACATGCAGATGGTTGTCAGTGAGACCCGTGATGTCCACGAGGTTCTCCTTCAGGAGCAGCTCCTCGTTCCTCCTGGCGAGGATGTTGTCGATCTTCGAGGCTATGTCCCGGTCGTTCCTGATGAGTTCCAGAAATGCGTTCTTGCCGACCGCAAGAAGGACGGTGTCTGTCAGGGCAACTACAGAGGCGGTCCGTTTGTTGTTAGTGAGAACGGCCATCTCGCCGAAGTACTCGCCCGGTCCGAGCGCAGCAATCTCCTCCTGAGAAGTGAATTTCTGAATCATGATCGAGACGCGGCCCGATTCAATAAAATATATATAGTCAGCCGAATCCCCTTCAGAAAATATGAGCTCGTCCTTCTTATAGTTCTGCGTGACGGCGAGCGCCTTGATCTTATCGAAATCCGCGGCTCCCAGCTCCCGGAATGCCGATCCCTTCTGCGACATTTTCCAATCCCTCCTCTTTCGCCGATGTGCTTTCAGCATCAAACAAATAGCACAAATATGTCCGGCCTGTCAACCTGAAACTATAATTTGAGGGGTATGTAGCTCTTATTTTTTGCAGTGTACGTGCTTGGAGATTACGTTTTCGGCCGGCGGGCGGGGCGGCGACTCTTCGGGTACTTCCTCTTCCCGACCTTCACAAGTGTCTCGTAAACGTGCTCGTTGTATGGATAGATAGTCTTCAGCCCTTGACTCGTGGTCTTCCTGAACCCCCTGACCCTCGATGGTCTCAGAAAGGAAGAGACCCCCATCTTCTCTTCCAGCCACTTGAGGTGGTCGGGGGTAGGTATAAGCGCGTGATCTATCCTTTCAATGATGTCCATCACCCCCGCGGCGACCGCCGGGCTTCTCGAAAGTCCGAGATTGCAGTGGACCAGGAGTGTCTCGCAGTCCTTTTCGATAGACGCGATGTCATCCAGAATCCTCTCCGCTATAACCTCGTCGAAAAGGACCCTGCCGTCGTCCCTGATCACCTTGTCCAATTCTTCAGGAGACATCCTTTCGAGGGTTATATCGTCAAAGACATACTTGAAGATTTCGAGGTATAGTCTTCCCTGAAGCCGCGGGTAAGACTTTTGAGACCGCCTGCTGCTGTCAAGAATGCGGACGACTGCGGTCCTGTCGGACGGCTCAAAGGCGCCGGTCATCTCGGCCGACATCACTATCACTTTCATCGCGACCCTTTTCTCCCACTGTCTTTATTTGTGATCATTATTCTTTTTATATAGCTTCAGTAAAAGCAAAGTCAAGCGCCGAACGGATGTTTGAGTGTAAAATGAAGAATGTCGTCATCGAAGAGAAGGTTATTCAAGATCGCATTCATAACGGCAGGGACAATACTCCTTTGCCTGATTTTGGCGGCGTATTTCCGGTATGCCGCGCTAAAGAAGATACTCATCGAGAGGATTTCCCACAAGATGACCGAGTATATCGGGCAGAAGGTGGATATCGGGAACCTTTCTTTCAGCCCGGCTTACGGGATCGACATTCATGATTTGATCGTCGAAAACCCTGAAGGATTTGAAAAAGGACATTTGCTGAGAATAGGGGACGTGTCGCTGCAAATGAAGTATGCCGAGCTTGCAAAGGGCTTGATCGCTGTAAAGAGCATCGATATAACCGGCCCTGAGCTGACGCTGATGAGGGACAAATCGGACAGGCTCAACATCTCGGACAAACTCAAGGGCCTGCTTTCGAAGAAAGGTACGTCGAAATACAAAATCGATGAGCTGAATATCCGCTCGGGGATATTTGACATGGATAAGGACAAAAGGTATTACAACGACAACATCTCAATCACGCTGCATAACCTTTCAACTGAGAAGGGGACTAAGACCTCGATCGAGGCGAGCGCTTCTTCACCGGGACGCAGTAAGTTTTCGATCCGGGGGTGGACGTATCTGAGCGACGTCCCGAAGAAGCTCGACCTCTCCGCCGCCTGGAGTGGCGTTCCCCTTTCGCTGTTTGTGGGGGCCGGGGGACCGGCAGAAGACGGGAAGGCCGTGTTCGACATGAGCCTCCATGCGGAGGGAGACACGAAGAGCGGGATCGCCTTAAAATCCGGCCTGAGGCTGAAGAGGGCTCGCTTCGCCTTTTTCAGGAAAGAAGCCGGGGATATAACAATCGATGCGGACGTCTTTCTGAATCTGACAGACAATTCTCTCAGCGTCAAAAATGCAGTATTGCAGGCCGGCTCATCCACTTTGCAGTTGACTGGAGTCGTCAAAGATCTCGCCGGGACTCCGTCCTACAACACTCAGGTGAGAATAAATGCCCCGGATCTTTCTTTGTTCGACTTTGGCGAAAGTCTGGCGGCCGGAGGCTCATTGACCTCCGGCACGATCATTGTCAGGGGAAGGCTCGACAAGACGGCGCCGCTCTTGTCAGGGGACCTCCGGCTTACAAAGGCCTCTGTGAAATACGGGGGCATCTATGCGGAGAGCGGCGAAACACGCGTCGCCTTTGAGGGCCTAAAATACGCGGCAGGGTCTCTTCAAGGCAGTATGAAAGTGAAGGCTGCAAGACTTTCGGTCTCAAAGACGGGAGACAACAGAAAGATCATCAAAGACGCGTCACTTGATTCCGACTTCACCTTCCGCGGGAGAGACCTGCTCCTGAAATCCGGCCTTCGCGCCGGGAACGTTGCGACTGCGCTTTCCGGGACCGTGACCGGCTTCATGGGCAGGGACAGGTCGGCAAGGCTTTCAATAGTATTACCTGCAACCAGCCCCTCCGACATCAGGAGCGTGTTTTGGGACGTTTTCCCGGACAGTATGCTATACGCCGGATTAAGCGGGACCCTTTCGGCGAACGTGGCGATAGGGTACGGGAAGGCCGGAGCGAGCGCAGAGGGCGTTATCAGCGCGAAGGATGTCTCGATCGAAGGAGAGAATGGAGAATACTCCATCGGTCCAATAAATGGCACTGTCCCTTTCCACTACGGCAAGAACAATTCCGGGGAAGGTCCGGTTTCACTGCCCTCTTTTGAGCGCAGCGAGTTCAAATCTCTGAATGAGTATTACGCGCGGCTGCAGCCGGCAAAGGGTTCAAACAAGATCACCGTGGGCTCTTTGAGATACGGCTTCAGACTGCTGGACGATATTGAGATGTGGATCCGGAGCAGCGGTAGTTATTTGAATATCGACCGTTTTGGTGCTAACATATTCGGGGGCAAACTTAACGGCTCCGCTACTGTCGATATTTCGCACGGATTGGACTACCGTGCGGGTCTGGTTATAAAGGGGATAAGCCTCACGAAACTCTGTGAAGACATAGAGCCGATCAAGGGATATATCTCCGGAAAGGTCGACGGCACGGCCCTTATAAAAGGTTCCAGCGCCGGCCTGGGCGGGCTTATCGGCAGGGCTGATTTCTGGGCTTACAGTGACGCCAAGGAGAAGACGAAGATAAGCAGGGAATTCCTTCAGAAGATGGGAGGCCCGTCCGTAAAGGCCTATCTCGGAGAAAGGCCTTTTGACAAGGGTTTAATAAGCCTCTATTTGCAGAACGGCTTTCTGATCTTCAAGGAGCTGCAGATATCGCACAAGAATCTTATCGGGATTACCGACCTCTCGGTCAAGGTGGCCCCGTTCAACAACAGGATCGCGATAGACCACCTGATGTCGACCATCGCCGAGGCGGCCCAAAGGGCGAAGGAAAAATAGGAATGAAAGGGCGACGGGGAAGCGATGACAAAAGGAAATATTGTAATTGCACTCCGATACCCCGATACATGCTTAACAAAGGAGGATTTAAGATGAAGAGAAGAAGCAGATTTGTTGTCGGCGTAATATTTTTTATCTTCGCCTCATGCGCTGTTATTACGGTAAACATCTACTTTCCGGAAAAGGACGTAAAAGAGGCGTATAAGACCCTCGAAAAGGAGTTGATGACGCCCGGGGAGAAGCAGGAAGGGACAAAGCCCGGAGAAGCGCCCGTCGGCAAACCCGAAAGTCTGCTGAGATTTGAATTCACGTCGTCCGCCTACGCCCAGGAATCGGGACTTGCCGAGAACATAGCGGGGATTGTGAAGAAGATGCCGGATGTGGTGAACGCCTACAGGGAAATGGGAGCAAGAGTGGCCGATACGGATAGGCTCAGGGACAGCGGCGCAGTCGGCGAGGGCAAGGACGGGTTGCTCGTCATCCGCGATAAGAACTTGTCGCCTGCTGACCGGCAGATCGTCGAAAAGGAAAACGCCAACAGGAAGACGGTCATAAACGGAATGGCAAAGGCGATCATAAGGATCAACAGGGCACAGGAGACGCCGGACAATCTCAGACAGGTAATGCCCCAGGCTGCTGCGCAGTTCGCCTCTATTCGCCGCGATTCAGCAAAAAAGGGCTGGTGGGTCCAGGACTCGTATGGAAACTGGGGACGTAAATAAAAGCAAAGGTTAAGGCTAAGGTTAAGATTAAGATTGAGGTTAAGGCTAAAGGGAATTCCGAACTCAGGACCCTAAACCTTAACCTTAGCCTGGTTCTTTTTATTGGTTGTCGTTTTTTTCGACCCGCACTATCATCTCCTTGGGGAGTCTCTTGATGAGGTCCTCGACCGATAGGTCTACTCTTTCCCGGGACCTTGATTCAGCCGTGACAACGACTTTGTATCCGGGGTTGTCTATTATCGGATAGGACCCGAACGCCACATCCCTGTTTTCGGCGACGACAGTGTTGAGGATTTCCGCTATGTCGGATTCTTTTGCGTCGAGGTAAAGTCGCCTGAGATAGAAAGGCGAACAGCGGAACCTTTCCTTTATTGCGGAGAATTTCTTTACGAGGTATTGAGGAATGCCGGGGAATATGAACACGTTTCTGAAAGAGACGAGCGGGAAGCCGGCGTTCCCGATGTCTATTATCTCCGCTCCCTCCGGCACTTCCGCCATCTTCATTACGGCTGCGTTGGTCCTGCCGCCGCAATAGTTCATCAGGTGCCTCACCAATTCGGGGTGCCGCACGATCCCCACGTGAAAGCCAGAGGCGATTCCCTCCATGGTGACGTCGTCATGTGTCGGCCCCACGCCTCCCGAGGTGAATACATAGTCATACGTCTCCGAAAACTCAAGGATTTCCTTTCCGATTGTCCCGGCGTCGTCAGGTATAACGGATATCCGCATCAGATTCACGCCGATGGCCCTCAGTTCTTTTGCGAGAAAAGATGAATTGGCGTCTACCACCTTGCCCGAAAGGATTTCGTTTCCGATTATTATTATCCCGGCTTTTTTCGGTCCGTCGTCAGTCATGATAAGGTATACATATTCTACCATTGATGCCTGTGACAAAAGTCAAGTATGATTTTTTGGATGTTTTGATTATATTAATATATCGGTAACAGGGAGAGGTCTCTTCGAAGACGGCGCTTGTGATTGTCTTTTGGTTCTCAGACTCGATACGAATATGAAACAAGACGGAAAGCTGCGGGAAAAAATCGCCGAGTATTTCTTGTTCATCGGCTTCGGCCTTTCAGGGGCTGCCGCACTCATCTATGAAGTCGCGTGGACGAGGAGTCTGTCTACGATCATGGGCTCATCCACCTACGCCCTCTCCACGATGCTCGCAGCCTTTATGGCTGGGCTTTCGGTCGGCGGCTGGTTCGGCGCAAAATTGACGCAGAAGATCGCGGGGCTGAAGACCGCCTTTGCCATGTGCGAGTTGGGCACCGGGGTCATCGGTCTCATAACAATTCCCGTGATCAAGGCGCTGACGCCGCTTTATATGAAGAGTTTCTATGCATTCCATCTCTCCTTTAATACGTTTTCCTTTGTCCAGTTTGTTATAGCTTTCATGATAATGGGCATACCTACCACATTGATGGGGATCACTTTCCCGGTCATCATCAAACTGTTCTCAAAAGAGGGGAGAGATGTCGGAGTGCAGTCCGGACGCCTTTACAGCATCAACACCTTTGGGGCGATAATAGGTTCGACAGTTGCAGGTTTTCTGCTCATCCCCGCGCTCGGCGTGAGCGGGGCCGCTATCAGTGCCGCCTCGATCAACATCTTTACCGCCGTAGTCATCCTTATATTGACAAAGGATGTGAAGAAGCTCATCGCTACGGTAGTTCTGGTCGTTGCTTCGAGCGGGGCCTACGCGGCTATCGAGAGGCCTTTCTTCCCTTTCTTCAGTTATTACAATGCGTTTCATTTCGGAAATTATGAGGATGCCCATGCGCTGCTGAAGATGCTGGACCAGACAGGTGCGAAAGAAACCATATACCACAGGGAAGGAGTCAACGGAGAGGTTTCTCTCATCAGCTATGCCGTCCATGGCTCCGAGGAAGGTCTGGCGCTGGTCAACAATGGAAAACAGGAGGCGGGCGACGAGAAGGGTTTTGCGCTGCTTGCCTTCCTGCCTTATTTCATGCATTCGGACAATCCCGTAAAGGCCCTCAGCATAGGGCTTGGCTCCGGCCACACACTTTCCTATCTTGCGAGATTCCCATTAGAGCATGTCGATTCTGTCGAACTGAGCAAGGGCATAATCGAAGCGAACAAGCTCTTTCTCAGGCCCGACCTGTTTTCCGACCCGAGGATACGCCAAATCCAGGCCGACGGCAGGAACTATCTTCTTCTGAATCAGGACCTGTACGATATGATCGTTGTCAGCCCGTCGTGGGCGGTGGAGTCGTCCTCTGCGAGTATGCTCACTGACGAGTTCTTCGGGCTTGCCTGCAACAGACTCAGACGGAACGGCACGATGGCTGTGTGGATAGACTTTTTTATGATGACGCACGAAGACCTCGATATGATCATGAGGACATTTTCGAGGCACTTTGCGCATGCAACGGCATGGTATGTCAAGGGAGATTTTATTATTTTGGTCGGGTCGAACTCGCCTTTTCCTCCGCTGGAAGAGGTCGTGGGCAGGATAAATGAATACTATCCCGCCGTGAGGGATGACTATAATGTCGTCCTGGCAGAAGAGGGCTTCGCGGGTCTGCCTCCCGGGAGGATCAACACCGACGACAGGCCTCTGATTGAATTCCACAATGCGCGCAATATAATCACTTGGCGCTCGGACGAATCATAGCGAGCGATATCGGAACCCTGGTATTCATCAGGACCGGACCGCAGAAATCGTGATCAGCTTTACTTGAAGGCCTGTTTGTTTCATTGACTCGTACCTCCTGAATCCTTTAGACTTAAAGGGCTGTTTTTACGTTGTCGGGTCAGGTCGCAACGAATCGTGGTTTCTGCGTGAGAATTTATTTTTTGAGAGGTAGGAAATGAGCGACGAGAATGTCGAAAAAGAATCCCTTGAGGCTGAAAAGGCCGGAGAGGAATCGGCGATGAAAGAGGACTTCGCCGAAATGCTCGAAAAAAGCAGTATGGGCGCAAGGCTTTCACCGGGCCAAAAAGTGAAAGCAAAGGTTGTGAGCGTCTCGGATGACCTTGTGTATATCGACCTCGGCGGGAAGAGCGAGGGAGCTGTGGACCTTGCCGAGTTCATTGATAAGGACGGGGTGCGCAATGTCCGTGAAGGTGATGCGATAGAGGCGTTCTTCGTGACAGTCGAAGACGGCTTGATGAAGCTGACGACCCTTGTGAGCGGATACTCGGCCGTAAGCCTGAGCGCTATCAAGGATGCCTATGAGGCTGGAATAGCCATAAACGGAGAGGTGAAACAGGAGATCAAGGGGGGCTTCGAGGTGTCGGTAGGCGGGGTGAGATGCTTTTGTCCCTTTTCGCAGATCGATCTGAAAGCCGGACGTGAAGGCGGCCCTTATGTCGCTCAGACATTCCCCTTCAAGGTCCTGGAATACGGCGAAGAAGGCAAGAACGTAGTCCTTTCAAGAAGGGCGCTGCTTGAACAGGAAAGACAGGCGAAAATCCGGGAACTCAAGGACAGACTGGCTGTCGGTATGGAGGTCTCCGCAGAGGTCAAATCCATTCAGAATTTCGGCGCCTTTGCGGACCTCGGAGGGGTTGAAGGTTTGATACCGGCAAGCGAGATATCGTGGGACAGGAGCGTTTCCCCGGGGGAGGCGCTCTCCGTGGGTCAGGGCATTACAGTGAAGATAATTTCCCTGGACTGGGACAAAGAGCGTCTTACGCTAAGTCTGAAGGCGCTCCAGCCCGATCCCTGGATGGCGGTTCCTGAAAAATATCAGGTGGGGGCAAGGGTGAGCGGCCCGATCGTCCGTCTTTCGACCTTCGGGGCATTTGTGAGGCTCGAACCCGGCATCGACGGACTGATACATATCTCTAACCTCGGGGCCGGCAGGAGGATCAACCACCCTAGGGAGGTCGTCGAGGCAGGGCAATGCGTAGAGGCGTATGTATTAACGGTGGATCCCCAGGGCCGGAAGATATCGCTTTCCATGCAGCCGAAGATAGAGCCTGTAAAGGTCCCGCTGCCTGCGGTGGGAGAAATCCTTGAGGGTACAGTTCAAAAGGTGATGCCATTCGGCATTTTTCTTAAATTGGATAACGGCCTTACGGGGCTGGTCCCTAACATGGAGATGGGAACGCCGTCCGGCTCTGACCACAGGCGCATGTTCCCCGCCGGCACGGCCCTGAGGACCGTTGTGATCGAGGCGGATTCTGCTAACAACAAGATACGCCTGAGCCGCAAAGCTGTGCTCGAAAAGGCCGCGCAGGAGGAGTTCGACGAGTACAAGGAATCGCGCAAGACTTCTGCGGGGTCTCCTGCGGGTCTCGGAAGTTTCGGAGAGCTGCTCAGGGCGAAAATGGAAGAAAAGAAGAACAAGGCCCTCTGTCCCTGACCCGGATTACTTATGAACTTCGTTGCATGACGGGCAGACACGACCCAAAACTTTTTTGCAATCGACGAGATACCATGATCGGAACGCCGGGATTAATTAAAACCGACTGTGGCAACATGTGGCAAAGTGCTTATTGGAAATCTACATTAAGGTGTCGAAACAAAAAAGGTTTGCGCCGCATCGGCCCATATTTTATCGATAATATGGGCTAAGACTGCTGCAAGCTATGAACAAGTGGCTCATTTCTCTTACGGTGATGCTTCCGACCCTGATCGAGATCATCGACACCTCTGTGGTCAACGTGTCGCTCGACCACATCCGCGGGAGCCTTTCGGCCGGTATTGATGAGGCCACATGGACTATAACGTCATATCTCGTATCCAACGCGATCATTATACCGATGACCGGATGGCTCAGCAGGCTCTTCGGAAGAAAACGCTACCTGATATTCTCGATATCGCTCTTCACCATCAGTTCTCTCCTCTGCGGCTCGGCCTGGAACCTCCAGAGTCTTGTGGTGTTCAGGGTGCTGCAGGGCATAGGCGGCGGCGCACTTCAGCCGATCTCTCAATCCATACTCCTTGAGACATTTCCCCGGAAGCAGCACGGGATGGCGATGGCCCTCTTTGGGGTGGGTATCATGTTCGGCCCCATTGTCGGGCCTCTCCTCGGCGGATGGATCACCGACAACTGGTCCTGGCACTGGATATTCTTCATCAATATCCCTATCGGCATTGTCTCGATCCTTATGGTCCTGTTTTTCATTATAGATCCCCCTTACATGAAGAGGATGAAAATGAAGATCGACTATTGGGGCCTTGCCTTTCTCGCGCTCGGCCTCGGCTGTCTCCAGATTGTGCTCGACAAGGGCGAGAGGGAGGACTGGTTTTCGTCGGGCTTTATCACCTGGCTTACCGTCCTCTCGGTACTGTCCCTTGCGCTCTTTATCCTCGTGGAGTTCTTCGCAGAACACCCAATCGTAAACCTCAGGACGTTCAGGAACCGCACCTTCAGCACCGGGAACCTGGTTATGTTCTTCGCATTTTTCAATCTCTTCGGGAGCATCGTGCTGCTGCCGATCTACCTGCAGACGCTGATGGGATATACCGCCACACTTTCGGGGATGGTGCTCGGTCCGGGAGGCGTTGCGACCCTCATTGCCATGCCGATAGCCGGGAGGCTTGTGACAAAGGTGAACCCGAAGGGGCTTCTCGCACTCGGCATCATAATAGCGGCTTATTCCACGCACCTTATGTCGAGGTTCAACCTCCTGGCTGATTTCGATACGGTGATATGGCCGAGGATCGTGCTCGGGATCGGGATGGGTTTTCTTTTCATACCTCTTACGACGATGACTATGGCCGAGATAAAGAAGGAGGACATGGGGAACGCAGCTGCCATTTACAACCTTCTGAGGAACCTTGGAGGGAGCTTCGGCGTCGCTTTTGTGACGACCATGCTCGCAAGGAGGACGCAGTTTCATCAGGACCACCTGGCCGGGAATCTGTCGCAGTTCGATACGAGGCTTCAACTCGGCGCCGCGCAGGCGACGCATGCCCTGCAATTCAGGGGGCTTGGTTCCCAGGCCGACCAGGGAAGTCTCGTCCTAATCTATGGTAGACTGTTGAAGGAGGCATCCATGCTCTCTTTCAACGATGTGTTCTATCTGCTCAGCATTCTGATGGCTCTCGTGCTTCCCCTGGTGCTCATTATGAGAAGGGCAAAGGCCGGAGGCGCGGCCCCTGGTATGCACTGATATGCCGGATGTGGTAAAACAGATCCTGTATTCCTTCATCCCGATCTTTGTGGCTATAGACATTTTTGCCGTCATACCGGCCTTTGTCTCAATGACCGAGGGCATGACAAGGAAGAAAAGACTCGATGTCGAGCGCGAGTCAGTGGTCACGGCCCTTGCCGTGGGGCTTTCATTTATCGCTGTCGGAGAGGGGATATTCAGGATCCTCGGCATAACCGAAAATGATTTCAAGATAGCCGGGGGTCTGATCCTTCTGATCTTCGCGGTCCTCGACCTTATGGGTTACACGAGGACGAGGGAACAGGCCGGGAAACTGGGCGTCGTGCCGCTGGGGGTGCCTCTTATCGTGGGGCCAGCAGTGCTTGCGACAATAATAGTCCTGGTAGACCATTACGGCGTCGTTCCCACCATCGTTTCGTTCATCGTAAATCTCCTCATCGTGTGGCTGTCTTTCAGGGCATCCGACAGGATACTCACCTTTTTCGGAAAGGGAGGCATCATGGCGGTTTCGAAGATCATGGCGCTGCTCCTTGCATCCATAGCAGTGATGCTGATTCGTGTCGGTGTCGAGAATATTGTGGCGCAGTATTAGCTGCCGCCCTGAAATTTCCGCAATTTCCTGCCTCGGGATTTTCCCTGTTGACAATTGCTTTGGTAACGTGGTATAAAAATGTGGATTATCGAAAAGAGCTAACCATCCGAAAGGATGGGGCGCAAAGACACGGTCTAAAGCCTGGAAAGGTCAGGATGGCAGGTCTGCCGAAATAGTCTGCTCAGACAGGGCCCATACCTTTTCAGGTATGGGTTTTTTGTTTGGGGCGGAGATTATTGGATGGGTGAGCTTAGGGCTTGAAGTCGGTATGCAATCAGGGGACAGAGGTAAGGTGAATGAACGCTTTTGAAGGAAATATACTTGTTGTCGATGATGATCCCTTTGTCCTTCAGTATCTCACGGTAGTTCTCGGAAAAGAGGGTTACAGTATTGTCGCATGCGGGAGCGCAGATGAGGCTATCGCTCAACTGGGGAAGAGCAGCTTTGCTATAGTGCTGGCGGATATCAGGATGCCCGTGGTCTCGGGCCTTGAACTGCTCGAGAGGGTCCACAGTTTAGACCCGGAGACGCCTGTCATACTGATGACGGCATTTGCAGATATCGACACCGCCATCGGCGCCGTCAATAAGGGTGCCTTCAATTTTATAACCAAACCCTTCAATCGGGAAGCCCTCATGCGGTCCGTGGGAAAAGCGGTGAAGCATTACAGATTGATAGAGACGCAGAAGAATTACAAGCTCATGCTCGAAGATACCGTGATTCAGAGGACGCAGGAACTTGCGGATGCGGCCCTTATGGCGAGCAAGATGAGTCTCGAAATAATACAGCGCCTCTCTGCGGTCGCGGAGTTCAGGGACAGCTATACCGCGGCCCACATCTCGCGGATCGGCCTTTATTCCGGGAGGATAGCCGAGGTCATGAGGATGAACGGAGACTTTGTCGAGGGCATAACCGTGGCTAGCTCTCTTCACGACATCGGGAAGATAGGCATTCCGGACAAGATACTCCTGAAGAAGAGCCGTCTCACGGAGGACGAATATCAGTTGATGAAGGAGCATACGATCATCGGAAGCAAGATACTTTCCGATTCGTCCCATCCCACCATATGTATGGCCCATTCGATTGCGCTAAACCATCACGAGAGGTGGAAGGGCGGGGGATACCCCAACAGCCTTGCAGGGACCGAGATACCCATAGAGGCCCGCATAGTCAAACTGACGGACCAGTATGACGCCCTCAGAAGCGAGAGGACCTACAAACCTTCGCTGTCTCACGAGGAGTCCTTCAGGATAATCACGGAAGGAGACGACAGGACCAGCCCGGAGCACTTCGACCCCGAAGTGCTTGATGCGTTTATGCAAATAGCGCCGACCTTCGACGAGATATTTACACTGCACCAAGACTGATCAGGATGTCTTTTGAAGCAGCTGTCTGGCCCTCGCGAAAATCTCCGCGTAGGCGTCGCTTGCATAATCTGGGTAAGTGAAAAGATGCGGCCTGTACCCGCCCTCGCGGTATACAAGGGTTACCTCGGCAAAAATGCCCTGCCCGACATAGATCCGGTGCGAATAATTCTTGGTCGAAGCAAGCACTACTTTGGCGGCTGTCAGATAGCCGGGGTCTAAATTGATATTCCTCTTTCCTTCGATGGAAAGACTTGCCTCTATCTTGTTAGTCGTAATCTTTATCGCTGCAAGGGTCTCAGGATCGATCCGGTCTTCAAAAAAGGTAAACACCCTTTTCAAGGGGCGGCCCAGTTCCTCCTCATAGTAGCGTGAATAGTCCCAGGACATCGGCGCTGTCTCGATCAAGATGCCGCCGAAGCGGCCCGAAATACTCTCTCTTGCCGAAGAGAGATAAGCCTGATCCCGGTAGAGGATCCCGATGAAAAGAAGAGCTTCCTCTGGAAGGGACGGTCTGCCCATCGCTGAGCTGGTTATTTTCCGATGAGATTTGACACCAGGGCCATGGCGTCCGGGGCGCTCCAGTCGGCCGGCCCTATCACTTTTTCTCTGAGGATCCCCTTCTTGTCAACAATGTAAGTCTCGGGCACTCCGGTCACTCCGTATGCCCTTGCGCCCCTTTCCCCGCTGTCCGTCCAAACAGGGAAATCGTATTTGTTTCCCTTCAGGTAGGCTATGGCCTTGTCATAGTCATCCCTGTAAAGAATGGTGACCATGCGGAACCCCGGGTTGTCTTTCAGAGTGGAATAGAGCTTTTCGATGGAGGGTATCTCTTCCCTGCAAGGCTGACACCAGGTCGCCCAGAAATTGACGAAAACCACTGTGCCTCTGAGATCGGAGAGTTTCAGCGTCTTCCCCGATGAATCGGTCAGGGTTAGATCGGGGGCATCCAGTCCGATGACCGCCTTGTGAGCGGCCTTTTCCTGCCTTACCACTCCTGAGATTACCACCCCCACGGCAGCAGCGAGTATCACGATAAGTACGATGGCCTTGGTTTTCAAAGTGAGGTTCCCGTCTTCGGTCCCAGGCTCTCTTTCAGTTTACACCCGAGAGGACGGCAGCATCGTCTGCCTCAACAAAGACCGGACAGTTCGATTCGATCATCGCCCTGATCTTGTGGACGCCCTTGAACCTGCCTCTCAGGAGGTCTTCCGAGAGGGGATCTTCAATCACTCTCTGCACGGCCCTGCGCATGGGTCTCGCGCCGTAGGCCGGCTGGAAATACTTCTCGATGATCCATTCCTTTACCAAATGATCTACATCGATATAGAGCTCGTGGTCAAGCAGCTGTCTGTTGAGCTCCGCCACTAGCAGGTCGATAATGGACATCAGATGTTCCTTATTCAACGGGTGGAAGACGACCATCTCATCCACGCGGTTGAGGAACTCCGGGTTGAACGTCTTCTTCAGTTCATTAAGGACGTTGTCCTTAATGTGCTGATATACATCGTCCGAGGTTGTCTTATGAAAGCCGAGCGGCGTCGCCTTCTCTATAATACGGGCGCCGAGATTGGAAGTCATGATAATGACCGTATTCTTGAAGTCCACTTTCCTGCCATAGCTGTCGGTGAGCACACCCTCGTCAAGCACCTGGAGTAGGATATTGAACACATCCGGGTGCGCCTTTTCGATCTCGTCGAACAGAACCACCGAATACGGTTTCTTCCTTATCTTTTCGGTGAGCTGGCCTCCCTCCTCATAACCTACGTAACCCGGCGGCGCGCCTGTCAGTTTCGATACGTTGAACCTTTCCATGTATTCCGACATATCGATCTTCACAAGGGCGTTCTCGTCGTTGAACAGGAACTCCGCGAGGGCCTTGGCGAGCTCGGTCTTCCCGACCCCGGTAGGCCCGAGGAAGAAGAAGGAGCCAATCGGTTTTCTCCTGTCCTTCAGCCCGGCGCGCGACCTTCTGATCGCCTTCGATATCGCGCGTATCGCTTCGTCCTGTGCTATCACTCTCTTGTGGAGCTCTTCCTCCATCCTGGTGAGCTTCTCGGATTCATGTTCCTCGAGCTTGAAGAGCGGTACGCCCGTCATCTTCGAGACGGTATAGGCCACGTCTTCAAGCTTCACAACAGGGATCTCCCTGCTCATATCTTCTTTCCATTTTCGTTGTGTCTGGTCGTATAACCTTCTGAGTCTGTCTTCCTCGCCGCGTACGTTGCTAGCCCTCTCAATGTCATGCAGCTTGACATAAAGACTCTTTTCCTTGGAGAGCCGCGTGAGATCGTATTCCATCTCTCTCAGCTCGCACGGCGGCATGTGCCTCTTGAGTTTGATCCGGGAGCCGGTTTCGTCGATTACGTCGATCGCCTTGTCCGGCAGATATCTGTCGGAGACGTATCTGTCGGATAATTTCACGGCAGCGTCTATCGCCTCGTCGCTTATCTTTACCCTGTGATGCGATTCGTATCTGCTCCTCAGCCCCTTCAGGATTTCGACCGCATTGGACACCGTGGGCGGCTGGACATAAATGGGCTGGAACCTCCGCTCCATGGCCCCGTCTTTCTCTATATATTTCCTGTATTCATTGGGCGTCGTGGCGCCTATGCATTGAATCTCGCCCCTGGATAAAGCGGGCTTAAGCATACTCGAGGCGTCGACCGACCCTTCGGCCGCACCCGCTCCGATGAGCGTATGCAATTCGTCGATAAAAAGGATTATATTGTCGGACTGGGTTATCTCCTTCATCACGATCTTCAGCCGCTCCTCGAACTGTCCCCTGTACTTGGTCCCCGCAATGAGCGCTCCGAGGTCGAGGGATATAATGCGCTTGCCGACAAGACTCTCGGGGATGTCCCCAGCCACTATCCTTTGCGCAAGGCCTTCGACTATCGCCGTCTTTCCCACGCCCGGTTCCCCGATAATTACCGGATTGTTTTTTATCCTTCTGCCGAGTATCTGAAGCACGCGCTCGATCTCATCCTCCCTGCCTATGACCGGGTCCAGCTTCCCGGACCTTGCGAGCTGCGTAAGGTCGCGGCCGAATTCATCGAGTGCGGGCGTAGAACTTCTTTTTTCCTTCGCCTGCGTCTGGGTCCTTAAGGAAAGATTTATAGTGAGCTGGCGGCCTCCCAGAAGGTTCGCGCCGAAGGCCCGCAATATCTTTCCTGCTATGCCCTCTTCTTCTCTTATTAACCCAAGCAGGAGGTGTTCGCTTCCAATGTAATTGTGACCGAGAAGACGCGCTTCTTCAACGGCGAGCTCGAGTACCTTCTTTGCACGGGGCGTGAACGGTATGTCGCCGAACGTCAGGATATTCGTGCCGGAGGGCAGGTTCCTCTCTATTTCCATGTAGAGGTCTTCGATCGAGAGCCCCATCTTTTTGAGAATTGCCACGGGAAGACTGTCCTCTTCCCTGAGAAGGGCTAAGAGAAGGTGCTCTGTTCCGAGGTAATCGTTCTGCCTTTTCTCGGCCTCTTCCCTCGCATAAATTATGATCTTCCGTCCTCTCTCGGTAAACTTCTCAAACATTGACGCCTCCTAAAAAAATAATAAAGCTTTTCCGAGGTGATTGTCAACCAAGTCAAGAACGAAAATTTATTTGCTCACAAACCGTTTACGAGGGTTTGCAATAAAGGGAGTCAAAGCCTCACACTTACACGATCTCGATCGAAGAGAAAAAGAAGGGGATCTCGTATTCGGCTGACTTAACCGAGTCGGAGCCGTGAACTATGTTGTGCTCTATGTCCGAGGCAAAGTCGGCCCTTATGGTTCCCGGCGCGGCCTCCTTCGGATTTGTGGCCCCCATAATCTCCCTTACCTTCGATATGGCGCCGTCCCCGCTGACGACCATGACAACGATGGGGCCTTCGGACATGAAGCCCGTCAGGCTGTCATAGAAAGGTCTTTCTTTGTGGACGATATAGAACCCGCGCGCCTCATCCTTTGAAAGGTGGAGCATCTTGAGGGCCGAAATCCTAAGACCCTTCTTTTCAAATCGTGAGATCACTTCTCCTATGACATTTTTTTTCACTCCATCGGGCTTGACAATAGACAAAGTTCTTTCCATAGCACATCTCCTTTCTTGATTCCTGCAGCTCAAATAGAATTCAGGAGTCAGAAGCCGGAATTCAGAATTCCGAATCCAGATCAGCGTTATATCGAAAGTTTCTCTACGAGGGCCTTAACGGCTGAAAGCGACCTGGCGAAACCGGTCTTCTCCTCTTTGTTTATATCCAGCTCCATTACTCTTTCTGCGCCGTCTTTGCCGAGGACAACGGGAACTCCGACAAAGAGGCCGCGCGCCCCGTATTCCCCGTCCAGATATGCCGCACACGGCAGCACCCTTTTTTCGTCGAAGAGGACCGCCTTTATCATCTCGCAAGTTGCAGCGGCAGGGGCGTAGTATGCGCTGCCGGTCTTCAGAAGCGACACTATCTCGGCGCCGCCGTTGCGGGTCCGTTCTATAAGAGAATGTATCTTTTCTGCCGGAAGGATATCTGTTATGGGCACTCCTTTGACCGTTGTGAACCTCGGCAAAGGGACCATCTGGTCTCCGTGGCCTCCCATAACAAGGGCCTCGACGTCACTCGGAGATACGCCGAGTTCACTCGATATAAAAGTCCTGAACCGGGACGAATCGAGTACGCCGCCCATACCGACCACCCGCCGGTGCGGGAACCCGGAGACCTTCCAAGCAAGCTGCGCCATCACGTCCATCGGGTTCGTCACGACGATCATCACCGCATCAGGCGACCGCTTCGAAGTTTCGGCTGCGACGCCCCTGACAACTTCGGCATTTGCGTTCAGGAGGTCGTCCCTGCTCATGCCTGGTTTCCTGGGAAAACCCGCGGTAATGATCAGCACGTCCGAGTGTGCGGTATCGTCATAACTGTTCGTCCCCTTCACTGACGACGAAGACCTCCACAAGGGACACGCCTCTGCTATGTCAAGGGCTTTCCCTTGCGGAACTCCTTCTGCTATGTCGAACAGCACTACATTGACTGTCCCTTCGTACGCCAAAAGCTGGGCGGTTGAAGCCCCCACATGTCCGGCGCCTATAATGGATACCTTCTTTCTCATGGAAGCTAATATTATAAGAGAAACGAGCCTGCAATCGCAAGAAGAACTCCGGACAAAAAAAACAGGAAAAGAGTGCGCAAGGCTATTTATAATAAAAAGGACATGAGAGGCACTGAGAACAGCCATGGGGCCGAGGCATGCAAGGCGACTAAGGTTGCGGTTGTGACCGGCGCATCAAGAGGCTTGGGACGTCAGATTGCCGTTTCTCTCGGAAAAGCAGGGTATAGTGTGGCGGTCAATTACAATGAATCGTCGAACGATGCCGAAGAGGCCGCGCGTCTGGCCGGTAAAGAGTCGGCGGCCATAAGGGCGGACGTGGGCAGCGTGAGGGATGTGGAGGCGCTGGAGGCGGAGGTCCGGAGGAGATGGGGCAGGGTTGATGCCGTTGTAAACAATGCCGGCGTGGCGAAAGACGGCTTATTGGCCCGCTATGCAGAAGCCGACTGGGACGAGGTCATAAGAGTAAACCTCACGGGGTGTGTCAACACGGTGAGGGCATTTGTACCCCTGCTGATTCAATCCGGGGGAGGTCATATCGTCAACATTTCTTCCCGTTCATCGAGGGGAAAGATCGGGCAAATTGCATACAGCGCTTCCAAGGCGTCGGTGCTCGGACTCACATTGACGATGGCAAGGGAGCTCGCGGAGTATAATATCAGGGTGAACGCAGTCCTCCCCGGATACATGGCTACAAGGATGGGTGCGAAGGCGGAGGAGGCCATGACGCGGGCGAGGGAGGAAAGTGTCATAGGAAGCCTCTCGGTCCCCGAGGAGATTGCAGGGTTCATTGAGTATTTGCTGTCAACGCGCTGTATAACAGGGCAGACTTTCTGCCTGGATTCGAGGATATGAGGAAAGGTTTTTTCATAACAGGCACTGATACCGGCGTGGGCAAGACAGTCATTGCGGCCGCGATCATAAAGGCCCTGCAGGCCGCCGGGATTAACGTCTGCGGGATGAAGCCCGTTGAGACGGGTTGTTCACGCGTAGGGAACAGTCTCTATCCTTCGGACGGCATGTTTCTAAAGAAGGTTGCGAGGATGGAAGAGGGCATACAGTCCGTGACCCCCTACAGTTTTGAAAACCCGGTCGCTCCGTCATTGGCCTCGGAGACGGAGGGTAAGGCGGTGAGCCTCCCGGTGATTATGAAGAAGTTTGACGCCCTTGTTAAAAAATATCCTGCAGTAATTGTCGAGGGCGTCGGGGGCCTCCTTGTCCCGATCAGGAGAGACTATTTTGTTCTGGATCTCGCTAAAGAAATGGGGCTGCCGCTCATAGTGGTATCGAGACCTTCGTTAGGGACTATCAACCATACGCTTCTCACCGTAAAATATGCCATGAAAGAGCGTATGGAGGTTGCGGGTGTGATCATCAATTTCAGCAGACCTGCCGAGGGCACTACTGCGGAAAACACCAACCCTCTTGTGCTTCAGCAGATCTGCCCGGCCCCCGTAATAGGGGTGTTTCCTCATCTCAAGGGTTTGGAAGACGAACTCCTGGAAAGAACTGCAATGAAGTATCTGAATATTGCGGAGTTGCTGAAACAAATGGGTAAGATCTAGGTGGCCCCGGCGGCGAAGCGAGAATTACGGAACCATATGTCTGACGGTAAATAGCGATGAATATTCTGATCGCCGATGACGACAAGAACCTGAGGAAGATCCTTTCACGGGAGCTTTCAGATGAAGGTTTTGATGTTCACGAAACTGAAAGCGGACTCGATGCCGCGTCTCTTCTCGAAAAGGGGGATTATGACGTCCTGATCCTCGATCTGAATATGCCCGACCTCGGAGGGCTTGAAGTCCTCAAGAAGATAAAGACACTTGCAATATCCACTGAGGTGATAATACTTACCGGCCATGCCGCTGTTTCGACCGCTGTCGAAGCTATGAAACTGGGTGCTTATGACTACCTAGAAAAGCCTTTCAAGCTGGAGGAGCTGAAGGCCGTCGTGGAGAAGGCTTGCGAGAAAAAGAGGCTGCGCAGCGAGAACCTCCTTCTTAGGGCGCAGATAAGGAGACAGGCGGAAGCGCGGGCAATTATAACCAACAGTCCGCTCATGATGGAGGTCCTGGAAACCGTGAAGATGGTTGCAGTTTCGGATTTTCCGGTTCTTGTCTCGGGTGAGAGCGGCGTCGGCAAGGAGCTTATTGCAAAGGCAATCCACGAGGCGTCCGGGAGGAGGGAGGGGCCTTTTATTACGATCAACTGCGCCGCCATACCGGAAAATATGCTCGAAAGTGAATTGTTCGGATATGAAAGAGGTGCTTTCACGGGCGCGTATGAAAAGAAGCTGGGGTTGATCGAGATAGCAAACAACGGGATACTCTTTCTGGACGAGATCAGCGAATTGTCCCCCCAGCTTCAGGGCAAACTCCTGAGGGTAATAGAGGGGGGCGTCTTCTTTAGAGTGGGCGGTCTGAGAGAGATAAAGGTCAATGTCAAGTTTGTTTCGGCCACTAACAAGGACATCAAGGCGGAGGTCGAGAACGGATCCTTCAGGGCCGACCTCTATTACAGGATAAGCGCATTGACTATCAACGTACCGCCACTGCGGGAGAGAAGAGAAGATGTCCCTCTTCTCATAGACTATTTCATAAAGGGCAATCCTGCCTTCAAATTCAAGGAATTCAGCACCGAAGCCCTGAATGCGATGTCTTCCTATTCGTGGCCCGGAAACGTTAGGGAACTGCAGAATGTCGTTCACAGGGTGCTTCTGCTCTCTAAGGGAAGCTCAATCGGCGCAAGTGACCTGCCTGACGACATAGCGCGAAAGCCGGAGGCGGCGGGCAGACGGCTGGAAGATATAGAAAGGGATTACATCCTCAAGGTGATGAAGGAAGTGGGCGGTCAAAAGGGGAAGGCCGCTGAAGTGCTCGGCATTGATCCCAAGACCCTCTACAGAAAACTATCGGCCTACGAACAGAAGAGATGAAGATCGGCCGCAAGTTCACTCTCTCGATAGTATCCTTCCTTTTCGCGGTAGGCCTTGTCTCGGCGTTTCTCTACTACCGCTCGGAAATTAACGAAGGAACGGCCGGCATAGAATCGCTTGCCAGGGCGGCAGGCCCTATTCTTGAGCAGAGCCTCGCGGATTATATGCTGAAAAGGGATTCGGACGCGCTCGAAAGGACCTTCAACAACCTCAAGAACATCAGGCCCATAAAGCGGATATGGCTTGTGAACAAAGAATGGGTCCTCAAGGTTTCGTCGGAAGAGAGGGAGGCGGGCCGGTCCCTTTCGCCCGGGGACGCAGGATGCAGCGAATGCCACGAGAAAGGCCTCAAGGGCCCTTACCTCTTGTCCCCGGGAACGTTCCGATGGGTGCAGCCGGTCACGAATAGACCGGAGTGCCGCGGCTGTCACGGCCCTGTCGCAAAGTATAACGGCGTATTTATCATCGATTTGTCGACAGAGCAAATGAACAGCCACGTGTCGAGGCATATGGTGAGAGGTCTGCTGATCCTTGTCTTGTCCCTTGCGTGCGTGGGTTTCGTCCTTATTTCCCTCTCAAAAACAGTTGTGATAAAGCGACTCGACCGCATAAGCGAGACGCTTCGCCGGTTCCGGGAGGGCAACGGTAGTGTCCGCATACCTGTCCGGGGAAACGACGAGATAGCCGGCCTCGAAAATAATTTCAATGATATGGCGGAGGCCATCACTGAAAGGGAAAAAGAAAGGGACCTTCTCTACGCTCAGGTGTCGCGTGCCTATGAGCAGTGGCAGCGCACTTTCGACAGCATTAAGGAGCTGATCTCGGTCGTCGACGGAGAGGGCGTCATAGTGAGGGCCAACCGGGCTTTTATGGACTACTTCAGCGTTACTCAGGAAAACCTCAGAAACAGGAAATATCCGGAGTTCTTCCGCGGCGAAGACATCGGGGATATGGGTCTGTGCCGGGACAAGGCCTTGGATACACATCCTTCATCCGAGGAGGTCGTCGACAGGAAGGGGAGGACATTTACGCTTTCCACCTTTCCTTATGCGTATCCCGAAACGGATTTCAGGGGTGCGATACTTGTGGCCCGGGACATCACCGAGCGCAAGGTCCTGGAGGAGGAAAGGGAGAGACTTATCCTTGAACTTCAGGACACCCTCGGCAAAATATCGCGGTCCCAAAAAATGTGGCAGGATACATTTGACTCTATCGGCGATCTTATCTCAATCCACGACGGGGACTTCAATGTCATAAAAGTGAACCGCGCTTTTGCGAAATACTTCGGCAGCGCGCCGAGAGAGGCCATTGGAAGGAAATGTTATGAATTCTTTCACGCCGGCAATTCCCCCTCGCCGGACTGCCCCCATCGCATAACCATGAGCGAAAAACGGCCCGCAATGGTGGAACAGTTCGACTCAAGGACCGGCAGGACCTTCAGCATATCTACGTTTCCGTTTATAATGCCGGAAAGCGGCTCTTACGGGTCGATCCATATCGCCAGGGACATAACCGATGAAAAAGAGAAGGAGATGAGGCTTATCATGAGCGAGAGACTCGCCGCGCTCGGGCAGATGGCCTCCGGCGTGGCACACGAGATCAACAACCCTCTTGCGGCGATACTGGGTTGCGCCGAAGGGCTCCTTTCGAGGCTTGGGAAAGGGCAATTCGACAGGGAGCTTTTCGAAAACTACCTGAGGATCATCGAGGAAGAGATATCACGCTGCAAGAATATAACAACGAGTATGCTTTCCTTTGTGAGAAAGACCACCTATGAGAAGAAGGCGATAAATATTAACACGGAGCTCGACAAGACCCTCGACATCATCGGCTTCCAGGGCAGGCTGAAGGATGTAAAGTGCGTGAGGAATTATTCACTCGACCTTCCGCTGGTTTACGGAAACGAGGGAGAGCTAAGGCAGGCCCTTATTGCGATCATTACGAATGCGCTGGATGCCATGCACGATAAAGGGCGGCTCACTTTCGAGACGGGAAAGGAAGTCTCGTCGCTGTTTCTGAGCATCACGGATACCGGTCCCGGCATTCCCTCCGAGATCATCAGCAAGATATTCGACCCCTTCTTTACAACCAAGTCTGAAAGCGGAGGCACCGGACTCGGCCTCTCCATTGCTAATAAGATCATCAACAGCCATAAAGGGACGATCCGGGTGTCGACCGCCGAGGGAAAAGGTACAACCTTTACGATTGTCCTGCCGACGGGGACACTTTAAATCCACGCTCCTTATATCTTATATCTTCGGACTTTTTGCCCGCCCTCTGAGGCAGTATGCCCGACGTAGAATCTCTTGATTCCTGATTTTCCTTGCTTTTCCGAACCCTGCTTTGTGGCATTCCGTTTGCTTCACTGTCCGGAAGGAGGAGGTGTGTTTGAAGCATGAATATCCTGATCGCAGAAGATGACAGGAACTTCGGCCGTATCTTAAAGACGGAACTCGAGGCGAGCGGTCATGTCGTCAGGCTTGTCGGAGACGGCGTAGCGGCGGTCCTGGAATTCATGGAGGGCAAGACCGACTTTATCCTCCTCGATATAAGAATGCCGCGACTCGGCGGCATAGATGCCCTCAGGATCATAAAGAAACTGGACCCCCGTCCGCCTGCGATTACATTTTCCGGCAACGCAGAAAGTGAGGAACTGGCAGACTCGGTGAGGGAGGGGGCCATAAAATGCCTCACAAAGCCTTTTGAGATAGCACTCATCAAAGAGGAAATCGAGAAACAGAAAATAAATGACCGCTGACTTATTTGAGTACTTCTCAGGAAGCTGTTCAGGCAATATGCCCTTTTCGCGGACAGATTTCCCTTGGATTAAGGAAGCGAGTTAGCCTATGGCATTGCAAAATCAGGGTTCTTATAGTGGCATATCTTTTGCAATTCAATCTTAATTATTATGATGCATATTCTACAACATGAAATTGATCAGGAGGAAATCACATGAAACAGAATTGCTGGGAATTCAAGAAATGCGGCAGGGAGCCGGGTGGCAAGCATGTCGGCGACTTCGGCGTATGCCCGGCCGCGGTCGACGACAGACTTCAGGGGATCCACGGGGGCAAGAATGCCGGAAGGGCGTGCTGGGTCATGGCCGGCACCTTGTGTGGAGGAAAAGTGCAGGGAACCTTTGCGCAGAAATACAGCAACTGCGAAGTCTGTGACTTTTTCAAGGCGGTCAAGAAGGAAGAAAACGGGACCTATCAGATGTCTATAGTGCTGCTCAATAAACTCAAGGCCTTCGGATAAGTATTTTCCGGTTTCGCGATTTTGTGCGAAGTTCAACCAATATATTTGCGGGTCGTTTCGCTCATCTGTAAGCCCCTGAAATAACGGATAGAATCGTCTTTCGATCCTGCTTCAAATCTTGACTTCAGACCTTACCAAGTGGTAACTTTACAGACTATGCCTCAAGACTATAAAGAGACCCTGAATCTCCCGCAATCTGCTTTCCCCATGAAGGCGAACCTGACCCAGAGGGAGCCGGAGATACTAAAGTTATGGGAAAACGGCCGCATATACGATAAATTGCAGCGGAAGAACAGGGGGCAAAAAACGTATATGCTGCACGATGGCCCCCCTTATGCGAACGGACACATCCACATGGGTCATGCCCTGAACAAGATATTGAAGGACATAATTGTTAAGTTCAAATCAATGCAGGGTTTCTATGCGCCCTACGTCCCTGGGTGGGACTGCCACGGATTGCCGATAGAGCTGCAGGTGGACAAGAACCTCGGTGAAAAGAAGGAAAAAATAGGGATACTCGAAAAGAGGAAGCTCTGCCGGGACTATGCGTCCGGATTCGTGGCTATTCAGCGGGAAGAATTCAAGAGGCTCGGGGTCTTCGGGGACTGGAACGCACCCTACCTGACGATGACGAACTCCTATGAAGGCGCGATAGTGAACGAGTTTATGAAGTTTGTCAAAGAGGGGTCAGTCTACAGGGGAAAGAAGCCTGTACATTGGTGTCCATCGTGCGTAACAGCCCTGGCAGAGGCAGAGGTCGAATATGCCGACAAAGAATCACCCTCTGTATACGTAAAATTCAGAGTTCAGGATGCCGATGTCGACAGATATTTCCCGGAGCTGAAAGGCAGAAGGGTCTATTTCGTTATATGGACAACAACACCCTGGACCCTTCCGGCGAACCTGGCCCTTGCGATAAACCCGGACTTCGAGTACGCCGCGATCCTGAGCGAAGGGGACATATTAATCGTCGCCGATAAATTGAAGGACCGGATTCCGGTGAAAGGGAAAGAACTGCTGAAGGTCAACGGCAAGAGTCTTGAGGGGATCCGGGCTGTCCATCCCTTTATTGACAGGGAGTCGAAAATCATATTGGGCGACTTTGTGACGGCCGAGGAAGGGAGCGGTATTGTCCATATAGCCCCGGGACATGGCGAAGACGACTATGAGGCGGGGTTGAAGTACGGTCTCGAGATCTATGCTCCGGTGGATGACAGGGGAAGGTTCACTAAGGCCGTTCCCGAGCTTGAAGGACAGTTTGTTTTTAAGGCGAACGAGGCGATCATAGAAACGCTGAAGCAGAAAGGCGCTCTCATAGGCGTCATGAAGATCACCCATTCCTATCCTCATTGCTGGAGATGCAAGAAGCCTGTGATATTCCGCGCTACAGAGCAGTGGTTCATCTCTATAGATCATGGCGGTCTCCGCAAGAAATGTCTTGAGGAGATAGATAAGGTCGAGTGGATACCGGCTTGGGGGAGGGAGAGGATCCGCGCGATGGTTTCCGGCAGGCCCGACTGGTGCATCTCCAGGCAACGGTCGTGGGGTGTTCCGATCATGCTGCTGAAGTGCGGCGGATGCAACGAGTTCCTTAGTGACCCCGATATCCTTGACGCTATAGTGCGACTCGTAAGAGAAGAAGGATCGGACGTGTGGTTTGTGAAGACGCCGGAAGAACTGGCGCCCGCAGGTCACAAATGCAGAAAATGCGGAGATTCTTCTCTCCTGAAAGAGACGGACATACTAGACGTCTGGTTTGATTCGGGCGTAAGCCACTCCGCGGTCCTGGAGGAAGACGAAAGGCTCTCCTGGCCGGCGGACATGTATCTCGAAGGCAGCGACCAGCACAGGGGCTGGTTTCAGAGCTCTTTGATCGCAGCTGTCGGTACGCGGGGCCAGGCCCCTTATAAGACCGTGCTTACCCACGGGTTTACCGTAGACGGCCAGGGCAAGAAGATGTCGAAGTCGCTCGGCAATGTGGTCGCCCCGCAGGACATCATCAAGAAGGGCGGCGCCGAGATCGTCCGGCTCTGGGCATCCGCTGAAGATTACAGGGACGACATGAAGGTGTCCAAGGAGATCATCGACAGGCTTGTCGAGGCATATCGGAAGATACGCAACACCGCGCGGTTCCTGCTGGGCAACATATCCGATTTCGATGGGGGAGATTACAGCGGCGATATGGCGGAGGTCGACAGGTGGGCGATGTCGAGGTTGCAGGGCCTTATAAAAAGGGTGACTGAATCGTATGAGCGGTTTGAGTTTCACCAGGTCTATCACAGTATCCACAATTTCTGCATCGTTGACATGAGCTCATTTTATCTGGACATTCTGAAGGACAGACTTTACACATTCAGGGCCGATTCGGCTCAGAGGAGGGCCGGGCAATGGGTCCTCTCGCAGGTATTGTCGGCCATGACGAGGTTGATGGCCCCTGTCCTGTCCTTCACCGCCGAGGAGATATGGAGTTTCATGCCGGGCAGGAAGGAAGAGAGTGTTTTTCTGTCCGCTTTCCCGGGTGTAGACGAAAGGTTTCTTGACCAGGGGCTGGAAGACAGGTGGTCCGTTCTCATCGCTCTCAGAAACGAAGTGAACAGGGCGATAGAAATAAAAAGGCAGGAAAAGGTCCTCGGGAATTCTCTCGATGCCGGAGTGAGGCTCTTTGTGCGGCCGGGAAGCGACCTTTTGAGGCTTGTGGGCGATTACAGCGACTTTCTTCCTACGCTCTTCATAGTGTCACAGGCTGGTGTCGTCCCGGCTGACCCGGAGAATACGGGGCTGCCCGAAGGCTCATTCCCCGGTGAAGTCTCAGCAGGTCCTTACGGCGCTTCAGGGCAGGCTGAAAGGTCCGAGAAGATCGGCATACTCGTCGAAAGGGCCGGGGGGAAAAAGTGCGAGCGCTGCTGGAACTGGAGTGTCGAGGTCGGCACTTTCGAGGACGCGCCGGAGCTCTGCGAAAAGTGTTACAATAACATATCTAAATGAAAAGGTCTCTTTGCTTTACCGCAGCATTTCTGGTTGTGGTTTCGGACCAGATAACCAAATACCTTGCAAGAAGTTTTATCGAACCCTACGAAACGATAAAGATACTCCCCTTCCTCCAGCTGGTGAGCGTGAGAAACGAAGGCGCTGCTTTCGGACTGTTCAAGGGCTTCGGGAACAGCGGCTTCATCGTAGTCTCCCTGACGGCAATGGTCTTCGTCGCTTATCTGATCCTGAAGGTGAAGGAGGACAGGCTCGGACTTTCTCTCATTCTGGGAGGCGCGGCCGGAAACGTAATAGACAGGTTTTTTTTCGGGAAGGTCACTGATTTTATCGATGTCTTTGCAGGGAGGTTTCACTGGCCGGCCTTTAACGTAGCGGACTCGGCGCTGACAATAGGACTCACCTTGATGCTGCTGAACACTGTCTTCAGACGGAAGACCGGAGCGGATAGTTAGTGCATCCGGTCCTGTTCCGCATAGGTCCTCTGACGATCCACACCTATGGCGTATTTGTGGCCTCCGGTTTCCTGCTCGGTCTTGCTCTTGCCGTGAGACAGGCGAACAGGGAGGGGATCCCGCCGGAAAGGATCGTCGATATCGGGTTTTACCTGCTCCTGTCCGCGATAATCGGCTCAAGGCTTCTTTTTATTGTGATCAACGCGGGCTATTATCTCCGCCACCCTCTCGACGTCTTCAAGATATGGGAGGGAGGCCTCGTCTTTTACGGAGGGCTCGTCCTCGCGGTCCCTGTCGCGGTCCTCTATATAAGGAGGAATAATCTCGACCTGTGGAAGATATCGGACATATTTGCGCCGTCCGTTGCAATCGGTCATGTCCTGGGGAGGCTCGGCTGTTTTTCGGCAGGATGCTGTTATGGAAGACCAAGCAGTCTGCCGTGGGCCGTGACATTTACGGACCCCGGATGTCTCGCAAAGACCGGCGTGCCGCTTCACCCCACTCAATTATACGAGGCGGCGGGTGAGTTCCTTAATTTTCTTATCCTTATAGCTCTCAGACGGCGGCAGTCCTTTAAAGGACAGTTGTTCTGGACCTACATTGTTCTTTATTCGATACTCCGGTTTACCGTTGAAATATTCCGCGGGGACGAGGCGAGGGGATACATCTTCTCCTGGTTATCGGTCTCTCAAGGCATAAGCATAGTCACCGGCCTTGTAGCAGTTACCGCAATAATATTAAAATTGCGCAGGAAAACAGCATAACAAGCCGTCAAGGGGGACATGAAAAGAAATCTTCGCAACAGGCTGACAGAATGGGTCGAAGGGTTCCTCGATCATCTGAAGGGTTTTGTTCTTGCCTTGATTGTTACTATCTCGGTCCTCGGCGTTATCGTCGGATACAAGTATTACCGCCACACACAGGAGGACCCCGAGTTCTGCATGTCGTGCCATATGATGAAGGAGGCCTTTCAGGAATGGCAGAGGGGGAAGCACAGAGACATAGTCTGCCAGAAGTGTCATCACCTCAGTATCATAGAGCAGAACCAACTTCTCATCTCATACGTCGTAAAAGGCAAGAGCGAGTTTTCTCAGACGCACGGAAGGAAGATGCCGTGGCTTGAGTGCAAGAACTGCCATCTCAGCGACATCGAACAGGGTTCTCTGACGCTCCGAAAATCATACGGGCATGCCAAACACGTCTTTATGCTGAATATCCAGTGTAAGGTTTGTCATGGCGGAAGCCTGCATAGTTTCAAGCCGGACGAAAAGGCGTGTCAGAGTTGTCACAAGGACAAGGGCGTCCATGGTGTCGGTATGGAGGCGTTCTCATGTCTGAAGTGCCACTCCTTTGCGGAAAAAAGCCCGACCATGGTGTCCAAGGAAAGGTGTCTTGGCTGTCATAAGCTGTCTTTCAAAGGTCCGATGTCCAACTTCCAGTGCTTCCAGTGCCACAAACCTCATGGTAAGATAAAACTCAAGTCAGAGGACTGCCTCGGAGAGTGCCACGGGCATGAGGCCCAGATAGGGGAGCACGGCTTCCATATGAAGAAAGGGATGGCCTGCCTCGATTGCCACAAGGCCCACAAGTGGGTTGTCACACAGCAGGACGCGAAGGTCCTTTGCAACCGCTGCCATAAGCCCAGAGACCCGAAGACTTTTGTTTTCTGACATATCAGCATTCTGCGAGGATGTCCATTAAGTAGCAGGCAGATCTGCCGAACCAAGCGGCTTCTGCTACCTCATTGCCTTTGTTGTCAATGCTCCTATCAGCTTGTACATTCTTATTAACTTAACGAGGCCTATGTCGGACCGATCCCGAAGGAGTGTGTGGGCTGCGATGAAACAGAACAGTGAAACCTTGGCGCGGCAGCAGAAGAGTTAGATGGAACGTTTCGTCTGCATTCATGGTCACTTTTATCAGCCCCCGCTTCTTAATATTTTTGCATCTCTGCAAAAGCACTTTGTCCTTTTCTCATTCATGCAAAATGATTTTCTCCGATATTTCTGTAATTTCAAGGGGTTTTCATCTGGCACAGAAGGTGCATTAAGAATTAGTGAAGGCGAAAGAAAGGAGGACAAAGAGATGAAGACAAGAGAGACGGCAAAAAGGATGGCGTACATAGGAGCGGGAGCAGGAGTGGTTCTTTTTGCGGTAATAGGGCTTCTGCCCGGTTCTTTTCTTGGAGGTGTGATAGGGCTTAATATCGCGGGTAGTCTTTTTGGTATGCCGGTGGATTCTGTTTTGCTTCCGAGGCTGATAGTAGGTATTTTTATGCTTTTCGGCGTACTTATATCGGGGATAATTTTTATTATGGGTTCCACGGTTATCGGATGGCTTGTCGGGTATCTTATCGAGTCGCTGAGAGCCCAAAAGAACGAGGCGCCTGAAATGAAGCGCCGGGATATAGCGCATTGATGAGAATTTTGCCGGACGTGCCATAACAGTATTGCAATGGAGGCTACGCTGTGAAGCAACCGGAAACAGAGGGCAATAGTATTCCCGGATCAGTTAAGAAAGGAAGGAGAAGAAAGTAAGATGAAATTTATTGTGAACAGAAGGACCGTATCTTTAGTGGAGAGTAAGAAGCCTTGTGATGAGGCAAGGGAAGAGTTGTTGACCCCGCTGGATTATAGGACCGTTAAGACACTGGACGAGGCAAGGAAAAAGATATGGTACAAAGATTGGATAAAAGGAGGTGTGAACCACAGGGAAGAAGACGGTGCCGTGGTTTGTGACAGGAAGGTTAAAGAAAAGCAATGGGTCGTGGATGTGGACAGTCTTGAGGAGTTGATAGACTTTCAGGGAAAATACGGTGAAATAATGATCAGCAACAGTTCGCCGTACAAAGAAGCGAGAACTGAAATAAGAATTCTCGGCGTCAAGGGAATATAGGCGGACATGAGTCCGCTGATATGACGGTAGAAAAGGAGGAAGAGAGATGGAGACAAGAGAGATGAAGAAGAAAGGGCTTTATGTCGGGACGGGCATGGGACTTATACTGTTCGTGTTGGTCGGCTTTTTCTCGGGTTCCGTAATAGGGGGTATGATCGGACTTAAGATGGCCGGCGTACTGGGAATTCCGCTGAATACGGCGCTCCTCCCGAGAGTGATCGTCGCCGTTTCCATGGTTTTGGGGATAATGGTATCGGCTGTCACCTTTGTATTCGGCGGCGGGCTGCTTGGATGGACGGCAGGCGCAGTGATTGATGCGGTGAGAAGTAGTGCGGAAGTCGCTGAGGCTGAGGCTGTAAAGTAGGAATAAGCGCGATGGCTCTGCGGGCTCCTGCACCGTCCGGGTGATCTTTGTAGAGATTATTCCCAAGCGGGGCAGGAGCAATGACTCGAAAAGTTAAGGAGGAAAATACATATGCCGAACGACATCAAACCTGTGAAGGTTTCGGACATAATGAAAGACGTAGCCAGTTCATTTGACTCGTCCATCGCGTCAAACTGGTATTCAAACATCGTGGGGTTTCTGTCGGGAAACAAATCTTTTTATGTGCTGCTCGGCTTGAGCGGCTTGCTTGTCTTTGCGGCCGCGATGACCGCTCTGAATGCAATTAATATCGGGTATCGTCACGCATATGGGGTGAGCCGTGAAGTCCCGTGGGGTATTCTGATCTCTACCTATATTTTCTTTGTGGTCACGTCAACCGGACTGTGCATAATCTCTTCTATCGGACATGTCTTTGGCGTGAAAGATTTCTTGCCTATAGCCAAGCGGTCCGTTTTCCTCTCTGTCGTTACGATTTTTGCCGGTTTTACGGTCATCTTTTTCGATATAGAGAACCCGCTGAGGATGGCCCTTTACAATGTCATTTCACCTAACCTGACCTCGAATATATGGTGGATGGGCACACTCTACGGCGCTTATATGGTTTTCATGGCGGTCGAGTTTATCTTTCTATTGATCGAAAAACACAAGATTGCCATGTATGCCGGACTTGCGGGCCTCATTTCCGGTATCGCGGCTCACAGCAATCTCGGCGCTATCTTCGGGATGCTCCACGGCCGGGAATTCTGGTACGGCCCGTTTATGCCTATCTACTTCATTGCCTCCGCAATGATGTCGGGTTGCGCCGCGATTATTTTCTTCACGTGGCTGGGTTACAGGGTCAATAATGAAAGAATGGACAAGCCTATGGAGCGCGCCATGGAAGTTGTCGGCAAACTCTGCACAGTTATGATCGCGGTGCTTATGTTCTTCACCGTCTGGAAACTGATCATCGGCTCTGTGGCGCCTGCGAAGTACGAGGTCATAAAATCGATGCTTCACGGACATTTTGCCGTAAACTTCTGGGTGTTCGAGGTCCTGATGGGCATGGCGGCGCCGTTTGTTCTTTTTCTCCTGTCGAGATGGAGGAATCTTAATATGATGTTCGTCGCCTCGTCCCTGATGGTCGTCGGCATCTTCTTTATGAGATTCGACCTGGTTATCGCCGGGGAGGCAGTGCCCTCATACTATGAGCTGGGGGTCAAAGAATACAGCCATTTGCTCAGTTATAGCCCGTCCTTCAGCGAGATCATGATCGTGTCGGCTGGAATGGGAATCGTGGCGATGAGCTTCCTCCTGGGCGAGAAAGTTTTCAAAGGTCATAAGACGGAAATTCATTAAGGAACGCTCAGCATACGATATTCATATAAAAGGAGAAAAAGCGATGAAGTTCAAGAAAATGGATATTGGAAACCTGAAAGAGGACGGGCGGAAGACGGTTTCCCTTATGGAGCGCCGGGAATTCTTGAAGATAGGCCTTATGATAACAGGGGTCTTTGCCGGAGGAACGGTCCTTTCCCTGGCCTCTAACATGAATAAGGTCTTCGCGTCGAGCGAGGAGTTCAGGAAGAAATACCCGTACAAGCCTCATTACAGCATGGTCATTTTGGAGGGCAGATGCATCGATTGCGAGCGTTGCATGGAAGCCTGCGCGAAGACAAATGACGTTCCGGACTACGGCTACCGCACCACGATATTGGAGAAAGACGTCCCGGATGCTATAGGGAGAAAAAGGGAATTTATTCCTGTGCTCTGCAACCAGTGCAACAATCCTCCCTGCGTCAGAGCGTGCCCTACAAAGGCAACCTATAAGGACAAGCAGAACGGTATCGTTATGATGCACTACGAGAAATGCATCGGTTGCAAGACATGCGTCCTTGCCTGCCCGTATAATGCGCGTTATTTCAATGAAGAAAAGCACGCAATCGATAAATGCAACTTTTGTTTTGACACGCGTCTCTCGAAGGGCGAAAAGCTTACGGCGTGCGCCGCTGCGTGTCCCGCAGGCGTGCGCATATTCGGCGACCTCTCCGACAGCGGCAGTGAGGTCTACAACCTGATACATCAGCTTGAAAAACCCGTATGGGTAAACCGTCCCGAGGTGGGGGCAAAACCGAACGTATTCTACATGAAGTCATAACTCTAAGACTAAGGAAGGATGATTATGAAAAGGCTGATTTTTTTGATCATGCTGGTTGCAGCGGCAGCTGTTCTTTTTGTCCAAAGCGCAAGTATAAACGCTGATGAGGGTGTTTCTCCCGGGGGAGATATCCTCTATACAAAACCCGTGAAGTCCGTGGTCTTTAGCCATCGCCTTCATGTCGAAGACAAGGGCTTAAGTTGCGATATGTGTCACAGCGGACTTTTTGATGCATCCGCGTTGAGAGCTCAAGAGAAGGGCGATTTCACAATGGAGTCGCTTTACAAGGGAAAATATTGTGGCGCGTGTCACGACGGCAAAACGGCCTTTGCGTCGAACACTCAGTGTGCGCGTTGTCACATCGGCGTGAAGGGTTTCAACGCGGCTCAAAAGGGGGGTAACGGGCCGGGCATGGACCTTCAGGGGCCTAAAGATGCAATTGCGATAGGCGCCGGCGACTCTGCGGTCCGGTTCAGCCATTGGTCTCACACGAAATCAATTAAGTGTGACGGCTGCCATTCGGAGCTGTTTCCGATGAAAAGGGGGAAAACGACGATTACAATGGGGGCCATTTATCAGGGAAAATTTTGCGGCGCCTGTCACAACGGCAAGAGGGCCTTCCCCGTCGGTGATTGCGCCAAATGTCACAAGATCATGCCTGCACCGAAGGAAGACCTTGTCTATAAAGTAAAGGATCTGAGCCCGGTAAGATTCAGTCACCAGTTTCATAGAAATCTTTTCGGGTGCAAAGACTGCCACTCGAAGCCCTTTGCCATGAAGCAGACACCGGGCAGGATGAACATGGACGCAATAAACTCAGGGAAATATTGCGGGGCGTGTCACAACGGGAAAAAAGCGTTTTCAGCCGCTGAGTGCACAAAGTGTCATATTGATAGCAAGAGTTAAGAGGCTTCCCGGGAAAAGAAAGGGGAACCGGCATCATTTGCCCGTTCCCCTTTTCTGTTCCCGCAAACTATATAGCCTTGCGTGATGACATGTAACCGTATTTAGGCAAAGATATAATGGGACTGATTCTTCCGAACTCAATATAATGAGAGCGCGGAAGAGATCTATATCGGCAGTGAGCAAAAAGAGAAAGAATTCAGCGACTATTCAATCAAGACGACCGTCAACCGTCTTTTTTGCAGAGTTTCAAACTTGCTTATCTATATGCTTCGTTATAGTCTAAATAAGGAGGTGAGCTTGGAAAGAGTAGAATGCAAAAAAGAGGTGAAGAATCATGAAAAGCTCGACCTTTTTAGTGGTATTGATGATATTGGCCGGTTTGGTCTTGGTGCCCGCAGTATTATATGCAGAGACTGACCAGCAGCAGACGAGCGCGCCTCCCGTATCGCAGCCTTTGGTGCGCGAAGGCACAGTGGCCTTGAAGCTGGCTCTTGCTCTGAACCTTGGCAAGGGAACAAATGAGGCCGAAGCGGAAAGTGCACTGAGCGCAGTCGGAATCGCTCCAAAGAACGGGTGGATAGCGGATTATCCTGTGACGCCCGATATAGCGGGAGAACTTCAGAGCGCGGTGAAAGTGGCTGCGGATTCGAAATACATAAAGATGGGAAAAGATGAGGCGTTGAAGGCCTTTGAGAATGTCATGCTCGCATATGATTTGCCTGTGAAGCCTTCAGGCAAAGCCGTGGAAGAGGCAAATGCCGGGTCCGGAGCAAGTCCACAGACTTACAACTCTGAGCAACCTTATGGTACCGACGAGTCTACAATAGTCAACAATTACTATTATGACGAGGGGCCTCCTGTAGTTACCTACTACGCTCCCCCAATCGATTATGCGTATCTCTACACGTGGGTGCCGTATCCTTTTTGGTGGTATGATTACTGGTTCCCTGGTTTCTATGTCCTTGGAGATTTTGACATAGATATCGGTCATGGGTATTTTCATCACGACAGAGACTTCAATCACGATTTCCATCACGATAGGAATTTCGATCATGGTCGGGGAAGAGATCACTTTATCACGAACCATTTCCGCGACCCCAAGACCGGCGCGGTGACAAGGATCGATCCCGCAACAAGAGCTCACGGCGGGACTTTTCCCGCAAGGGTAAACACTGGCTGGAGCGGCGCTTCAGCACGAAACGGAGCAAGATCGATCTTCAACCATAGTTTCAATCGTATGAATGTTAATCATGCGGCGTCCGGCTGGAGAGAAAAGGTCGGATCTCCTACCGGTAGCAACTGGAACGTGAACAGAAGTTCAAACAGAAACTTGAGGAACAGGACACCGGTTTTCCACGGTTCAAACGGAGTCGGCACACATAATACGTTCGGCAATGCAAGACAATATTCGGGAGCCAGGACCTATGCGCCTTCCGGTGTAAACAGAGTTTATAACACGTATCGCAGCAACACATTCAACGGAGCGGGCGCCACACATGTCTTCCAGCCGAGGACCTTCGCGCCGAGGACATTTCAGCCCAGGACTTTTGAGCAGAGGACGTTCCAATCAAGGACGTTTCAGCCCCGGACCGGAAGTTCATTCGGCGGCTGGCGAGGAGGCGCTATAGCACGGTCTTTCGGCGGAGGAGGCGCTCGTTCTTTCGGTGGTTGGCACGGCGGCGGTTCATTCGGCGGAAGGAGATAAGTACAAACTAAGGGAGAGGAAGAGCGCTTCTTCCCCTCCCTTTCGTGAAAAGCGGTTTTAGATTGTATTGGACATTTTATTCATATGTATTGTTCACGCCCCTTAGTCGCTATCCCTGATTTAGAGTATAATTCTATGTGCACTTTCTTTTGTTTTTTTTGCAATGGATTTTCCTTGTCCCGGTTATCGGGGGGTCAGTATTCTCAGTTCTCTGCGTAGCAGCGTTCTTCCTTTTCAAGGCGCGCTTGTCAGATCCCTCTCGGAAATCTTTCAAGCAGTGGCCGCCTGTTACGGTCCTGAAGCCGGTGTGCGGGCTTGAAAAGAACCAGAGGGCCAATCTGCGAAGCGCCTGTATGCAGGACTATCCCGACTATCAGGTCTTATTTTCCGCTCAGGACCCAAATGATCCTGTGATCCCGCTGCTTGAAGAAATCCGGGAGGAATTCGGGTCCGGGCGGGTCACGATAGTTGTCGAGAGTCTGAATGTCGGGCCTAACGGCAAGATAAACAACCTCATCGGCGCGTATCCCCATGTGCGGAATGATGTGATTGTGATCAGCGATAGCGATGTATATTTGAGGCCTGATTACTTGAAGACAATCATTGCTCCTCTGTCTGATCCTGAAGTCGGTTATGTCTGTACTCTTTATAAGACCGTCAGCGCTGACAACTGGTTCGAGAAGATGGAGCTTCTGACTTTTAACGCCGACTTCACGCCGAGTTTGGTCTTTGCCCAGGTAACCGGCGCATCGCGGTTTTGTCTTGGCGCATCCCTGGCTTTCAGGCGGTCGTCACTTGAAGAGATTGGGGGATTTGAGAGCTTGTCGGACTATTTGGTCGAAGACTATGAGATCGGCCGCCGCATATGGTCGTCGGGTAAGAAACCCGCTCTCGTGCCTTATTTTGTGGAGATTACAGTGGACTTCAGCCGCTTTATGCAGTGGTGGAACCATCAGGTTTACTGGGACCAAAATACCAGGGCGGCTCAGCCGGCGGGGTTTTTTGCGAGTGTATTGACAAGATCCGTCCCCTTCGCATTTCTATTCGCGCTGTTGCGCCTCTGCGATGTTGTCGGTCTTGAGGTCTTTGTAGTCGCCATTGCCATTCGCATTGCTGCATCCGGCGCGATCATGTTTTTGGGGATGCGGGATCGTGAGGGTCTGAAAAGCATACCCCTCCTACCTCTGAGAGACATTGCAGCGCTTGTCTCCTGGTTTCTGTCTTTTACCAAGAGAACCGTTGTATGGCGCGGCGCCGAGTTTATCTTGACAAGAGAAGGACGGCTGATGCCGAAGAAGTGATTAGTGACAGTACCGACACTGTAAGCCTTACAGTTGCATAAACAATTTTGGCATAGTTGGGCAGGTAGGGCGAAAAAAGCTTTATATGCGACACCTCATATTCGTTAACAGGAAGATTTGGAGTGTTTATTGGGAACGCACCGGATGTGAAAATCCAGCTTTGATATTCCGACTATGAAATTCTGTCGCATTCATAAAGTTTTTTCGGGCGTCATGCCCAACGGATTGCAACGTCAGGGTTAACTGACACCGACACTTACGATGTCATTGCAAAGATGTCATGGCAACGCCCATGCAGACGAGCAGTATCCCCACCCAGCGCTGGAAGCTCACCTTTTCACCAAGGACAAACCTCGCGCCAAACGTGCCGGCGACGTATACCAATGAGGTTGCCGGAAAAACAAAGCTAAGGTCGGCCCAGGAAAGAACGGCCAGGAAACTGAAAAAATACAGCACAGTAAAGAAAAAGCCGGCCAGGAAATTCTTGTTGCTGACCACTTTTCTCGCATAGAGGAAAAGCTCTCTCGGCTTTATCGTGGAGACCTCTCCGACCTGCTTCATGCCCTTTGTAAGAAGCACGTCGTGGGCGGAGTCCGCCAAAACTATAATGGCAATGACTATCGCGGTTTTCATCTTTCAGGGACAGTCTCCACCCGTTGGTCCTGGCAGGGTGGGAGTGCCTTCTTCCTTTCAGATCGCAAGACAAGTATGACCCCCGCAGCAATGAGAAATGTTCCTGTCCAGCGCACCGTCGAAACAGACTCCCCCAGGAAATAATCGGCGAAGGCCACGTTTACGAAAACCTCCGCTGATATTACCGGCAGCACGAGACTGAGGTCGGTCCAGGAAAGAGCGGTTGCGAACAAGATATAGAAGGCTATTGACAGGGCGACTCCAATCCAGATCATGGGGTTCCCCGCTGCCTGAAGCGGGATCGCAGTCAGATCAAGGGCTCCCGCATGTTCGAGGGAGGCGACATATTTCATCCCCTTGCTCAGGAACACATTTCCGGCAGCCTGCGCCAGCACTGCAAGGGCCAGCACGGCGTAGGTCTTCATCCTGCGCGACCTGGGCTCAGACTGATTCGTCATCGTAAGTCTTGGGAATTATCCTGCGGATTGATCGGTCAGAAATCTCTTTCTCTTTGAGCGGAGCTGAAAGAATTCCCTAGCTTCTTTATACAATCTCTTCCGGTCCCGAGCATCGAAGAGGGCCCGGCGGACTATTCTGAATACAATCCTCGGCCTGAAATAGTAACGGGCGTAAAAGTTTTCGACTGCCTCGACTATCTCCTGTCTCGTAAGGCCGGGATACTGTATGTTCGGCAGCTGGTGTCCAAGCTCGTCCGTCATCTCCGCTGTGGTGAGATAATGGTGCTTTTCCAGGTAATCGTAAAACTCGGTCCCCGGATATGGATGTGATATGGACACCTGGATTGTCTCGGGATCGAGCTGCATAGCGAAACGCATTGTTCTTTCGATGCTTTCGCGGGTCTCGCCCGGATGCCCGATCTGAAAATCTCCGTGGACAGTAAGACCAAGACGTTTGCAATTCTTCATGAAAGCGAGGGCCTGCTCGACCGTCGCGCCTTTCTTGATGTTCTTCAGGACGGTCGGATCGCCCGACTCAAAGCCGACTATCAGGAGCCTGCAGCCCGCTTCTCTCATCGCCTTAAGTGTCTCATAATCCGCGGTGACTCTTGAGTTGCAGGACCATGTGAATTTCAGAGGTTTCAGCTTCCCGCAGATTTCGAGGACCCTCGACTTTTGCCAGGTGAACGTATCGTCGTCAAAAAAGATCTCTCTTGCCTCGGGAAACAGCTCAAGCGCCTTTCTGACTTCAGCGACGGCGTTGTCGCTGCTGCGTGTCCTCCACTGGTGCCCGCTCATGGTCTGCGGCCACAAACAAAAAGTGCATTGGGCCGGACAGCCCCTCGAAGTATAAAAAGAGACGTAAGGGTGATGGAGATAGGGTATGTTGTAACGCGTGATATCCAGGTCCCGCTTATAAATATCCACCGCAAACGGAAGGGCGTCGAGATCCAGAAGCGCGGGGCGGTCGGGATTGTGTACGATACCTCCATCTTTTCTGAAGCTGATCCCTGCAATTTCCTCCATATTCCTGCCCTGCGCAAATTCCGTTACCGAATAGTCGAATTCCTTTCTCGCAACGAAGTCGATGGCCTCAGACGCCTTCAGGCTCTGTTCCGGACGTATCGTGACGTGAGGACCGACAAAGGCGATCTTTATGTCCGGTTTCGCAGCCTTCATCATTCCGGCGAGACGGATATCGCTCCTGAACCCCGGCGTACTGGTGAAGATAACCACGAAATCATATTCCTTTGAGATCGCCACTGTGTCTTCCGGGCTTACGCCGTGAGAAGGTGCATCGAGAAGACGGCTTTCAGCTATCATGCCTGCAGGGTAGGCCAGCCAGACAGGATACCAGAAAGAGGTTATTTCACGCGTCGCCTGGTAACGTGAACTTGCGCCTCCATCGAAGTTCTCGAAAGAAGGAGGATTAAGGAGCAGGGTCTTCATTCCGGATATCTTCTTGACCGGGCAGCTCATTTTCCACTCCCCACAAAAAACGAAGCGTACCATTCAGCAGTCTTTTCAAGACCCCGGTGCATGTCCCACTCAGGCCTGAATGACAGATATTTGTTTGCCTTGCTCACGTCCGCGTAATCATAACGGATATCTCCGGGCTGGGGAGGGCCGAAAACAGGGGGGATTTTCCTGCTCAGAATTCCCTGAAGAAAAGCACATAGCTGGTTTACAGTGGTTTGCAGGCCGGTGCCGATATTCATGACACCGCCTGAAATACCGACGGCGTTACATGCGGCGATGGTGGCGCGGGCGCAGTCCTTTACATATAAGAAATCCCTCGACTGTTCTCCGTCTCCGTAGATTGTCGGGGCTGTGCCGGAGACCAACGCGGAAACGAATTTAGGAATGACGCCGGCATATTGCGAGGCCGCATCCTGGCGCGGTCCGTATACATTGAAGTACCTGAGCGACGCTGTTTCGAGACCATAAAGAGACGAGAAGAGGCCGCAATAATGCTCGCCCGCCATCTTGCTGGCCGCATAAGGGGAAGATACGGGCGATACCTTTTCTTCAGACCTCGGAAGCACGGGGCTGTCTCCATAAACGGCGGAAGAAGAAGCATACACGAACCTCTTCACCTTTGCGTCCCTCGCAGCGACAAGGGTGTTCAGTATGCCCGTCACATTGATCTCGTGCGTCTCCAGCGGCTGTTCGACTGAGCGCGGGACCTCGTGGAGGGCAGCCAGGTGAATGGCATATTTCACATTCTTCATCGCCTGCCGGCACGAGTCAGGATCTCTTACATCTCCTTCAACTATTTCTAAGGAGTCCGCGAACTGAGAAAGGTTTTCCTTTTTCCCTGTAGAAAAGTTGTCGAGGATACGCACCTTCTCTCCCTTTTCGATGAGAGATTCGATGATATGCGATCCTATAAAGCCTGCTCCGCCGGTTACTAGATATAGCGACATTCTTTTCCTTTCGTGAAAGACGTATCTTTAATGGTAACTTCTCGTTTCGAGTTTGTCAATTTTGAAAGTCAGGTATTCTAACTTTTTTCGACAGTTTTTGTCGGTGTCCCTTATAGTGCCTCTGCGCGCACGAATTCCGCTTCGGTGAAAATCACTTTTTTGCGTGCCTGCGGGCTTGCCTTGATTGGAACAAGACGTAAGCGAGATATGCCGCTACGCCTAAGTTTACGAGAAGGACGGTAATCTTGGGCCATGTCACACCGCGCGCCACTTCAAACAGCTCAATGGGAATATACATTGCGCTGGTAAGAAAACCAAACCATTCGGCCCATTGGCGTTCTGTCCACAGGCCGTATGCCTCCGCGAAACGTATTACCGAGTAAAACAGCGCTGAAAAGGCTATTGCCCAAAGGCGCATATCGGTCATCTTATCGGCCGCATCGATAAAAATCCGTGGATAGTGGCTGGCAGGATTAAGATGGAAGTGGCGGACAAGCTGCTCGGCTGCGGAGTGAAGGTCCTTATGTACCAGTGCCAGCAAGCCGAAACCCGCAAGCAGAACAAGAGCGCCCTTCGCAGCCTCAAAAAGCGCAACGACGCAAAGCCCCTTTCTTGAGTGAACCTTTTTTCTGGATTTGGCCATAATGCTATGATACTAAATAATATCCAGAGGGTCGAAGAAGCGCACGGCTTTATCTTCCTCGAGGATTTTCCAGTCCAGGATTCCTGGGGACATGTCCCCTGGAACCATTGCTACGGAAATGTGGAGATGACATGGCGCCTTTCCGGTCGAAGACCCGGCAAGGGCCGCGATTTCGGTCCCAGCCCTGAATGTCTCGCCGATTCGAACATGCTGCGCTTGCACCACATGGCCGTAGATTGTAAATAGTACGGAATCCCCGTCATAAATCTCGTGGGCCGCAAACACAGAATATCCGATAAAATCCCTGATCACGCCGACAATCCTGCCGTCGAAAATGATTGGAATCTTTGTGCCCTCCTCAAGCGTTCGCAACGTCCCGTCAGCCGCTTTATAGGACCGCAAATCCAGCCCGTTATGCCGCCGGCCGCGAGCTTTCTTGTCTCCCCACCATTTTGTTTCGGACGAGAACAACATGCCGGGCTCGAATATCCATCTATTAAACTTTAGGGCATTCAGCCTGATCAGATGTTCCGTGAAGCGACTTTGGTTAAGATGCACGTTGAAATTACTCCGTTTCTATTCCGAAGCGAGATACCTTCCATAAAATGATAAGTTCATTATATCAACTTTTGCCCCATATCTTTCAGGGAGAAGGGAGGCGTAGGACTCGCATAGTTTATGGTATTGAATCGAGTCAACGGATACTCCTATAATAAAACTATGGCTGGGATGTGTTTATGAAGAAGAACTGCTGGGAAGTCAAGGGTTGCGGAAGGGAGCAGGGAGGCAAGAACGAAAAGACACTCGGACTCTGCCCCGCGGCCACGGATGAAAGGCTTCACGGTGTTCACGGGGGGACCAATGCGGGAAGGGCCTGCTGGGTAGTGGCCGGGACATTTTGCGGTGGAGAAGTGCAGGGCACCTTTGCTCAGAAATTACGGGACTGTACCCTGTGTGATTTTTTTGATCTGGTAAGGAAGGAAGAAGGCAAGAATTACGAAATATCTCTGGTCTTGCTTAAGAAGCTGAAGACGATCAAATAAGCCCGTTCAGATTTTCTCACCCTTTCCCTCGCGGGCAAGAGCCTTTCCTTTAATGAAAAGAATATATTATCATAGTTGACACCGACGCGGCGCGCCATTATCATGGTAATGTTGCGCCGAACATCGGTGGGGTTCTTCATTCATTTGCTCAGGCTGTTCAACGGGTTTTGCAAAGAAGATTGACTATCGACCAAGGAAACGGAGGAAGTGCGAATGACCGTACAGGCTCAGGGATATAAAATACCGGCAGCGAAGATCCAGTTTCTGCCGGAGGACCGGCAGTGGATAGCTGAGCGCATCCAGGAAGCGCTGGGAACCGGACAGCTTACGCTCGGGAAATACGGCGCCGAGTTCGAGAAGGGCTTCGCCCAATTTTGCGGATGCAAGCATGCCGTTGCAGTCAACAGCGGCACGAGCGCCCTGGAGATCATTCTTCGGGCACTCGGAATAGAGGGCAAGGATGTCCTGGTCCCTACGAATACCTTTTTTGCCACGGCAGCGGCTGTAGTCCATGCGGGCGGAAATCCCATCCTTGTGGAGATGGACCCGGAATCTTTCGGTATCAGACCGGAGGATGTGGAAGGCAAGATCACTGCGAAGACAGCCGGCGTTATAGTCGTCCACATAGGCGGAATAGTTTCGCGGCGGATCAAGGAACTGCAGGAGCTCTGCAGGAAGAAGGGCATCTGGCTGGTTGAGGATGCGGCCCATGCTCACGGGTCTTCGTATCAGGGCGTGAAGGCGGGAGCTTTTGGAATGGCCGGGTCTTTCAGCTTCTATCCCACGAAGGTCATGACTTCTGCGGAGGGAGGCATGATCGTGACGAACGACGACCGGATCGCTGAGGAGGCACGGATCTATCGCGACCAGGGCAAGGCGAGTTTCACGCAGAACGCCCATGTCCGCATGGGCTACAACTGGCGCATGTCCGAGCCCCATGCGATCATAGGCCTTAAACATCTCGAACGCCTGCCGTCCATGATCTCCGACCGTCAGAAGATAGCGGGCATATATGATCAGGGAGTCGCGGAATTTCGAAATCTGTTTGCGCTGAAAGTGCCCGAAGGCGGGGTATGCAATTATTACAAGTACATCGCTGTTCTTAAAGATAAGAGAGACAGGAAGGCCCTCAAGACCTTACTGCGCGAGAAGTACGGGGTCTCGCTTTCGGGCGAGGTCTACGAGGAGCCGCTTCACAAGCAGCCGGTTTTCTCACAATATGTCTCCGGCCCTCTTTCGGTCTCGGAAGACCTTTGCGCCCGTCATATCTGCCTTCCGGTTTTTTCTGGGATGAAGGAAGACGAGGGCAGGTGGGTTATAAGCGCTTTGAAAGAAGTTGTAGGATAAAGTTCTTTATATACAAAGGAGATTTCATAATGGCAAAAGTAGTCGTAACAGGGGGAAGCGGATTTATAGGGTCGCATGTCGTCGATGCCCTTGCAGATGCCGGGCATCAGGTGACCGTAATCGACCACAGGGTCCGTCCCCATCGCAGTGATGTCGGTTTCGAAGACGTGGACCTTATGGACATGTCGTCTGTCCTGGCTGCCACGAGGGGAGCGGAGCATGTCTTCCATCTCGCGGCGGTGTCGAATGTAAATTATGCGCACAAGTATCCGGTGTATACCACCGCCCTTAATGTCCTCGGGACCACTCATGTGCTGGAAGCGGCCAGGGTGAACGGCAGCAAGCGCGTCTATCTCGCCTCTACTGTCTGGGTCTATAACGGGACACCCAATGACGGGCCTCTTGATGAGGCAGTCCCCTTCTATCTCAATGGGGCCGGCCACATCTATACTTCCTCTAAGATGGCGTGCGAGATGATCTGCCACAATTATCACCAGCTTTATAACGTGCCTTTTACTGTTTTGCGTCTCGGCATTCCCTATGGGCCCCGTATGCGTGAAGAACTGCTTATCCCGATCTTCGTCAAGAAGGCGTTGAGCGGTCAGCCACTCACAGTGGCGGGAAAGGGGAGTCAGTACCGTAATTTCATCTACGTCCGGGACCTTGCGGAAGCTCACGTGCTAGCGATGAAGGATCAGGCGGAGAACCAGACTTACAACCTCGAAGGCCCTCAGAAAGTGACGGTGCTCCAGGTCGCCGAGGGCATACGCTCCGCTATCGGCGAACATGTAAAGATTGAATTTGTTCCGGAGCGTCCCGGGGACTTCGGGGGCAAAGAGGTGTCTGCGGAGAAGGCATGGAAGGACCTGGGCTGGAAGCCAAAGGTGAATTTTGATGAGGGACTCAGGACAACTGTTGACTGGTTCCGTCAGAAATGGGGTAAGTGAAGGGCCTTTCTGCGAGTCGATAGAGTCCCGAGATTGATGTATTAACAGTCTCAAAATAATATTTACAGACTTTTGGCTTTCGTCCGTCATGCCCGAGGTCCTTAGTCGAGCATCCATGCTTCTCAACCTGGATTCCCGCCTTCGCGGGAATGACGACTATGAAGTACAGACTATTATGAGACAGTTAATAATCTTATGGACAGGGATGGTCCAAAACTTTCTTGCAATCGATTGATTATTCTTTTATCAAGTGTAATAAGGGTTTTGTCAGAAGCTTTCTGAAATGAGTATCATCTTGCTTATTAAGGGTTAATATTATGGTATCGATGCAGAAAGTTCTGCCCCACACCCGTCCATTTCCAGGAACAACGCAAGGTGATCATTAAAAGGTAAAGTTGAAATTAGCGATATTTTCAGCTTTTCCTCAGGAATTAAAGTGCTCTCTCCAAAATCTCGGAGCAAAGAAGGTTTCCGGGCGGCAGCCATTTCTTCTCTTCTCAGCTTGTTATCATTCATGCGAGATCCTGTTGATACAAACAGGCATCGGGCTGAAAAATGCGGAAGCTGCCCTGAAATATATCTTTGAAGAGCACAGGCCGGATTCTATTTTGTCCATAGGATTCGGAGGGGCACTATATAGTGGCGCTGAAATAGGGGATCTTGTATGGGCCTCCAAGGTCTTTTTGGTTAACAACGGCATAGCCGAAACCATTGAGCTCCCGGAAAGCGGAAAGACGGCAAGCAGGATGTCAGGCAGAATCAAGATACGAGAGGGAACCATCCTGACTCTCGTCAGGCGAATGAAGAAATCAGGGATCGGAAATGAGATGTGCAAGGGACTTCCCTTCCCCGTGTGCGACATGGAAACATTTGCGGTCGCGAAAGGAGCTGTTGAGAGAGGGCTGTCTTTCCTGGCTGTCCGGTCCATAACCGACCGGGCTGAGGAGGAGATTCCTCATGAGCTGTTCGAGGTGGTTGATGAGACGGGGACCTATCGCCTCTCTCGTGCGCTATCGGTTCTTCTTCGAAAGCCTTATCTCATAACCCAGAGCATGAAGCTCGGCATGAGGTCAAAGACTGCCGCCGGAAGACTCTGGCTGTCGGTCAAGTCCTTTATCGAGACGCTCTGATGACCGCCCTGTGCGACGCGAATGCGCCAGATGTATAATGAAATATGAAGACCGGCAACCTTGATAAGCGCTTTTCAGAGGCAAGCGGAAAACTCCACATCCCGTGCCCTCATAAGGAAATCACCGGAATCAAGATTCATGTGGTGATAAAGGAAGGGTATTGCTACCGCTCCGAGCAGTGCATGGTCATTAAGTGTAAATTCAACCGCCTGCAATCCGATATAGACTACGTTCTGTCCCTGACGTGGTAGAAGCGAGGGGCAGAGGGAAGGTTCCTTTCAAACAAAAGCATCCTTGAGCAGCTTGCTCTGTCTTAATCGCTACTTTCCCGTCAGGATCAGGTCCCGTCTCTTCGCAATTTCCTCAAGAAGTGAGAAGAACGAATCAGAGAATGCCTTGACGCCTTCTTTTTCGAGCTGGTCGGTCACCGCTGTTATGTCTATGCCGAGCGACCCCAGTTTCCTGAACACCTCCTCGGCCCCGCGGAGATCATCCTCAATTGTGACCTTGACTTTCCCGTGGTCGGAGAATGCATTCAGTGTCGCTTCCGGCATAGTGTTGACCGTATCCGGGCCGATCAGCTCATCGACGTATTTCACGTCGCTGTATTTCGGGTTCTTGGTCCCTGTACTGCCCCACAGGAGCCTCTGCTCATTTGCGCCCTTTTCCTTTAGGGCTTTGAAACGCTGACCGGCGAATATTTCCTTATATCTTTTATATGCCAGTCTTGCATTGGCAACCGCCGCCTTGCCGATGAGGGCGTTGATCGTCTTCTTCTCGTCATCGGATGCCGATTCCAGACGCTTCTCAAGAAGCTTGTCAACAAGGGTATCCACTCTGCTTACAAAGAAGCTTGCCACAGAGGTAATCCCGTCAATCTTACCGCCGCTCTTGAGGCGGCGATCGAGTCCTTTGATATACGAGTCTGCGACTTCCGCAGCGCGCTCAATCGAAAAAAGGAGAGTGACGTTCACATTGACGCCCTCGGAGGTGAGCTGCTCAATGGCAGGGAGGCCCTGCTTTGTGGCCGGCACTTTGACAAGGATATTCTTTCTATTGATGGTTGTAAAAAGACGTCTCGCCTCCTTTATGGTCGCCTCAGTGTCGAATGCAAGGTCAGGAGAGACCTCTATGCTCACGAATCCGCTGACGCAGCTTGTCTTTTCGTGTGAGGCCAAGAGTATGTCCGCCGCGCCCGAAACGTCCTCTATGGCAAGCCCGAGGAAAAGCTCCTTCGGGTCCCTGATCCCCTTCTTGAGCATGGCCTTAAGAGATTCATCGTAAGCAGTGCTCCCCGAGATCGCCTTCTGAAAAATGGTAGGATTGGAAGTTATGCCGGTCACGCCTTCCACCACCATTTGCCTGAGTCTGCCGGTAGTAATAAGGTCCCTATAGAGATTGTCGAGCCAGACGCACTGTCCGAGGCTCTGAAGTTCCACTAACGGATTTTCATTCATGTAATCCTTCCTCCTTGAATAGGTTGTATCTAAATTAAATACTGTCTTAGAGAGAAACGGAAGTGTCCTTTAGAGTACCAGATTCCGGAGAAGAAGTTAAGGCCCTTCTGACTTTATTGAGTCATAATTTTCTTGACTCCGCGCAATATCATGGTAATATTTTTAGGAAGTGAGCAAGAACCGGATTATCTGTTGCCGGGGCAATTATTCGGTAATGACTCGCGCAGATAGAGGGCGGTAAGGAGGAATTTCATGAGCGATCCAGTGCCGACAGATCGGCCGGGGAAAGAAACCGGACAGTATGAAGAAACTGATTCCGTTACGAGGAGGAAGTTCTTCAAGGTCGTCATCGGGGCGGCAGCCTTTCTGAACGGTCTTATCCTGGGGATACCCTTTCTCAGGGCGCTCATAAATCAGTCGCCGTTAAAGAAACTTTCCTATGTGGAGGTGGGCGATATCGGGTCTCTGCCGGCGGAGCAGCCGACGGACATGAATTTTCCGCTGCGCTCCAGCGATGCCTACCTCCACGAAGAAGTCATACATTCCGTGTGGGTTGTCAAGCATTCGCCGACCGAGGCGACCGTTTTTTCTCCTATCTGCACCCACCTCGGATGCCATTATAAGTGGAACCCGGAGGACGGACGTTTCGAATGTCCCTGCCACGGCAGCGTTTTTACCATTAGCGGAAAGGTCATCGGCGGTCCGGCGCCGCGTCCCCTCGATACCCTTCCATACAAGATAGAGAACGGAAAGCTTTTTGTCGAGTGGGAGCGGTTCAAGGTAGGAATATCTGAAAAGGTGCGTGCATAGGAGGCCTTATGCGGGGATTATTGAAGTGGTTCACAGACAGATGGCCCGTTTACCCGCTCAGGGACCTTCTCCTCAAGGAAGAGATCCCCGGCGGGGCGAGCTTCGCATACACAATAGGCAGCTCCGTGCTGATGATATTTACCCTCCAGATTGTTACGGGTATCTTCCAGCTCTTTTACTACGTTCCCACCGTGGACCATGCATACAACAGTGTGAGCTACCTGAGGACGGAAGTGCCCTTCGGATGGCTGATTCACAATATGCACTACTGGGGGGCGCAGGCCATGGTCTTTCTGGTAGTGCTGCACGTGATGCGCGTATATGTCTGGGGCGCTTACAAGAAGACACCCCTCACATGGTTTATCGGCATCGCATTGATCCTGATCACGATGGCAATGAGCTTAACCGGCGCGCCTCTCATATGGGATCAAACAGGTTATTGGGCGGGCGAGGTCAGCAGCAGCGTTGCCGGAGAGGTGCCTGTGGTCGGAGGGATCCAGAAGATCATCCTCCTCGGAGGCGAAACCATGGGGCAGATGGCCCTTTCCCGTTTCTTCGCCTTCCACATATGGGTCCTTGCGCCGCTCCTGGCGCTCCTCATCGGAGCGCATATGGCCGCCTTCAGGACTTCGGGGGTCGGCGGTCCATGGGCGGAGGACAAGAGAAGACATACCGGTCCCTTCTGGCCCGACCAGGCCTTTAAAGATGTGCTCATCGGCTCGGCTGTGTTCTTCTGCATGATCACGCTTTCTGTCTTCTTTCCGGTTGCCTTTAGCGGCTCTGCCGATACTCTGAACACTTCCTATATCCCTAAGCCCGAATGGAACTTCCTGTTCTTGTATCAGGGCCTCAAATACTTTAAGGGCCCGTTGGAGCCGATCGGCGCGGCAGCGATCCCAACTGTCTTTATCATCCTTCTTCTCGCTGTCCCTATAATCGACAGATACCCTGAGAGGAACCCCTTGAGGCGGCCCGTTGCCATGGCGTGCTTGGTTCTGTACATGGGTGTCCTGGCAGTACTGACCATCATCGGCTATCTGAGCCCGGGCCTTGCCCAGATGCCGGCGGCGGCCCCGGGACCTTCCGTGCGGTCTTCTTCTCAGACAAGGGAGGGAACGGTCAAGGCCGGGAGTCAGACGCAGTTGTCTCCCGGAGCGAAAGAAGGAGAAGAACTTTTCCGGTCTCAGGGATGCATAGGCTGCCACAAGGTCAGAGGCCGCGGAGGTTCGGCGGGCCCCGAGCTTTCGGGGGACACACTGAAGGACAAGAGCAGGCAGTGGCTCATCGACCAGATCATGAACCCTGCGTCTCATTTCCCTAAGACTATCATGCCTCCTTTCAAGGGCTTAAGCAACGAACAGTTGAACGACCTGGTCTCCTTTCTTACGGGCCTTACACAGGGCTCACCTGCGGCCGTCACTCCTCAGCACGATGTACAGAAGGGGGCACAAGGCACAGGAAATACATCAGGCAGCGCCGGGAAGAAAGGGCTGCGGGATGCGCCTTCAGGCGTCGAAGGCCCGCCTTCTGAAGAAAAGGCCCCCGAAAAGACAACCGGCAAGGCCGCATTTATCATAGGCAGCGCTGAAAACGGCGCGAACTTATTTAAGGATGAGTGCGTCTCCTGCCACGGGCCTGAAGGGAAAGGCGGCGTGCCGAATCCCGGATCGGATGACGGGACCGTCCCACCCCTTAACCCGATAGACCGGAAGTTATACGACAAGGACCCCAAAGTCTTTGTCGCGAATATAGACAGGATTATCCAGCACGGGTCTGTGCCGGAGGGGCCTCACCCGGTCCTGCACATGCCTGACTGGGGTGATTCCAGGTCCCTCACACAGCAGAAGATCGCAAACCTCGAGGCATACATTCTGAAGCTGAACGGCGTTGACCGCGCTCAACTGGTGCATCCCGGAATGGAGCCCAGGAGCTTCTATCTCCTTGTAGTGATCGTGTACGCCCTTGTGATGCTTCTGCTCGCGGGACTCTGGAGCAAGAGATCGAAGCAGACCGGATAGATGGAGACCTCTCAGACATTGACACTTTGGCCTCTGGCAGTTTACGTCGCAGCCGCTGTCGTAGTTGTAACCTTGATGATAGCGCTGTCCTATGTCCTCGGCCAGCGGCACATGGGGCAGGCGACCGCCGAGCCGTATGAGTCCGGTGTAGCGGCAACCGGCACCGCCCACGTCCGCTTTGACGTCAAGTTCTATCTGATCGCGATGTTCTTTGTCATTTTCGATCTGGAGTCGGTTTTTATATTCGCGTGGGCGGTCGCTCTCAGAGAATCTGGCTGGGCAGGGTATATAGAGATACTTGTCTTCATAGGTGTCCTCGTAGCAGCGCTCGTATACCTGTGGCGGATGGGAGCTTTGGAATGGGGCCCAAAGAGAAGAATAAAGAGGAGTGACGGAGTGTCGGAGTAACGGAAAGATGGACGAATCTATCGAGAAAGCCGTAAGCCGCAGCGTGCTTCTGGCGCAGGCGCAGGACCTTGTTTCCTGGGGGCGGAAGAACTCTATATGGCCTTTCACTTTCGGTCTTTCGTGCTGTTTTGTCGAGATGGCGACGAGCGTAACGAGCAAATACGACATTGCCCGCTTTGGCTCCGAGGTGCTCCGTGGCACACCGCGCGAGGCGGACCTGATGGTGGTTGCCGGCACGGTCTTTATAAAGATGGCCCCGGTGATAAAGAGGCTGTACGATCAGATGATGGAGCCCCGGTGGGTGATCTCTATGGGTTCATGCGCGAATTCGGGCGGCATGTACGACATATACAGCGTAGTTCAGGGGGTCGACAAGTTTCTCCCGGTCGACGTTTACGTCCCGGGATGCCCTCCGCGACCGGACGCCTTTATGGAAGGGCTTCTTCTTCTGCGTGAGGCGATCGGGAAAGAGAAGCGTCCTCTGAGCTGGATAATAGGCCCCCAGGGCGTGGTGAAGCCCGGCATGCCCTCTATGCGGGATATCAAAAGAGATGCGAGACAGAAGACGGACGTGCTTCGCTCTCCCGACGAGGTTTGACTCTCTTGAATGGAAGATAGCCTGAACATAACAGAAGAGCTCTCCGCAAGGTTCGGGCAGGAGATCATACGTCAGGAGACCCGCGACGGGATTCCCACCTTATGGACTTCTCCCGATCGGATTTGCGAGGTCCTCTCATACCTGAAGACAGGGGCCGTGAGGCCTTTCAAGATGCTTTACGACCTTACCGCCATTGACGAGCGTGTGCGCTCCAACAGGCAGGGACAGCCCGATTCGGATTTTACAGTCGTGTATCATCTTCTTTCCTACGATCGAAACGAGGACGTTAGGATAAAGGTGCCCCTCAAGGGGGATTTTCCCTCGATACCGAGCGCCACGAGGGTCTGGCCCTCGGCGAACTGGTATGAGCGCGAAGTCTGGGACATGTTCGGCATAAACTTCAGCGGCCATCCCCATTTGAGGCGCATCCTGATGCCTCCCACATGGGAAGGCCACCCGCTCCGCAAGGAGCACCCGGCGCGCGCGACCGAGATTGGCCCTTATCAGCTGCCCGACCAGAAAGAAGAGAAAGAGCAGGAGGCCCTCCAATTCCGGCCGGAAGAGTGGGGTATGAGGAAAAGCCGTGAGGACACCGATTTCCTGTTTCTCAATCTCGGACCTCAGCATCCGGGAACACACGGTCTGCTGCGCGTGATACTCGAACTGGACGGCGAAGAGATAGTGGATGCGGTCATCGACATCGGCTATCACCATCGCGCCGCTGAAAAGATGGGCGAGCGTCAGTCATGGCACACCTTTATCCCATATACGGACAGGATCGATTATCTCAGCGGCGTGATGAACAACCTCGCCTATGTCCTCGCGGTCGAGAAACTCGCGGGCATAGAAGTCCCGGACCGGGCGAAAGTTGTCAGAGTGATGATGGCTGAATTCTTCAGGATAGAGAGCCACCTCGTGTGGTACGGCACCTTTGCGCAGGATCTGGGCGCGCTCTCGCCTGTCTTCTTCACCTTCAACGACAGGGAGAGGATTTTTCTGATTGTCGAGGCCATATGCGGCGGGAGGATGCACCCGTCGTGGTTCCGCATCGGCGGCGTTGCCCAGGACCTTCCCTCGGGATGGGACGGCATGGTGCGCGACTTCTTGAAATACATGCCGCCCAGGCTGAAAGAATACGACAAGATGGTCATGCGGAACCGCATCTTCAAGGCCAGGACAAAAGGCGTCGGCGGATACTCGGCAGAGGAGGCGATGGAATGGGGGGTCACGGGCCCCGGTCTCCGCGCATGCGGGTTCGAGTGGGATTTCCGCAAGAAGCGGCCGTATTCCGGATATGAAAGATTCGAGTTCGATATCCCGACGGCAGGGAACGGGGACTGTTACGACAGGGCGGCCGTGCGAATAGAGGAGATGCGTCAGAGCCTGAGGATCATCGAGCAGTGCCTCGGGAATATGCCGCCCGGGCCGTACAAGTCGGACAATCATCTCGCAACTCCGCCTCTCAAGGAAAGGACGATGCATGACATCGAGACCCTCATCACCCATTTCCTGAATGTGAGCTGGGGGCCGGTTATCCCGGCCGGTGAGGCCTTTTTCGGGATAGAGGCGACAAAGGGAAACAACGGATATTATCTGATAAGCGACGGAAATACCATCCCTTACCGGGTCCGCATCCGCACGCCCTCCTTTGCGCACATGCAGATGGTCCCTCTAATCAGCAGGGGTTTTATGGTGCCGGATCTGATGGCGATCCTCGGGAGTCTCGATTTTGTTTTGGCGGATGTGGACAGGTGAAAGCAAGGTCAAAGGTCAAGAGTGAAAGGTCAAGAAGTAAAAGAACAGGAAGGCCAAAGGCTAAAAACTAAGATCGGGAGAGTTTAATGCTGACTGAAGAAGAGAAGAAGGAAGTCGAAGAGGAACTTCGCAAGAATGAGCGGAAGAAGGCCGCCGCTGTCGAAGCATTGAAGGTTGTCCAGAGGCATAGGGGCTGGGTATCGCAGGATGACATCGATGAACTTTCTGAAGCCCTCGATATGACGCCTGACGAGCTTGACGCCGTGGCGACATTCTACAGCCTGATCTTCAGAAAACCTGTAGGAAGGCACGTGATACTCATTTGCGATTCTGTCAGCTGCTGGATCATGGAATATGAAAGGATGCTCCAACATTTAACGTCACGCCTCGGCATCAGGCCCGGAGAAACGACGTCCGACGGCAGGTTCACACTTCTTCCCGTGGCGTGTCTCGGGGCGTGTGATCGCGCACCCGCGATGATGGTGGGTGAAACGCTTTATACGGACCTGGCTCCCGAGAAGATCGACGAAATTCTCGATAAGTACAAGTAGTGCTAAAGATTAGATAAAAAAAGGGAAACATGAAACCACAGAGACACAGAGACACTGAGAGAGAAAAGAAGATATTTACCGCCAATCAGTGCTCTGTGGTTGATTCGGGAAAGGACGATCTCCTATGGATAAACCTCTGACTGGAGCCATGAGATCGGACGGACAGGCGTTGAGTCTGAAGGAATATGAAGACGCCGGCGGATATTCGGCGTTGCGAAAGGCCTTAAAAGGCATGACGCCCCACGAGGTCTTGGAAGAAGTGAAGAAGTCCAACCTGCGCGGGCGGGGAGGCGCGGGATTTCCGACCGGACTCAAGTGGAGTTTTATGCCTATGGGGGCCGACGTCGCGCGTCCGAAATACCTGGTATGCAACGCGGACGAGATGGAGCCCGGGACCTTTAAGGACCGTCTGCTCCTCGAAGGCAATCCGCACCTTCTGCTTGAAGGCATGGTCCTGAGCGGCTTTGCACTTGATGCGGACATTGCCTATATCTTCCTGAGGTGGGAATACAGGGTCGCCGCAGAGCGTCTTGAAAGGGCAATTGAGGAAGCTTATCAAAGTAATTATCTCGGCAAGAATATCCTGGGGTCAGGTTACAGTCTGGACATGCGTCTGCATGTCAGCGCAGGACGTTATATCTGCGGAGAGGAGACGGCGCTCCTCAATGCCCTGGAGGGCAAGCGCGCCGTTCCGCGTTCGAAGCCTCCACACCCTCAGGTGAGCGGGCTCTGGGGCAAGCCCACTGTCGTGAACAATGCCGAGACATATTGCAATGTGCCCCACATTATCGGAAACGGCGCAGACTGGTACAAGGGGCTCAGCAGGACCGACGAAGGAGGGACCAAGCTATACGGCGTAAGCGGAAGGGTGAAGAGGCCCGGAGCATGGGAACTGCCCATGGGCACGACCATGAGAGAGCTTCTTGAGGAGCATGGCGGGGGGATGCGTGACGGCTACAAATTCAGGGGCGCGCTGCCGGGAGGCGCCTCCACGGATTTTATATTGGAAGAGCACCTCGATGTCAGGATGGATTTTGAATCGATGCAGAAGACCGGAAGCAGAATGGGGACCGGCACGATGATAGTGCTTGATGACAAGACCTGCCCCGTGGGCATGGTGCTCAACCTCCAGACCTTCTTCGCCCGGGAGTCCTGCGGCTGGTGTACTCCCTGCCGTGAGGGCCTCCCCTGGATTGTCAAAATGCTCGATGCTATCGAAAGGGGCGAGGGGGGGATGGAGGACCTCGAGATACTTCAGCAGCAGACGAGGCTGCTCGGTCCGGGAAATACCTTCTGCGCCCTTGCGCCGGGGGCGATGGAGCCGCTTCAAAGCGCCCTGAAGTATTTTAAGGCGGATTTTGAGAAGCATATAAGAGAAAGAAGGTGTCCTTACAAGGGCGGCGTATGAACTTGAACCTTCTGAAGGGAATGTCTCATTTTATTGGAATGATGTTAAAGGAAGATTAGATGCCGACGATTTATATAGACAACAAGCCATACGAAGTGAAGGACGGGCAGAACCTGCTCCACGCGTGTCTGTCTCTCGGATTCGACATACCTTACTTCTGCTGGCATCCCGCGATGAACTCCGTCGGGGCCTGTCGCCAGTGTGCGGTGAAACAGTTCCGTGACGAAAAGGACACAAAGGGCAAGATCGTTATGTCTTGCATGACGCCGGCCGCGGACGGAACGCGTATCTCCATAGACGACCCTGAGGTCAAAGAGTTCAGGGCGTGCGTCATCGAATGGCTGATGTTGAATCACCCCCACGACTGTCCCGTATGCGACGAGGGAGGCGAATGCCATCTGCAGGACATGACCGTCATGACCGGACACGATTATCGCAGAACGCGGTTCAGGAAGCGTACGCACAGGAACCAGGACCTGGGCCCTTTTGTGAACCACGAGATGAACCGCTGCATACAATGCTACCGCTGCGTGCGTTTTTATCGCGACCATGCCGGTGGACGGGATTTCGATGTCTTCGCCTCGCATCACCATGTGTATTTCGGAAGACAGAAAGACGGGACCCTCGAAAACGAGTTCAGCGGAAACCTTGTCGAGATATGTCCCACGGGAGTATTTACGGATAAGAGCCTTAAGAGGCATTACACGCGCAAGTGGGACCTCCAGACAGCGCCCTCAGTTTGCATGCACTGCGGATTGGGCTGCAACACGATACCGGGAGAACGATACGGAACCCTGAGGAGGATACTGAACCGGTTTAACGGAGAGGTGAACGGCTACTTTCTCTGCGACAGGGGAAGATACGGCTATGAATTCGTCAACAGCTCCCGAAGGACCCGGCAGCCTTTTATCAGAAACAAAGAGAGCGGCAAGCTCGTTCCCGCATCACGTGAGGAGTCACTGGAATATCTTTCCAGTGTCCTCTACTTCGGGGCCAAGGTCATCGGCATAGGCTCTCCGAGGGCCTCGATAGAGGCCAACTTCGCCCTGAGGACGCTCGTCGGTCCCGAGAGGTTCTTTTCATTCGGCGAGAGGAACCTTAAAATGATTTCGTCCATAATCGATGCTCTGAAGAATGGCCCGGCGCGTTCACCTTCGCTCAGGGAAATAGCGGACTCCGACGCTGTATTTGTCCTTGGCGAAGACGTGACAAACACTGCGCCTCTCCTTGCCCTGGCCCTCAGACAGTCTGTGAGGCAGAGGCCGATGGAGAGGGTGGAGAAGTTCGGCATCCCGCTCTGGAACGATTCCGCAGTGCGCGAGGGCATCCAGGATGAGAAAGGACCTTTATTCATAGCAGGGACGCACGCCACAAAACTGGATGAGCTGGCGACGGAGACATATCACGGTGCGCCGGATGATCTTGCGCGTCTCGGCTTTGCGGTCGCGCATGAGTTAGACCCGGAGGCTCCCGCTGTCACAAATCCCGGTGAAGACGTGTCGTCGCTGGCACGGAGGATTGCTAATGCCCTAAGGAACTCAAGACGTCCGGTTGTCATTTCCGGGATGAGCAGCGGCAGCGAGGAGTTGGTACATGCCGCCGCCAATGCCGCATGGGCGCTTTGCCGGACCGGCAAAGACGCGGGACTCTGTTTTATTCAAAATGAGTGCAATGCTCTTGGCCTGGGCCTGATGGGCGGAAGGAGCTTAGACGAGGCATTCAGTCTGATGGAAAAGGGAGAAACGGACACCGCAATTGTCCTCGAAAATGATCTGTATGGGAACAGTGAGTCTTTTTTGGTTGATAAGTTTCTTGATAAATGCAGGCATGTTATTGTCATCGACCATCTCCCCAGCAAGACAACCGAGAAGGCCGGGCTGATACTGCCGGCCTGTACTTTTGCCGAGTCGAACGGTGTCTTTGTGAACAACGAGGGCAGGGCGCAGCGTTTCTTCAGGGTCTTTGTCCCTTCCGATGAGATACAGGACAGTTGGCGATGGCTCGGAGATGCCATGAAGGTCTCGCGGCACCCTGTTTCGTGGGAGACTGACGACGATATTATCGCATCCGTGTCCCGTGAGGTTCCTATCCTGAACCTTAAGGATGTTTCTCCGCCTGCGGCTTTCCGGGTGGCCGGGCAGAAGATACCGAGACAGCCTCATCGCTATAGCGGACGCACTGCTATGCACGCGGATATCAGCGTCCACGAGCCAAAACCCCCCGAGGACCCCGACTCCGCGCTTTCATTTTCTATGGAAGGATACGAGGGGATGCCGCCTTCGCCCTTGCTGACCCGGTTCTGGAGTCCGGGCTGGAACTCGGTCCAGTCGGTCAATAAGTTTCAGAGCGAGGTCGGAGGTCCGCTGCGCGGAGGTGACCCGGGGAAGAGATTGATAGAGCCTGCCAAGGGCGGCGCTGTCTCCTACTTTCAGGGGGTCCCTGCCTCTTTCGAGCCGGGGAGCGAAAGATTATTTATCGTGCCGCTTTATCATATCTTCGGCTCTGATGAATTGAGCCTCCTTTCTCCGGGGATTGCGGAAAGGACGCCTGCGCCTTACATTGCGCTGAGCAGGAAAGATGCGGACAGTCTCGGAATTGCGGGAGAAAGCGGCGCGGAGGTAGCGGCCTCCGGTCAATCATGCAGGCTCCCGGTCAAAGTAGATGATTCATTGCCCCACGGCGTGGTCGGACTCTTTGCGGGCTCGTCGCCCCTGCGGGGAATCGCCCTTCCTTTATGGGGCCGGGTCAGGAAGACAGAATGACGAACGAAACGGTCTGGAAACTTATAACGGTCTTCGCCATACTCTTTGTCACGCTCAATGTGGCGGCATTTCTCATATGGCTGGAGCGCAGGCTCCTTGCCTTGTGGCAGGACCGCTACGGACCTAATCGCGTCGGCCCTTTCGGCCTGCTTCAGGTCGTTGCCGATATGGTCAAGGTGTTTACCAAGGAGGACTGGATACCGCCTTTTGCCGATAAGCCCGTGTTTGTCATTGCGCCGGCAATCATTATGCTGACGATAATCACGGCCTTCGCGGTGATACCATTTTCGCCCGGTATCGAGGTGGTGAACCTGAATGTCGGCCTGCTCTTTTTCCTGGCCATGTCTTCTCTCGGCGTCTATAGCGTGGCCTTTGCCGGATGGTCGTCCGCGAGCAAGTATTCGCTTCTGGGCGGTCTTCGCGCCGCCGCGCAGATGCTGAGCTACGAGGTGTTCATGGGGCTCTCACTCACGGGGGTGGTCATGCTTGCGGGATCGTTCAATCTCGAGGACATTGTGAACGCGCAGAAGGGCATGTGGTTCTTTGTCCCGCAGTTTGTAGGTTTTGTGGTCTTCTTTATAGCCGGGATAGCCGAGACGCACCGTCTGCCTTTCGATCTCCCCGAGGCGGAGAGCGAGCTTGTGGCGGGCTTTCATTCTGAATACTCGGGAATGAAATTCGGCATGTTCTTTGTGGGAGAGTATTTAGGCATTACGCTTATTTCGGCGCTGATCGTGACCCTATTTTTCGGCGGCTGGATGGGCCCGGTCCTTCCGCCGATTGTCTGGTTCACCATAAAGACCTTCTTCTTTATCTGTGTCTTTATTCTCTTGAGGGCCTCGCTTCCGAGGCCGAGATACGACCAGCTCATGTCCTACGGCTGGAAGGTGATGCTGCCCCTGTCCCTGTTGAATCTCCTGGTGACTGGAGGGATTTTGCTTGCAACGGGGAAATAATACGATAATTCTCTCGCAAAGTCGCAAAGTGCGCAAAGAAAGGATGAAAATGATAGAAGTCTCACACGGAGATCACGGAGAGGAATCTCATGCAGACAAACCCCCTGTTTCTCTTCTTCGCGTCTTTGTGGTTTCATACGCGAAAATACATAGTTGTGTTTTTCCTTTGCGTGCTTTGAGGCTTTGCGCGAGTGAGATCTCCTTTCTTTTGGAGACTTCATGTTTAGTCTGATCAGGACGATGTGGACAATTCTCTTGCATATGTTCCGCAAGAGGGAGACTGTCCTCTACCCGGAAGAGAAGCCTTATATCCCGCCGAGATGGAGGGGAAGGATCATCCTTTCGAGGGACCCTGACGGAGAGGAGAGGTGCGTAGCGTGTTATCTCTGCGCTGTGGCCTGCCCTGTGGACTGTATCTCCCTGCAGGCGGCCGAGGACGGCCACGGGCGGAGATATCCGGAGTTCTTCCGCATAAATTTTTCACGCTGCATCTTTTGCGGGTTCTGTGAAGAGGCGTGTCCGACCTATGCCATTCAGCTTACGAATGACTTCGAGATGGGCGAGTATGTCCGGCAGAACCTGGTATATGAAAAAGAGGACCTGCTGATAAGCGGACCGGGCAAACATCCGGAGTATAATTTCTACCGTATGGCCGGACTGTCTATAAAGGGCAAGGACAAGGGCGAAGCTGTCAATGAGGAACAGCCTGTGGATGTTAGGGACTTGATGCCGTGAAGAAAAAAGAAAAGGGAAAGCGTATAGCGAACAGCGTGTAGCGCATACGGGAGAAAAGATGAACATTACATTTTATTTAACAGCAGTTGTCGCCGTTATCTCCACCTTTATGGTTATTACGCGGCGTAACGCCGTCCATGCGCTCCTGTATCTCGTCGTCTCCCTCCTTTCGGTGGCCCTGATTTTCCTTATACTCGGCGCGCCTTTTATTGCCGCGCTGGAGGTGATAATTTATGCGGGCGCCATCATGGTGCTCTTTGTGTTCGTGATAATGATGCTGAACCTCGGGCCCCAGTCTGTCGCGCAGGAAGGGCAGCTGCTTAGTCCCGGAATCTGGGTCGGTCCGGTTATTCTCACTGCGCTCCTCTCCGGAGAGTTGCTCTATGTTCTCCTGCGGACACCGGGCAGGGTCTTTAATATAACAACCGTCTCGCCGAAACTGGTCGGCATGGCCCTGATGGGACCGTATGTGCTCGGCGTGGAGCTCGCCTCGATGCTCCTCCTTGCCGGACTGGTGGGCGCTTATCATCTCGGACGAAAAGACAGATCCGATGGAGGGGCGTCATGATGCCGCAGGCGCTGCTGGAGCATGGGTTCCTTCTCGCGGGAGCGCTCTTTGCGCTTGGACTGATAGGAGTCATGGTAAGGCGTAATATCCTTTTCATACTCCTTTCGATAGAGATAATGCTCAATGCATCCGGGCTGGCATTTGTGGCGGCCGGCGCCCGATGGGGGCAGCCCGACGGACAGGTCATGTTCATCTTTATTCTTGCAATGGCGGCTGCTGAGGTTTCCGTGGGGCTAGCCCTCGTTATCAGACTCTACCACGTCTTTAAGTCGCTCGACGCCGACTGTGCGAGCAGGATGAAAGGCTGATATGCCCGAACTTCTCTGGCTTATACCTGCCTTGCCGCTTCTGGGATTCATTGTCCTGGTCGCGGCAGGGTCTAGGCTTTCAAGAAGGACGGTTGCGATCGTAGGCACAGGCTCCGTGGGCATTGCGGCGGCGCTTTCAATATTTCTGGGAACAGGTTTTCTCGCTTATCCGCCTCTTTCACACCACTACTCACAGACCCTCTGGACGTGGATCGATCTCGGAGATTTCAGGCCTTCCATTTCCTTTTACCTCGACCCGCTCTCCCTGGTCATGGTGTTTGTCGTCACGGTCGTAGGTTTTCTCATCCATCTCTATTCGACTGAATTCATGTCGGAAGAGGAGGGCTACAGCCGGTTCTTTGCTTACATGAATCTCTTCGTGGGCTCGATGCTCATTCTCGTTCTTGCCGACAATCTCCTCTTGTTGTATCTCGGCTGGGAGGGGGTGGGGCTCTGCAGTTATCTCCTCATCGGCTTCTGGTACAAGGACACTGCAAACGGTAAGGCGGCAATGAAGGCCTTCATTGTGACACGCATCGGCGATACCGCTATGGCGGTCGGGCTCTTTCTTATCTTTGTGAATCTCAGGACATTGAATATACAGGAAGTCATGCAGAAGGCGCTGCAGAGCTGGCCTGAAAGTTCGGCTCTGGCTGTCGCTGCTGCCGCCCTTCTTTTGGGGGGCGCTCTTGGAAAGTCCGCCCAGCTTCCGCTGCAGACCTGGCTGCCCGACGCCATGGCCGGGCCCACTCCCGTGAGCGCGCTGATCCACGCGGCCACGATGGTGACGGCGGGGGTGTATCTGATCGCTAGGACAAACGTGCTCTTTACGCTTGCGCCCGTTGTCCAGGAGGCCGTGGCGATCATTGGCGCCCTGACCCTGCTTCTTGCGGGATTCAGTGCGCTGACCCAGCACGATATCAAGAGAGTTCTTGCATACTCGACCATCAGCCAGATAGGATACATGTTCCTCGCCCTCGGAGTGGGGGCGTGGTCTGCGGCAATCTTCCATTTTATGACACACGCCTTTTTTAAGGCCCTTCTGTTTCTCGGCGCCGGGTCTGTCATCCTTGCGCTTGAGGACGAACATAATATGTTCAAGATGGGAGGACTCCGGACGGAGCTCCCTGTGACATTCAGGACATTTCTAATAGGCGCCGCCTCTCTTTCCGCCCTGCCGCTCGTGACCGCGGGGTTTTACAGCAAGGACCTGATTATCTGGTCTTCCTGGTCTTCGGATAAGGGAGGCCCCCTCCTTTGGGCAGCGGGTTTTGCGGGGGCGCTGCTCACTTCCCTTTATACATTCCGGATGGTGTTTCTCACCTTTTTCGGCGAGAAAAAGGGAGTGGTGAACAAGAGACCGGGAATACGGATGAAGATACCGCTCGTCATACTTGCGGCGCTTTCCATTGTCGGCGGCTTTGTAGAATTGCCCCGCACCCTCGGTAATTTCCCGGCGTTTTCCGGCTTTCTGAATACAGTATTGCCGCCTGTAGAAACGGCTCACGGGGACCTGTCGCTGGAGGCAATAATGCAGATCGGCGCTTCGCTGCTTTCAATCCTTGGGATCTATGCCGCTTATATTCTGTTTCTCAAGAGACGCCGATATACCGAGGAACTGGGCATTGTCCCCATATCGCAGGCAATTCACCGTTTCTGGTTTTCGGGATGGGGGTTCGATTGGTTATATGACAGGCTTTTCGTAAGACCTTTCTTCTGGGCGGCCCGCATCAACAGGGACGATTTTATCGACCTGATATACGCGGGTGTCGCCTGGTATAACAGGTTCCTTCACAGGGCCTTGAGTCTTACACAGTCCGGCAGGATCAGATGGTATGCAGCGGGGATCACCCTTGGAGCGATAATAACGATCGGGATTGCGGTGATTCTATGATTCTGATCTTGCTCATACTCATACCTTTTGCCGGCGGACTGCTTTCATGGCTTTTGAGCCGCTGGAGCGACAAATGGCCCAGATGGCTTTCCCTTGTCGCCGTCGGGCTCGATCTGGCGCTCGCGTTTTCTCTCTGGATCGGTCATCGGAGCAGTCTCTATTTCATTGGAAAAGAGACATGGATTGCCGAAGTGAAGATTAAATGGATACCCGGACTCGGCATAGGTTTTCATCTCGCCATGGATGGTCTCAGTCTCCTCATGGTGATGCTTACCGCCTTCCTCGGCATCATGTCGGTTGCGGCCTCATGGACGGAGATAAGGGAGAGGGTGGGCTTTTTCCACTTCAATCTCATGTGGAGCCTTGCCGGGATCGTCGGCGTTTTCCTGTCCCTCGATCTCTTCCTCTTTTATTTCTTCTGGGAGCTGATGCTCGTCCCGATGTATTTTCTCATAGCGCTCTGGGGACACGAGAGACGAATCTATGCCGCCGTGAAGTTCTTCATATTTACCCAGCTGAGCGGCTTGCTCATGTTGGCCTCAATCCTCGGTCTGTATTTCGCCCACGGTCAATCCACCGGGACATTCACGTTCGACTACGAGCAGCTTTTGGGGACAACCATGAGTTCAACAAAGGCGTTGTTCCTCATGCTCGGCTTCGTTATCGCCTTTCTCGTGAAGCTCCCCGCGGTGCCTTTTCACACCTGGCTGCCTGATGCCCATACGGAAGCGCCGACTGCCGGAAGCGTTATCCTTGCGGGACTGCTTCTTAAGACGGGTGCGTACGGCTTGCTCCGTTTTGCGGTACCGCTTTTCCCGGGGACCGCGTCCGATTTCAGCAATATCGCGATGGTCCTGGGCGTGGCAGGCATCCTCTACGGCGCAATGCTCGCCTTTGCGCAGAGAGATTTCAAACGCCTTGTGGCATATACGAGCGTGAGCCACATGGGCTTTGTGCTTCTCGGGATTTTTGCCGGGAACGCCCTGGCTCTTCAGGGGGCGGTAATACAGATTATCTGTCACGGCGTCAGCACGGGGGCCTTGTTTATTATCGTTGGAGCGCTGCAGGAGCGGATACATAGCCGCGACCTTGAAAAGATGGGCGGCCTGTGGACAGTCGCCCCGAGAATAGGAGGAGCGGGGCTCTTCTTTGCGCTTGCGTCTCTCGGCCTGCCGGGGCTGGGCAATTTTGTCGGAGAATTTCTGGTGCTGGCAGGGGCATACGCAGTGAATCCGGGTCTGACAGTCGTTGCTACGGTGGGCCTCGTGGCGGCAACCCTCTACTCTTTGTGGATGGTGCAGGGGGCTTTCTTCGGTCCCAGGAAGGAAGGACCTAAGGTCCCCGATTTCGGAGCGCGTGAGATGTCGGTTGTGCTGCTGATGATGGCGGTGATAGTCTGGATAGGTATCTATCCAAGACCCATCATAAAGGCCGCAACGAGGACGGTGAACACATTGAGGCAGACGGTCGGCCCCGTTCAGTCGAACAAGAAGGCCACGCAGCCTTCATCCCCCGGCGGGAACTATGATCCTCAGTGACCTTGCCCCCTTGATGCCCTTTATCATCATCGCCGCCTCGCCGGTGATCATTATGCTCGCCCTGTCATTTTGCAGGAGCTGCGTGCTCGCATATGTGTTGACCCTCTGCGGGATCGTCGCGTCGCTGATCTCGCTTTTCGTAATTTCGCCTCTTGTCCCACGGCGGATCACGCCTATTCTTCTTGTTGACGGGTATGCCCTCTGCTTCCTTGGTTTGATCCTTGCGGCGAGCTTTGTGACGGCGGTCTTGTCTTATGACTATTTCAAAGACCGCAAAGGAAATCCGGAAGAATACTATATTCTTCTGCTCCTTGCGGTCCTGGGCTCGTCCGTTCTCGTGGCCTCGAGCCATTTCGCTTCCTTCTTCCTCGGACTTGAGGTCCTTAGTGTGTCGCTGTATGCCCTTATCGGGTACACGAGGAACGAGCTTAGCATCGAAGCCGGGGTAAAGTACCTCGTCCTGGCCGCAACTTCGGCGGCCTTTCTGCTCTTCGGGATCGCTCTGCTTTACGGCGAAGCGGGGACGATGGATTTCTCTCTTCTGGGTCCGAGGCTACTCTCCGGCAGCGTGAACAGTTTTGTGGTTGTGACCGGTCTCGCAATGGTGGTTGTCGGAATAGGATTCAAGCTTGCAGTCGCCCCCTTCCATATGTGGACCGCCGACGTATACGAGGGTGCGCCTGCGCCTGTGACGGCCTTTGTGGCTACTGTGTCGAAGGGCGCCATGTTTGCTCTGCTCCTCCGGTATTCTGTAAAGGTTGAAATGCACGCGCAAAGTTCGTTGTTCGCCGCCTTTGCGGTCATCGCGATCCTTTCAATGTTCACTGGAAATCTCCTTGCGCTCCTTCAGGACAATGTTAAGCGCATTCTCGCGTATTCTTCTATCGCCCATCTCGGCTATCTGCTCGTGGCCTTTCTTTCGAGCGGCCCGATGAGGGTTACGGCTGTGACCTTCTATCTCGTCGCCTACTTTATCACTACGCTCGGCGCGTTTGGAGTGGTCACCGTTCTTTCTGGCAAGGAAAGGGATGCGGACGCCATGGATGACTATCGCGGCCTTGCGAAACACAGGCCGTGGCTTGCGGGAATTTTCTCTGCAATGCTCTTTTCATTGGCGGGCATCCCCCTCACTGCGGGGTTCATCGGAAAGTTCTATATTATAGCGGCGGGCATCGGCTCTGCCTTGTGGCTGCTTGTGATAACGCTCGTGATCAATAGCGCCATCGGCCTGTTCTATTATCTGAGGATCATCGTGGCGATGTACTCCTGTACGGCCGGGGAAGCCGAGGCCTTGCCTTCTCTTTCATTGAGGGGCGGTCTGATGCTCGCGTTTCTGACGGTCCTGCTGATATGGCTCGGAATATATCCCGGACCTCTTCTTCAAACTATCAGCTTCATGACAGGCGGGTCTCTTTAATCCATCGGGGGCTTAACAGAATATTGAAAAGTGGCGGGATTCTACTGCTTGGCGCCGGCGAGCAATTCATGGAGCTTGGAGCTTAGAGACTGCAGGTTATATGGCTTCGCCATGGTCCCCTTGAATCCATATTCGCTATAATTTGCCATGATCGGGTCGTCCGAATAGCCGCTCGACACGATCGCCCTGATCTCGGGGTCGACAGCAATCATTCCTTTGATCGCCTCCCCTCCTCCCATGCCGCCCCTTACGGTCAAATCCAGTATAACGGCGTCAAAAGGCCTGCCAGACCTGAGGGCATTAGTATACTTGCAGATCGCCTCTTCCCCTTTTTCGGCAAATTCGACCTCGTATCCGAGGTTCTCAAGCATCCTTCCTGTCACTACCCTTACGAGCTCCTCGTCGTCCATTACCAGTATCCTCCCTTTGCCGGCAAAGAGGACTTTCTTGTTATTATCCTTCGGCTCGGGAGGCTTCTTCGATGCAGGAAGGTATATGCAGAACTTGCTTCCTACGCCTATCTGGGATTTGACGTCTATTATCCCATTGTGTCTTTTGATTATCGAATACGAAGTTGCAAGGCCGAGGCCTTTACCTTTTTCCTTTGTCGTGAAGTACGGATCGAAGATCCTGGAAAGATGCTGTTCGGGGATTCCCGATCCGGTGTCCTCTATCGCTATCACGACGTATCTTCCGGGATTGAGAGAAAGGCCGCTCTTTTCATCCACCACGAGATTATTGACGTTTATGTCTACGGTCCCGCCGCCCTGCATAGCGTCGCTTGCATTGAGGACGATATTGTTAATCGCCTGGCCGAGCTGCACTTCGTCCGCCTCGACAGGCCATAGATTGGAGTCCATCGAAAACTTGTAGCTCACATTCGAGCCGCTCAACGCAAATCTGACTGCGCTCTGGATGACGGAAGGCAGAGAGACGGTCCTCCTGGCCGGCTCGCCGCCCTTCGAGAAGGTAAGGAGCTGCTGCGTGAGCTTCTTGGAGAGTTCGAGCGACTTTTCAGCTGCTTCGATCAGCTGATAAAGCTTGCCGTCCTTTTCGGAGAGAGTCTTTGCAAGGGACATGTTCCCGAAGACGCCCTGCAGAAGGTTGTTGAAATCGTGGGCAATGCCCCCGGCCAAAAGCCCGATGGCTTCCAGCTTCTGCGCGCGGAGAACGCGCTCCTCGAGCAGGTGTTTTTCGGTTATGTTACGTATTATCTCTATGGAGGAGGTGGTGTTGCCCGAGGCGTCTCTCAGGGGATACGATTTTGTTTCGACATAGACGGCGTTGCCCGCCTTGTCCTGGTGCCTGTGGACGGAAACAGCGGGCTCGTCTTTTTCCAGGGACCGACGAACAGCGCAATCCTGCCCCGCTTCGTGGCACGGCCGCTCTCCCCGGTGAGAGACTTCGTAGCAGTGCCTTCCTATAATATCTTGAAGGTCCATATGCACTTGCCGGCAATAGGCGTTGTTTACAGAAATGATCCTGTAATCCCTGTCAACTACGATAAAGCCTTCGTCTACGGTATCGAGGATGCTCTTGACGAATTCGCGGCTGGCCCGCAGGTCTTCTTCGGTATTCTTGAGTCCGGTGATGTCCCTGCTGATGGCTAATATTCCGGCGACATTGCCAAGGGCGTCAAAAACGGGGACTTTGACGGTATCGAGATAAATTTTTTCGCCGTCCCCCCTGGTATAGAGCTCTTCAAAGCGAAGGGTCCTGCGGTTTTCGGTCACCTCGCGGTCGCTCTTCACGCATGTTTCGAGCAGGTCCGGAGGCAGGAGGTCGTCAGCGGTCTTTCCGATGATTTCTCCCGTGCCCAATCCTGTGAAGTCTTCCATGGCCTTGTTGACAAATATGTGCCGGCCCCCGGCGTCCTTGAAATACACAAGGTCCGGGATCGCAGATATCAAGGTGTGTAATCTCGAAGCCAGTTCTCTGATGGCATCTATTTCGGCGAGGCTGTCAGAAGCCATCAGACTCTCTTCCGGAAGAAGCCCGGCTCTGCGTCTGTCGTCCGACGAAACGTCCACGGAATTCCCCCTCTGCAGCGAACTATTGTTACTTTAAGAGCGGGAAACAGCTCTCATGCAGTCCTTGCGCCACAGGCAGTTCACCTGATCGCATTCATGGCCGCCGATGGCATAACAGTCTGCATTTCCCTCGGCCCTCTGGATGGCCCTGATGAGGTCCGCCTTATCCACTTTTGCCAAGCGGATGTTCATCTTTTCGGCAATTTGCCTTATTTCTTTCATTTGCATATGGCCTGGTCCCCGGCAGTCATCATTTTTTTTATGGTCTCCTTAAGCTCCGAGAGGTCCGAAGATTTTACAATATAAGCGTCTGCGCACCAGACGGCGAAATCGTCCCTGTAGTCGTAAGCCGTAAGCATTATGATCGGAAGGTCCGATCTGTAATCCTTCATCCGTCTAAGCAGTTCTATGCCCTCGTCTCTGCGGGACATCCATATATCCAGGGTAACGAGGTCAGGGTTTTCCTCCAGGAGCAGCTTCATTCCCTGCTCGCCCGTGCTTGCGGTGACTACCTGATAGCCCTCTTCGCGGAGCTCTTCGCTATAGAGCCTGCATTTGTCCTCTTCGTCGTCAATTATGAGTATCTTCATTGATCAGGGCCTCTTGCCCGGCGCGCTGCCTTCCAAAAAGCCACACTCCTCAGTTTTCTACCTTCAGTTTACTATTAACCGGCGAAATGTCAATGCAGAAGCCCCTCCGGATTGACTAAGGCGCATTTCGGGTGTAAAAGGGAAGCAAGGAGGCCGTGCACGCCGCGCAGAATGTCTGACTTTAGGCGGTTTTACTGGGTCTTGGGAACCATGACGGGCCAAGTAAAGAAAAGGGCCGCCTGAAGAAATCTTCGAACCGTCTCTCCATATCCTCAAACGGAGAAAGGGGTCTGGCAGGCTCGATCTTAGCTAATTCCTTAGATTTTTCCTTTGCCATAACGCACCTTCGAGCTTGAAGTATATCGTTCTTCTGATTCTTCATCTTACCTAGAAATCCCGGAAAGAATCGACATTCTGACTGACTTGTAGTAACCTTGAATAAGGAGGTCACGGAAATGGAGCAAACGCATAAACACAAGCATGAATATGAGACCATTTATCATCCCAGTCCCGCATCGAAGGCAAGGGCGATGGGAATCGAGGCCGCGGAGATCAGGAGATGCAGGACGTGCCGGCAGGAAATGACTTTTGTGTTTGTAGGGAACGAATGGTTTCCGTTGTTCGAGGATCAGTCCTTTGAAGAGCAGGGCGTGCTTCTGGCTTAGCCGCGTAAGGGCCCGAATCCTATTTGCACAAATATTGGTAAATTACGTCATTAGACAAGATATGCCCTTCTCTCTCGGTAGAGTCGGTCTCTTGTCTGCCGTCCGTGAAGTGTCCTTCGCTTCTGAGTATTCTGCACTTCCTCTCTCGGCAGTGATATTCATTGTGTACCACTAGCTCTTTGATAAACCCGGAGTCGAAACTTCGCGGCCTGGAATAGACATATTTGATCCTCGCCCTGACGACATCATCGGAAATGTGCTCTATGCTCTCCTGGTCCACTGAAATATCGACATTCTCCAATCGATTTCCTGTTATTGATTTCCAGTCAGCGCCTTCTGCGGTCGCCGGGATGAGAAACAAACCGAGAGCAAATGACAGGAAGGCTCTATTCATCTTTTTCGCCTTGGCCGACCCATATATAGAAGATTATACATTTTCCTCAACGACTTGGCAGGTCTATATGATGCAGAATCGTGAAATGCGCTGATGGTCCCGCGCCTTCCGGGCCGATGATTTTTTTAGGATCATAGAAAAGTTCCGGGAATAGAAATAGAATGGGTGAAAGGAGGATTTGTGAAAGAGTGGAATATACTGGCGACCGCTCAAAAGGGACAGGAACGATACGCGCTGCGGCTCTTGAAGAACCACGGAGAGTTCGGACGTTCCGGCTACAGGGACGTTGTTCTCGGCTGCGTTGACGATGTGGAGGCTTTTCTGAAGAAGCTTGAGGATATCCGGGCCGAGACGCCGCAGAAGCTAAGGTCTCTCGGTCAGATAGTGCCCCTGGAAAGGAACTTTCAGTTCGAGGTAGCCGATTTCATGGAGAGGGCGAAAGAGGCGATATCCCCCTATATAGACCGGTTGGAGAACACCAGATTCTTCGTGCGGGTCGTCAGGAGAGGACACAAGGGCGAGATATCAGGCATGGAGACCGAAAAGGAGCTCGACGGGTTCATCCTCGGAGCTCTTGAGGAGAAAGGAAAGCAGGCCAAGGTCGACATCGTAGGTTTTGAGAAGATGATTATCATCGAGACCGTCGAAAACAGGGCAGGAGTCGGACTTGTCACCAGGGCAATGAAGGAGAAATACCCACTCATTAAGGTGAAATAGCCGGATGGTCGATCGACGCAGTCGTAAGAGATCTCTTTAAGCGCTCTCAACGCTTATTCAGAATTATTCCCTTTTGGGTCAGATACGAAAAAATCCTGTCTACCGACTCATTGACCGGAAAGCTGTCTGTTTGGAGAAGGAGCTCCGGTTTCGCAGGTTCTTCATACGGGGCCGATATCCCCGTGAAATCCGGGATCTCGCCGTTCCGCGCCCTCTTGTAGAGGCCTTTCGGGTCTCTTGCCTCGCAGACAGTCAGGTCGCACTTGAGATAGACCTCTATGAATTCTTCTTTGTGGAAGAGGTTTCTGATCGCAGCTCTGTCGGAAGCGTAAGGAGAAATGAATGCCGCTATGGTGAGTATCCCGGCATCTACGAGAAGCCGGGCCATCTCCCCGACCCTCCGCATGTTCTCTTTCCTGTCTTTTTCAGAAAAACCGAGGTCTTTGTTAAGGCCGTGTCTGACATTATCGCCGTCCAGGATGAAGGTGTTGATGTGATACTCGAACAACCTGCGCTCCAGCTCGACTGCAATAGTCGACTTTCCCGAAGCTGAAAGCCCTGTAATCCAGATAAGGGCAGACCTGTGGCTGTTCTTAAGCCACCGGTCCCGCTTACTGACCTTTGCGTGATGCCAAATAACGTTCATAAAAGTAAGTGCGATATGATCATAGTATTTAGAATTTCCGATATATTTTCAAGATGGACATGTCTAAGGATGATCATAGAGGAGGATTATGCCGCTCCAGGGAGGAAAAGCTATCTCTGCTTGGAACAATAAAGCGTGATCTTTCGGAAAGGACACCAAACCGTGCGTCAAATCAGGTACAGATATGTCACTGCTGATTTGACAACATCAATTCTAATAGGTTATCTTATAAAAATCGCGGGGTGGAGCAGCCTGGTAGCTCGTCGGGCTCATAACCCGAAGGTCAGAGGTTCAAATCCTCTCCCCGCCACCAAAAAGGAGAAGGGTTTGCAGAGATGCAGACCCTTTTTGCTTCATGACTGCATCGGCGCGGATACAGTTGTTTCTTATCTCCTTTTCTTAGGAAGTGCAAGAAACGTGAAAGTGTTGAGCTCTTCTCTGACAAGCATGAAGAAGTTCGAGAAAGTCATTGTATCGGTCCTCTTATTTTTCTTGCTCCCTGCTTCGATGTCCTCCTCTGCCGATGTCAGGGAATTCGCTCTCGACAACGGGCTCAAGGTCCTGATCAGCGAAGACCACAAAGTCCCGCTCGCGATATTCCAGGTTTGGTACAGGGTCGGATCGAGGTACGAGGTTCCCGGAAAGACCGGTTTGAGCCACTTCCTTGAGCACATGATGTTCAAGGGCACGACCAATTACAGCTCCAAGGAGTTTTCAAGGATCATTCAACGCAACGGCGGCATAGATAATGCGTTTACCACGAAAGATTACACTGCATATTTTGAGGAGATGGCATCGGACAGGATCGGCATACCTGTAGAGCTCGAATCCGACCGCATGACAAGCCTGATTATAGACCCGAAGGAAACTGCATCAGAGCGTAGCGTGGTCATGGAAGAACGCAGGATGCGGTATGAGGATGACCCGCAGAATTCCTTGTTTGAGAAGACTCTGGCGACTGCGCTCATGACCCATCCGTACCGAAGGCCTGTCATAGGATGGATGTCCGACATATCACTGCTTCAGAGAGAAGACCTTTACCGGCATTACAGAGAATACTATTCCCCGGATAACGCGTTTATCGTGGTTGTAGGAGATGTAAATTCCGATGAGATATTGAAGAAGATAAGGGTCGCCTTCGGTAACAAGAAAGGGGCTGATGTCGGCAAAGTCACTGCGACCCGGGAGCCGGATCAAAAGGGTGAAAAGCGAATTTATCTGAGGAAAGAAGCCGAGATGCCGTACATCTTAATCGGGTATCACGTTCCGAGTTTCCCCGACAAAGACAGTTTTGCGCTCGATGTCCTGAGTTCAATCCTTTCGGACGGCAAGAGTTCAAGACTCTACCGGTCACTTGTCTACGAAGGGAAGATCGCCATTAACGCAGGCTCTGAATATGACGGTATGCATATAGATCCCTTCCTCTTTTTTCTCTTTGGAACTCCGGCACGGGGAAGGACCGTGGCGGAACTCGAAAAGAGGCTCTATGACGAGGTCGACTCCTTGAAGGCAGCCCCCCCGTCTGAAAGAGAGGTCCAGAAGGCAAAGAACCAGATCGAGGCTTCGTTCATCTTCGGCCAGGACTCTCTGTACATGCAGGCGATGAAGATAGGCATGTTCGAGATACTCGGTGACTGGAGGCTCAAGGATAGTTATCTTGAAGGGATAAGGAAGGTGACTCCCGAAGATGTGCGGTGCGCGGCAAAGAAGTATCTTACCGAGGACAACCGAACGGTAGGCATATTAGTCCCTGTAAAAGGTGAGAAATAAGACGTGAAAAGTGAAAACATACAAGCGGAATCTCAAGGCATGAGACGTCGCAGAGCCGGCTTTTATCGTTGCAACCCGGATCGGACGGGAATTGCGGTTTTGGTCTCTCTGTTCTTAGTATCACTTTTCACTTTCTACTTTTCGCTGTTTACTGACGTTTACGCGCTGGATATCAAAAGGACGGTCCTTCCGAGCGGACTGACCGTTCTGCATGTGGAGAGGCACAATCTGCCTATTGTGACGATGACGCTTCTCGTAAAAGCGAGCCCGCTCGATGAAGCTCCGGAGCAGGCCGGATTGGCAAACCTTACGGCGCAGCTTCTTACAGAGGGTACAGCAAAGCGCAAGTCCTCCGAGATAAGCGAGGATCTCGACTTTGTGGGTGCGTCGCTCAGAGCGTCTGTGGAAGAGGACTATACGACCGTGTCCCTTTCGGTGCTGAAGAAGGACGTCGAAAAGGGCTTCGAGATCTTCTCTGACGTCGTCCTTAATCCTTCATTCTCCGACTCTGAGATCAAAAGGGCAAAGGAACTCATTAAGGGATCCCTTCTTCAGAGCGAGGAAGAGCCGACTTTTCTTGCCTCCAGGGCCTTCAAAAAGGCGGTGTATAGCGATCTTCCTTACGGACGGCTTGTAACGGGGGGCCTTGACACAATCGATGGCATCCGGAGAGAAGACATAGTGAGATTTCATTCCCTTTACTATAGACCCAATAATTCGTTTCTTTCCGTTGTCGGAGATATAACCGAAGAGGAATTGCGTTCTATCCTCGGAAGGTTTCTATCGGCGTGGAAGTCTTCGGCGGTGCCGGGAAGAGCCCTTGTCAAAAGTCCTTTGAAGGAAAGGAAGACAGTTCTTATCGGGCGGGACCTTACACAGGCGAGTATCCTTGTCGGTCACGAGGGTGTAAGCAGGGGGAATCCTGACTACTATGCGGTGTCTGTCATGAACTACATACTCGGGGGCGGCGGATTTTCATCAAGGCTGATGCAGAAGGTGAGGGTGGAGAGGGGCCTTGTTTACGACATCCATAGTTTCTTTGCCCCATTTAAAGAGGGCGGTTTGTTCGAGGTAGGCGCCCAGACAAAGAACGAATCCGCCGGTGCGGTCATAAGGTTAATCAATGAGCAGATAGAAAGGATGCGGGACGAGAGGGTTTCGGACGAGGAACTGAATGACGCAAAGTCGTACCTGACAGGGAGCTTTCCGAGAAGACTCGACACCAACAGAAAGATCGCTGATTTCCTGGCGGCCGCAGAGTTTTACGGGCTCGGCGTGGACTATATGGAAAGATATCCCGGATATATTAATTCTGTGACAAAAGACGATGTCTCGATGGCGGCAAGAAAATACCTGGAACCAGGCAAGCTCACAACCGTTGTGGTCGGAAAACAATCGGAGTTGTCCCTAGAAAGTGAGTGAATCCGAGAGACCGATTACGGAATCCGCTGGGTGCTGCATCTCGCAGGCAAGAAAGATGAAGTGATGATGGTAAATGAGATCTCACGGGAGAATAATATACCAGAGAGCTTTCTCGCGAAGATACTTCAAGAGGCATCTTCATAAAAGGCGGGGACGTCGCTGAAAAGGCGAACAGAATAACGGATGTATTTTTCGACAAGACAGGCACGATAACTCTCGGAAGACCTGTCCTCAAAGAGACCATAGTCCCTGACCACTCCTGTGACAGGGACTACATTTTTTTAGCTCGTCATTCCTCTGTGTCTCCGTGCCCTGTGTTTACTAAAATAGTCTTTATTACCGTCGAGGGTGGAAAATTTCGGCAGGTCAGTGTAAAATTATCCGGATAGTCTGTTGATTATCTTTGAGGGCGGTTAGCTCAGCTGGGAGAGCACCACGTTCGCAACGTGGGGGTCGAGGGTTCGAATCCCTTACCGTCCATTTTTTCCCTTTATTCCAGGAGCGCGAAGATAAACAGATGGCGTCTGTACGGTCCCTGAGTGTGACGAAGCGGCTTTTTGTCATTGTATGCAGTTCAGTCTTTTCCTTTGTATGCCTGCAAGGCCCTTCGGCCTATTCCGGCCAGGATATGAAAATGAACGGCGGGCAGCCCGGCGCCGCTGTGGAGAAGAAGGCTGGAGATTTGTCCGCGCAGGGCAAAAAGGATGCAGACAAGGCGTCCTCAGGGAAGGGAGAACAGGAGGCAGCAGGACCCTGCGAGGTGGTAAGCTTCGATGCCTACGAGGAAAGCCAGGCGGTCCTTACGCCGTCCGGGGAGTATACCGTGACTGCGAGAAGAGAGTGCGCGAACGTGACAGTTCGTAATATCAGCGGCTCGGCCAGGAGCGTCGGGGATTTCTCTTTTACCGCGGTCTTGGGAGACGGCAAGGCTGCCGACGGCAGGTTCGACTCCGCAAAAAAGGACTCGGGGAAAAGTATTTTCCCCGGCGATACGTACAGCGGCATCACGTGCTTTGAAGGCGGTTCTCCTATCGTCATCCTGAACTGCGCCGTAGAATGAACCCTTACGCTGCATTCCGTTGGGACATGAAGTCCAAAAGAACCTTTATGAGGACGACATGATTCATATCGTCAAGATGATAGCAGGAGTTCACATTTAGCGTAGTCCTGAAAAGTAACTGCAAGTTATTCCGTCATCGATATCAAGGTGTCGTAGATAAAGTTTTTTTGGTCTCCATGCCCGATTGTGATGATGTTTATGCAACTTAGGGTGAAGACTAATCGCCGCCGTCATAATGCTTCACATATTTTCTGAGGAGGTTTTTTATCTTTTCCTCCCCGGAAAGCCTGCCGGTCCTCAGGTGTGTCTCGAATTCCAGGAGCATGGTCTCTATTTCTGCAGCTGAGTATTTCTCGGTCTCCTTCCCTATAAACACCTTGTCGTGCTTTGTGGCGACGGTCCCTTCCTCGGCGGTGAGTATCTCTTCGAACAACTTTTCGCCCGGTCTGACCCCGACGAACTCTATATCGATGTCCCTGTAAGGTTCCAGACCGTGAAGTCTTATCAGGTCTTCAGCCATGCTCAATATCTTTATCGGTTCGCCCATATCGAGGATAAGCACCTCCGCTCCTTTTCCGATGACCGACGCCTGAAGCACCAAGGAGACGGCCTCGGGTATCGTCATGAAATACCTCACCATGTCCTTGTGAGTTACCGTGAGCGGCCCCCCGGCCTTCAACTGTTTCAGGAAAAGCGGCAGGACGCTTCCCCTGCTGCCGAGGACATTGCCGAACCTTACCGAAATAAACTCCGTGGAATTGATCGTATTGAGGGCGCAGCAGATATTCTCGGCAATCCTCTTTGTAGCTCCCATGACGCTTGTCGGCCTCACTGCCTTGTCGGTCGAGATCATGATGAACTTTTTGGCGTGGTGTTCCGCCGCCGCCTTTGCCACCGTATATGTCCCGAAGATGTTGACCTTGACCGCCTCCTTGGGGTTCGATTCCATCATCGGGACGTGCTTGTATGCCGCGCTGTGAAATACAATGTCCGGAGAAAAACCTGCGAAGACCTCGTCCACCCTGTCCTTGTCCCTTATGTCGCCGGCAAGGAAGAATAACTTGCCCTTCAAATAAGGGAAGGCCCTGTTCAATCTGAGCTCCATATTGTGCAGCCATGTTTCGTCGTTGTCAAACAGAATGACCTTATCGGGAGAGAACCCGCAAGCCTGCTTTGTTATCTCGCTCCCGATAGACCCTCCCGCGCCAGTGATGAGGACGCAGTTGCCCGAGATAAGTCCATCTATCTCTCCGTGGTCGATCTCGACGGATTGTCTCCCTATCAGGTCCTCCACTCTTATATCTTCAAGGCTCTTCAGATTGATATGCGGCTGCTGGAAGTCATAGATGTGCGGTATGATCTTCACCGACCTGATATGAGACTCCCTTGCGGTGTTGTATATATTCCTGAGCACCTTGTAATTCAGGGAAGGTATGGCGATTATGACTGCCTCAACCCTGTACTTCAAGATAACGGTCCTTAATTGGCCGCACGGACCGAATACCTTAAGTCCGTGGATATAGCTCCCGTGTTTATTATTGTCGTCGTCAAGGAAGCCGATGGGATAGAATTCCGAGAAATTCTTTTTTGCCATGTCCCTGACGATCATCTCCCCGGTGTGTCCCGACCCTACGATAACCGTCCTCTTACCGTGTTTCCGCAATGCCCGCTCGCGGAAGACCTCCAGGAAGAGCCTCTTGGATATCCTCAGTCCCGAAAGCAAAGTAAGAGAGACAATGGCGTCGATTAGAAAGATGCTCCTCGGGAAGCCGGGAATATAAAAGGACAAGAAAAGCCTCAGCCGGTCGTGCAGCGGTATGAGTACCACGGCCATGAGGATGGATTCCGCCACGATCAGGGCGGTAACAATGTTCCACAAATCGTTCAGACCCACGTACCTCCAGGTGATTTTATAGAGCCTGAACAATATGAACACAGTCAGCTTCACCGCAATAAAGAGGACTACGACATTCACGAACATCTGCCGGAATTCGTGCGTTACGGCAAAATCGAAGCGGAGGAGAAATGCGAGGTAAAGGGAAAGGGCGGTCATGACGATATCACCGAGCAGGAAGAACATAAAGCGTTTGAAGTAAGTGGGATAGACCAGTCTGGAGAACAAGTCGCGAAGGGCCGATCCGAGCCCGCTGCCAGTTCTGCCCTGTGCAGTCCTCACCTTTTGCGCCTTCCCAGTACGGCAAAGAGAGTTAAGAATATCAGTTTCAGGTCAGTGAGGAGGCCCTTTTCTCTCAGGTATTTCTTGTATAATTCTATTTTTTGCGGCAGCACCTCTCTGACATACCCTTCTTCCGAGTCCCTGTACTTTCTCAATACACTCTCTTCGTCCCTGAATTGGATCGCAGCATAATCGGTTATACCGGGCCTGATTCTAAGTATAGCACCATACTCGTCGCTGAACATCTCGACATATTTCGGCGCCTCTGGTCTGGGTCCGACAAGACTCATATCGCCTTTTAGCACGTTCCAGAGCTGGGGAAGCTCGTCTATCTTTGTCATCCGCAGGAAGCGACCGGCGGAGGTGATCCTGGGGTCGCCTGCGACAGTGAGGGGAAGTCCCTCACGGCCCCGGCTTACCATTGTCCTGAATTTGCACAGGTCAAAAGGCCTGAAGTCTCTACCAATCCTGCGGTGCTTAAAGAAAACCGGACCTTTGCTGTCGAGCTTTATCAAGAGAGCAGAGAAGGCAAAGAGGGGAAGACAGAGGAGCAGTCCGAGGGATGAAAGAACTATGTCCATAAGACGTTTCACGGTCTCCGCAGTCTTATCTTGTCAAAGAAACGGCCCCGGTTTTTCGCGCCCGGTTCTTTTTTAGTACGGCAAAGTCCCACAAACCTCTCAAATACCCAAGACCGTAGCCGAAATGAAGCGCAGAAAAGACGACGGGCAGAAACGGCATGTACCTTAGCCCTTTTCTACGGGAGATCAGGATCGAAAAGGTCAGGTTGGCTGCCGAATACAGCAGTAGAAACAAGACGAAGAGGGGGCGGACCTGCTTCAGGAACAGAGCGGCCGGGAAAAGGATCATCAGAGCGGAGACGAAAAAGGGAGGAATCAGCTGTCTCCATGTCAGCACCGCTCCGAGTTTTTTAAGAACGAGAGGTTTGAAATAGCCGTACTGCCAGAACATCCTCCAGAGCTTGCCGAGAGTATCCCGCGCGTAATAGTAAGAGACGATATCTGGCGCGAGCAGGATCTTGCCCCCGTTTCTTATCAGTCTGAGATTGAATTCATCGTCCTGGTTCCGTGCCAGGTCTTCGTCAAAGAAGCCTATCCTTTCGAAGACCTCTTTCCTGTAGCAGCCAAAGGGCACGGTATCAACCAACCGCGGCTCTTTGGCGCCGATCCTGAAATACGAATTGCCGACACCGAACGGATGGGAGAGCGCCAGCGCAGCAGCCCCTGCAAAGTTTGTTTTTGCCCCGGGCAGCGTGACGCATATCCCCCCCACATTGTCAACCTTCCACCGCGCCGAATAGTCGACACATTTAGAAATGTAATCTTTTTCATAAACGGCGTGGGCATCCATCCTCATTATCAGTTCGCCGCCGGCCTTTCGGACCCCTATGTTCAGGGCTGCCGGCGCGGTCTTCAGGGGGTTGTCGAGAAGCGTAATGAACTTATGTTGTCCCGCATACTTGTCAATGATATCCCTTGTGCCGTCCGCGCTCATCCCGTCGACAATAAACACCTCTATACTTGTCTTGGGATAATCATTGGTGATAATGGAATCAAGGCATTTTGCAATAGTCCTTTCTTCATTGCGACACGGAACTATTATCGAGACGATCGGCAAGTTCATGTTAGCGGACTACCTCATCATAAAGCCGCTCGAATTGATGGACAAACTTTTCAACTGTAAAACATTCTTCCACTCTCTTGCGGGCGGCTGATGAAATCCTTTCTCGCAACTGACGGTCTTTCAGAAGTGCGATCATCCTGTCTGCAAATTCATCAGTCCGACTGGGGTCAACCAAGAAGCCATTTTTGCCGTTTTCCACAATCTCTGGTGCACCGCCTAGTTTTGTCGCGACCACCGGCTTTCCCGAGGCCATGTAATCAAAAAGAACAAGAGGGCAAGGGTCCGGCAGAACGGAAGATAGCACGCACAAGTCCATGGCCGCGATCAGTTCAGAAACATCCGTGCGAAAGCCTGTAAAAATCACCTTCGAAGAAAGGCCCATTTCTTCAGTAATGCGGCATAGTTCAGCCTTGTATTCGGTGCTGCCGAATGTCGTGTCGCCTACAATAAGAAACCTTGTTTCGGGAATCTGCTCCGAGACGATTGCCGCAGCTCTCAGAAACTCTCTCTGGCCCTTCCACGGGGTCAATCTCCCAACGATACCTACAACGGACCCGCAATCTGAGATCCCTAACTCTTTTCGCACTGCCGAACCATCGGTCTCCGGAGAAAAACTCTTGCAGTCAGTCCCGTTGTAGATGACACAAACTCTGGAGGCACTTTTCCCGTAGAACATAGTCCCGACGGTCCTGGAAACGACCGCAATTCTCTGAGGAAGAATTCCGCCAAGAAATACCATAGTCTTGCATATACTGCCGAGTGCCATCCTCGGATCTATGATGTCCTGCATATGCCAGATAGAGGGAACTCCGGCGAGCTTGGCCGCAAAGGCACCGTAGACGTGGGCGACCATCGAATTTGTGTGCACAATATCAACTCTTTCCCTCCTCAGGAAGGTCCTTATCTTCAGGACACCGGAGACAGAGATAACGATATCATATAGAACTGCAAGCGGATTGAATATCTTCTTTCCAAAAATATAAGTGCTAGTGGACATCAATTTTGCCCGGGAGATGACATGAAACTCCACTTTTAGCTCTTTTAGACGTTCTGTCAGCGGCCCTTCATAGGGCACAATGACAACCGCGCGAAATCGCTCCCTGTTCATGAGCCGGAAGAGGTAAAGCAGGTTCACTTCGGCCCCGCCTATGCCCGCGTCCTGCTCGATAAAGGCGATCTTTATCACGCGTTATTAAACGCCCGGCTTCGCATTCTTCCAGGCAAAGATCATTGAGCTTTCCGTAATCTCTTCAGCCGACTGAATGATTCTCTCCTTATATAGACTGTCGGAGCGCAATCTTAGGAGTTTCATTTGAAATCCGTTTTTCCGAAAAAGTTCGAAAAGGTCTTTCACTGTATGACCAAAAGAACAAAGACTTCCAATGCCTTTATGCAAGTGAATCTCGCAGTAGACCTTAAGATTATCCTTCTGCAAGAGTCTTTTCATTCCCGATAAAACTAAAAACTCGGCCCCTTCTACGTCGATTTTGACGACATCGGGGTCAAGACCGTTCCGTTTTGTGAAAGCGTCCAGAGTGGACATTTCAACACGCGCCTTCCCAAAGGAGGAACAGGAGTCGCCGACCTTCAGAGAATTCAACGCGCTTCCTCTCAGGTAATATTCAGCCATGCCGTTGCGATGACCTATCGCCAGTTGGTGAGGAACTATATTGGCGATATTGTTCAGCCTTACGGTCTTTTTTAAACGATTAAGGTTATCTCCGTCCATTTCAATCGCATGAACGACGCCGCCGCATTTCTCGGTTAGCTTGGCCCAGAGGACGCTGTAGAAACCCAGATTAGCACCCACATCCACAAGACACCTGCAATTTCTTACTGAATCGATCATGTGCAAAGTAACTTCTTTCTCGTGCAGCTCTCCGAACCAGTATTTATCATTAAAGATGCGCTTTGATACCTCGTCTTTTGTCCAAAACTTCACTTTTAGATCGCCAATATGTAGTTTCTTACTGTTCCCATATCTCATAAAGAGAAACAGACGTTGCGCCAAACGATACATATAACGTACACCCGTCAAGACGAAAAGGCGGTGAACCCAGGGTATTCTAAGCCATTTGTCAGTAATGAGTCCGTTCATCTTCGTCTCTGTAAATGTGATTCACTAATAACTCCTTTGCGGTGTTCCAGACACTGTCGACAGATATGCTTTTCATGCAGAGCATAGAATCACAGATGGCGTCATAGCAAGGCTTGCAGGCCATCGGAGACGAGTCCACGATACGGGCTTTGCCACGGCGATAAGGTCCTGTTCTCACTGCATCCCCCGAGCCGAATATCCCCACTACCGGCACATCGAGAGCATTGGCCAAATGCATGGTACCGCTGTCGTTCGCAATGACGAGCCTCGCGGCCTTGATAAGCCTGCACAAACCATGCAGATCTGTTCTTCCAATCAGGTTTTGGGCCCTCAGAGGGAATCCCTCATCTTTGCCCGGGAAGACATCTCTCTCGGATTTGTCTCCCACAAAAACTGTATCAAGTCCTGAGACAGTCAGCCGGTGAGAGAGCTCAATAAAGTTCTCAGCAGGCCATCGTCTGAATTTCTTTGTCCCTCCCGGACTCAGGACAGCATAAGGTATGTGAGCAATCTTTCCCGTTTCGGCCAAATTGGGGACCGCAAAGGGCAGGCAGAAATCGGTTTCCGCTACGGACACGCAAAGACCTTTTTTGGCTACAGACATCATTCTTTCAACTTCGTGAAGATCGGCGTTCTCCGGCACAGCCAGATTTACAAAATCACTTCCAAAACAATTCTTCCTGCCTATCGATTTCCCGGCATTTATGATCTTGACAAGAAGACCGAGCCTCCGACAACTTTCTTTGTTCAGTATCGGTTGAAACAAGTACAGCTCGTCATATCTTCTGAGACGCAGTTCGGCCAGTCTGGCCAGTACCTTGAAAGAGTTCGCAATGTTTTTCGGAGAAGAGGGGAAAGGTATCAATCGGGAAAGCCCCTTATTACTCGCAAACACTTGCATGGGGCCTGGTCTTCCCAGGAAATCTATTGTTGCGTCCTGATTATCTCTGCGGAGGGCATTCACAGAGGGCTGCGACATCAGCATGTCGCCTAGTCCGCCAGTGTGCACGATCAGTATCTTATTCGTCTTTTTCAAAACCCTGGGTTCTTCTCCACGTCTCCAAATCCGCCTTTGCCCGCTGTCTCTCCCATAGCTGCATATACATGGTGAAGTTGTAATACGCCTTCTGGACTGCTATCATAAAGCCTCTTAAGCCGGACTTATACCCCTTCTTATAAAAGTACGACCAGCAAAACATAGCGAGCGGGCGTAGAGTGACTTCGAAAAGACGGAATCTTCTTCCGAGTTTTACCAGTTCGTCTGTTTCATATCGCATGTACCTGGGAAACTTCCTCAGGTAGCTCTGCATGTCATTGAAATCGTCGTGAATCTGATGGCCCTTCAAGGTGCCTAAGCGTTCTTCAGGGACGTCTATGTCCGCATGCACCTCACGCGTAACGTAGCGACAAGACCTCCTGAAAAGGCGGATATTATAGTCCGGATAAAAATTGGCGTGCCTGATCCATACGCCGTAAACATAATTCTTCCTGGGTATCCTATACGCATCTATCCCAGGATCGGGCGCCTCCAATACCTTCCGTATCTCATCACGCAATGCTGGCCCAACCACTTCGTCCGAATCCGTCAGAAGTACCCATTCATGGGCCGCTTGAGGTATCGCCCAATTTTTTTGAAGTGCTGAATTGATATATTCATGCTGGATGATTCTTGCGCCGTATTCGCGGCATATGTCCAGTGTCCCGTCAGAGCTATAGGAATCCACAATAAGTATTTCGTCCGCCCACTTGATACTCTCAAGGCAGCGGCGAATAATCTTTTCATTATTGAAAACCGGGATTATTGCAGTTATCTTTTCAGTCATTTCGCAAACCAAGAAGGGTCTTGCACTTGTACATTATGTTTTAGGATATGCATAAGGGCTACGGCGGCAGCCGACTTTGGATGCCCCATGTCATATTCACAATCAGCGCATGAGTCCATATCATCCTGAATCCAGTAGACGTCCTTCTATCTAATTATGCTCAATTTCGACGTTATGCATTTACAAGCTCTCGGCCAAAAAATGATGATCTGAATTATGCTGCTTCGGAAATCATGGCTCTTATGCGCTCGATAACGACATGCGCCTGTATGTCATCTATACATTTTAGTCTTTCGGCATTGCTGCAATTGATGCTGCCCATTTCGGGCGCCCAGCACGGGCAGCAATCGAGATGCAGGGACTGAATGAGTTCAGACTTGGTCCCGAGAGGTCTGGCGGTATCCTGGTCGGACGGCCCGAATATCGCTATCACCGGTGCCTGAACAGCCGCCGCCATGTGCATGCCTCCGTTATCGTTACATACCAGTATCCTGCACTTCTTCATTAACGCGGCGGCAACGCCCAAGGACAAGCCTCCTGCCCGGACAAAACCCCTTCTCGACAATTCCGCCATTTCCTGAAGACTTCGGCTTTCGGTGGCGTCAGTCCCGCTCTCAAAGACAAGCACCTCGGCATTATAATTCTCCTTGATCCAATCGGAGACCTCGGCGTATCTCTCGATAGGCCATCTCTTCTCCAACTGTCCGCCGCTTGAACCGGGCGCCATGCCTACAACAAAGCTGAAGTTCTCAAGGTTGCGACTGACGAAAAAGCCCTCAGCTTCGCTATAGTCTTTCTCGCTTAGATATAAGATCATGCGTTTATCAGAATCCGTGTAGCTGTAACCAAGGGGCTTCAGCAATTCAAGATTTCTGACCAACTCGTGTTTTTCACCAGTGATGGCGGGAATATCGGTAAGGAGCAGCGGCTTGAAGTATTTGCTCAGTCTATCACGAACGAATCCGATCCTCCTCTGAGCTCCGGAAAGCAGGGCCACGAGATTGCTCAGGAGCCCTGAGGGGAAACACACGATGGCCAGGTTGTATTTCGTCATCAGGAGCTCAAATAGGATCTTGGCTCTTTCTGACGGCCTCGCATACGTGTCATAAATCAAAATTCGGTCTATGTTCGGATCATTCCTAAGTATCTCTGCGCTGACAGGCGTTCTTACAAAGGCGTCAATTAGGGAGTCCTTGCGCATCGATTTGAGAATCTTCGAAAGCATGGACGCCCGGAGGACATCTCCGATGCCCCTGCGATACACTATCAATGTTCTGCTTGTTCGCATCCTTCTCGGGAACTTCAGGCTCAAAGAAAGATAATTACCGATTATTCGGATATCCCACGGTAAGGGGGTGCTCCTTAAAGACAGTTTTCACTTCATAGTCCCTTTTCAGGAGAAATTCTTCGACCCTCTTGGTGGTCGGTTCGCCATCCACAATGTGATAGCTTGCCACAATGAACTGCGGTTTCCATCTTGCGATTATTTCCTCACAACCGTGCAGCGCTTGAATTTCGGCGCCCTCGATATCCATTTTTATCAAACTCACGGGGCCGTCAAGATTCGTTTCCTTCAGAATGTCGTCCAGCTTCTTGCCCACAACCTCAATCCTCCTGTCGCCAGATGAACTTGCGAGAGCCGCTGCATGTGGGTTGGAAACATCGAGTATCAATCTCTCTTCCCTGTGCCAGACTGCGTATCCAAAAACCTTTACGTTATGCAGTTTGTTTAAAGCTATATTTTCTTCAATCTTAATCGAGGATTCAGGGAACGGCTCCAACACAAGAACCTTCCCGGCGCTTCCTGTCAGGATGCCTGCGCAAACTGAGAATATGCCCTCGAACCCTCCAGCATCTATCACTAAGCCGCTTTTGCCTCTTTCCCAGTATTCCAGATAACCAACAAGACTTGTCAGGTCTGAAAAAGGGTTGGTGCAGTATTTCGCCTTAATTCCGCAAATGTCAAGAATATATGCTTTGTCTTTATAGGAAAGACGCCATTTACCTCTCGAAAAAGCATGGTTGTAATAGAAACACTTTGCCTTGTTTCTTAAAGAGGACTCCGGCATCTTGCTTTGAATTATCGAAATGGGACGATAATATTTCCCCATTGTCTTCTTTATAGCATTTGTCATGTTGCTTCTTTTGTCTTATTGCGATGTCGGCTGAGCGACCATTTCATAAATATGGACCGCATATGGTTTGAATGTATCCACGAAAGAACCTTTTTCGAGTTTAAGACTGCGCTCCTCTTCTAGGACCTGCATCACTGGCGGTCTCCCGGTTGATAGCCCTTTTACGGCGAAGCGCGCCTTGACCTGATCTCCGGACGCATTGGCGGCTATGAAGTATTCCCCCGCCTTAAATTTAGCAGTATTCTTCACGAGCTGCTTTTCAGAGATATGCACCGGGAGAAGACCGCGCTCGTCTCTTGGCGATCCCTCAATGATCTCGACGTTGACTTTGTCGTAAGCGCAGGGTGTCAACAGGAGGGGGTATATGAAGTTCAGTTCCCTGACGATCTTTTTGAGATCGTTCCAATGCCCGGGGGATTGCATGATTCTATACTGGCTGCCGGTAAAAGTAAAATAGAAGATCCCCCTGGCTCCGTAGATGATCGACAAGAAAGTCATTGCATGCATTTCTTCATATGTGGGTTCGCGAAGGCCCCACCCTTTCATCTGGGGACTCTGATGCCCGAAGGCCTGAATGACCGCCCACACCGGACCGGTGCGATCTTTCTGGGTTACGGCCCATCTGGCAGCCTCTGCAACATGGTTCAACGGCGTCTTAGGTACAGGATAGCGGTCTATCATAAGTATGTTGCTGGCATCCCGGTATTCACCATAGCGGTCGGATCTGTGAATGACAATTGCTGTTGGACGTCCCGGGTCTATCTTTCTCACAAAGGAGTGCAGGGCACGCATCTGCGCGGGCGACCCTCCGTTGAGTTCCGGCTCGTCGGCGATGAACCAGGCCAGGATATTCTTATGCCCCTTATTGCGCCTTATAAAAGCACCGATCTTATCGTAGTCGACCACACCATTTTCTCCCCTGTCGCCAGGGTATACCAATGTCTTGAGTCCGAGTCTCTCCGCTTCTTTCAGGAACTCCTGGAGCTGAACCGGATCTGAATAGTATGTATGAGCAGTATTAAAGCCGGCCTCCTTCACAGTCCGGAGTCCGTCAATTCCAACAGAAAACATGCCGATAGGGAAGAATGAATCCGACAGGCAGGGTCGAGGAGAAGAAAGCATGGCGACTAATACTGTCTGCAACATAAATAAGAAAAAGTAATGGTTCTTTACAGACATGATTAAGAAATTATTTTGTCGCCATGATCACAATATTTCTACAAAACTTTTTTCTGAAAGGAACAAGGTACTGTAATACGTAATAATCCAGGGAACAGATGAGGCGTCTCATAAAGAAGTTCCTGGTAAGCCTATCCAGTCTGTTAAAAATGCCCATCTCCTTAACCTTTACGTCGTATCCTGATTGCCTGAAGACCTCGATAAAGTGTCGGGACGTCAAAGGTCGGTCTGGGTGATGATGTTCCAAGAGATATTTTTCATACTCCGGTGATAATCTGGAAGGCCGTGGGTTATATTTGTCTCTTACAGGAACATATTGAATAAGTTCCTTGAACCAGACAGCATTCTGCAAAGGCTCTATAAAAATAGCTCTACCCCCCTTTTTCAGCAAGCGAAATGCTTCTTGACATGCCTTTCTTTCTTCATCAAGATCCAGGTGATGAAGGATAGCACTCCCAAAAATTATGTCAAATGATTCATCACTGAAGGGACAATTATCTACTGAGGCCACCTGGGCAAGGATGTCGACCTGTCTGTTTTTGGCTAATTTCTTTAAATCCTCGATGTTTTTTTCCGATAGGTCAATCGCAGTGACATCAGCACCCATAGAGCTTAAAAGGTAGGAAAACTGGCCGCAGCCGCAGCCAAAATCCAATATCTTCTTTCCACGAATATCCTTAAGCAATTTGCGGAATACATAGAGATTCGGATAAAAATGGGGCATTGGTATGCCCTCGACCCAGTAACTTTCCTCCCTGGGTTTATTATCATAACGATCCTTCTGTTTACTTTTGTTTGTCGACATTTTCAAAAAGTCGGAGGTATCTTATGGAGACTTCACTCCAAGACTTTCCTCTAAGGTCATGCGCAAGAGTACCTGTTATATTTTGAAGAGCCAGCCGCATTCCTTCTGCCAGTTCCTCCACGTTTTCAGGCTTCACAAGCCGATTGCCTGGTTCATCGTTAAGAATCTCCGGGAGACCCCCTGTCTTGTATGCGACAACTCTTTTTCCGGCAGCCAGCGCCTCAAGCGCCACCATACCGAAGGATTCATTGCGTGACGGCACAACAACCAGTTCACAACCTTTTAAAAGGCCGATCATATCAGCCCTCTGCGCCCTTCCCCAAAAAAAGATCCTGTTTGCTTTGCCTTGTTGAAGGTCGGAAGGCTCCGATGTCAATTTCTTGGAGACTACGTGCAGATTTATATCCCTCGCCAGTGAAAGAAGGTCTTCCCTCTCCGGCCCGTCCCCCGCAAGGATCAGATCGGCTTCTAACCCCATATCAAGTGCCCTTCGATAAGCCAGCAGAAGCAAGTCGAACCCCTTTGTATGCACAAGTCTTCCGGCTGCGAAAATGTATGGCCGGGAGTGCTTATAAGGTGGAAACCTCTGAAACTCTTCCGGTCTTATGCCGTTATGTATAACGGTCGATTTTGTTTCGATCTCCGGCACAAGTCTTCTTGCCTCGTTTAAGAGATATCCGGAACAGGCTGTTACATAATCGGAAGCCGTCAATACTCTTCTGAAGAGCCACCGGTCGATTCTTGACCTATGAGGCAATCCCTCGACATCATCACCATGGAGCGAAACGACGCATTTTATGCCGAGCATCTTTGACGCAAATATTGCAAACGGAGCCTGACTGCCGAGAAAATGAATGTTGACTATAGACGGTTTTTCTTTTCTTAAGAAAAACATCAGTCTGAAAAGATTTGCAAATCCGATCACCAGTCCTGCAACAAACTTGATAAGCCTGGACAGGCCGAACGATGCGAGATAGAATCCCGGGAAAAGCATCCTTCCGACCGGTATACCGTCAACGATTTCGTGTCTTTTCAGAATTCGGGGATGCCTATTGGTCACAACAGCGACATCATGCTTTTGTGATTTGAATTCACAAGCAAGCTGCGAAATCGCCTCCTGCAAGCCGCCGAGAACAGGAAGATATGAGGACGGTATTAAAGTGACCCTCAACGGATAACCCGGAGACTTAGTCTTTTGTCACCCTGAAATAGAAGGGCATGCCTAAAGTAATGCTCAACAATATATAGAGGGAATACAAGCAACTCTTCGGAGCGTATCGCACTGGGCCGATTCTGTCCAAATAACGCTGAGGCATTTCAATGTGTAAGGAAAGATCGGCTTTGGCAATCGCCCGCTTATATTCGCGGAGAGAATATACATGATCATTGTGCTGATTCTCCCGTCTTGAGCGTTCAGCAGCCTGTTGTTTCTTCTTTCTCCTTAGAAAGCCGACCGTATCATCCAATATATATGCGCAGCATCCAGGCTTCAGAATCCGCTGAAGTTCAAAAAAGACCTTGCCCAGATCATTGCTGTGATGGAGGGAATTTATCGAAAAGACACAATCTATTGAATTGTTTCTTAGCGGTATATTCTCCATTGGGGCCAGAATGCATTCATAATATGTGTTGTCATGTTCAAAAAAGACCTTGCTACTTAACAAGCCGCGATATTTGCCTTTCACAATGTCCAGCGCGATGCAGTCATACCCCTTTCTTGCGAGAAACCTTGTCGACCATGTTGTGCTTGCACCGATGTCCAACAAAGTCTTTCCTCCGCCGGGCTGGCAATCTCTTAGTACCTGATCAAAGGTTGATATTTTTCGTTTCCATCCCTCTATATTATCGGCCTTTTCATTTGCAACACGGGGCAGGCTGAGAAGCCAGGAGTCATTATACGTGTCCGGGTCCCTGGGATAACAGTAGGTCGCAACTCCCTCGCTTGACTTTATTTCGCTTAGATTGTCTTCCGGCAGATCATGCAAGAATTCTGGAATACCGTCTCTGACATTGATTGTCCTCCCGCAACCGGCGCAACGAAGCTCCCCTTGCAATATATTCCCATCAGAGACCATGTCCTGTATGATTTCAAGACCTTGGCGATGACACAGATTGCATTGGAGCAAATCCACAAAGTGCAGCTTCACGTCATTACCTATTATGCGACCGTCATTAAAACTGAAAATAGATGAAATTACCGGTAGCCGCGGCGCCAAAGATGAAGACGCCAAAAAGCATATACATGTAACTCATTGCCTGAAGGCCGCAGTTAGATTCGAGCAGGATCTCAAGGTTGTTCTTCTTATACTGAATCAATTGCATCAGCATCAGGAACCATGTAAAGAAAGCTATGATCAAAGTATTCTGGAAGACCGAATAAGTCAGGGAAAAACCCAGCGCAAGGCTTCTTGTCATGGCAAAGATCTGATTGAGCGAATCCGCGCGGAACAGGAGCCAGCCAAGGCATGTTACGTGGAAAAATACAATTACTTTGAGAATGTTGAGAGCTGCGCCGAAAGCGCGGGGCAGCTTAAATTGGGGATGGCGGACATTCAGATCGATAAAGCGATGAATTGAAAGAATAACTCCCTGGTAGACGCCCCACAGTACAAAATGCCAGGCCGCGCCGTGCCATAATCCGCAAAGTGCCATAGTAATCAAGAGGTTCAGGTAGGTTCTGAATCGTCCCCTTCTGTTTCCTCCCAGGGGTATGTATACATAATCCTTCAGCCAAGTGGAAAGGGTGATATGCCACCTCTGCCAGAATTCCCTCGGGTTTCTGGCAAAGTATGGAAGGTTGAAATTCATTGAGAGCTCGAATCCCATAAGTCGCGCCAAGCCTCTTGCGATATCAGTATATCCTGAGAAATCCGCATAGATTTGAAAGGCAAATGCATATAGGCCGAAAAGCACTTGCAGGCCTGGTTCGTTCTTTCCGGCAAAGACGGCATCGGCGTATCTCATCATGTTGTCGGCTATGAAAACTTTCTTGAAGAGGCCCCAGAGGACAAGATAGCCGCCTGAAAGGAGCCTGTCGGCGCGGACGATCCGTTTCTCCTCAATCTGGGGGAGAAAAGTCCTCGCCCTTTCTATCGGTCCGGCTACGAGCTTCGGGAAGAAAGCGACAAAGAGGGCATAATTGAGGATATTTCTTGTCGGCTGAAGTTTATTGCGGTAGATGTCGATAGTGTAACTCATCGTCTGAAACGTGTAAAACGAGATCCCTACCGGCAGAACGATATTCAGATGCATAAGGGAAGGGTCATATCCGGATGCCCTTATCAGCTTCTCGATTCCGTCCACAAAAAAGCTGTAATATTTGAAGAAGCCAAGAATGGCAAGATTGCTGCAGACGCTTATCGCCAGAAAGACCTTGCGCTTCTTCAGGTCCGCTGCTTCATTGATTCTTATTCCGCAATAATAATCAATTATCGTTGAGGCGAGGATCAAACCGAGGAATTTGTAGTTCCAGCTTCCGTAAAAAAAGTAGCTGGCGATCAGAAGAAGGATGTTCTGTCCGCGTCTGTCCAAAAGGAGGTAGAGTCCGTAGACAGCCGCAAAGAAAATCCAGAACTCCCAGGAATTGAAAAGCATCCCGTGTCTCTAAGATTTCCCGGCGTTAATCAGCAGCCCTGAACCGATCAGGTAGTCATGAAGCTTCCGAGCAATCTCGCTGGAGCCTTTCGGAGTGGCATGGACATGGTCGGAAAGAACAGTGAGGTCGGGAGTGATCAGGGCGTTAAGATCGACAAAGGGCACATCCTCTTCTTCCGATATCCGCTCCAGGGACACTCTTACCTGTCTGACAGCTTTGACAAGCTTGTCTTCCTTCATAATGAAATATATCCTGGATTTCTCCTGGTCCTGCAGCGGGCGGCTCAGAAGGTTCAACTGGTTTATTAAACAGACCCTGATATGGTTCGCTTTCGCTATAGCCACAATACTCCGTATGTTCCTCTCGAAGACGCGCCTGCCGTATTCCAAATCACTATCCGTGTCTGGCGGCTGGGACGCCGGCGCGGGGGGAGAGATCCCGACAAACTCCCGGGGTATCTTGTTCCTCAAGGCTCTGCCGAGAATATACAAATAACTGTAATGGAGCCACCGGTCAATGTTAGACGGGGAATCCTTCCGTTCGGCAAGGCCGGTGTCGGCGAACCCTCTGGAGGGCGATATAAGGGGCCAGTATTTGATATCATTCCATCCGAGGTAACATAATACAAGGTCCGGGTCAAAATCGAGAAGACGGGTCGCAAAACTTGTCAGGGCCTGGAAAGAAGAAAAACCGTCTACAGAAGTATTCAGCACCTCGACCTTGTTTGACTTGTCTGCATCAAACAAGATCTGAAGCCTGTCCGGCCACGTCTCTCCGTCATTAAGTCCATGCCCGTATGACTCTGACCCTCCGAGGATGATGATTCTGTAAGTCCCGTCAGGCTTTTTTGCCGTGAACTCCCTGCCGCGATAGCCGAGGGAGTTGATCTTTGTTTTTAAAGTAATGTGATTAATTTTGGAATTGGGAGCGAGAGAGTATCCCGTGAAAATATCCGGCCTATAAAGAAAATATCCGGGGTCGAAGGCGCCTATATCACGGTTGGTCAGAAAGAAAAAGATACGCAGTCCCGCTTCTGCCATGAGCAGAATGAGGAGACACGAGACTACTATTCTTGCGACTTCTTTCCTGTAATCTTTCACGAAGCGATAATATGTTTGTTGAGCGGTTCGCCGATCAGCCTGCGATAAAAAGCCAGGGTTCTGAGGGCAACAACGTCAGGACCAAACCTTGAAAGGGCCTCTTCTTTGCCTGCTTTACCCATACGGGACGACAATTGTTCATCGCGTAGTAGCCTCGTAATGGCAGTTGCCAGGGCCACGTCGTCTCCGGGCGGAACAAGAAAGCCGGTCTCATGATCACGAACTATTTCTTCAGTAGCAGTCCCTGAAGACGCAACGACCGGTTTTTCGAAGAGCATGGCTTCAACCGCGGATATGCAGAAGGTCTCGTAGTATGAAGGCGCGGCATACACAGCACATGCTTTGTAGTATTCGCCTATTCTGTCTCTTTCTATGTAACCGGTTAGTGTGACCTTGTCGGCAATGCGGTTATCTTTAAGAAAGCGCTGTAATACGCTTTCAGGCACGGAGATATGCGAGGACCCCGCCATGACAAGTCGTGCTTCTGGAATAATTGCCACGATATGCATGAATGCCTTCAGGAGTGTCCATATACCCTTAACGTCTGCAATGCGTCCGGCATAAAAAATCATTTTGGAGGCCTGGAGTCGGGAGGTCCGGATCTCATCTGCATTAAAGGCGCGTACAGGATTAGGTATGACCTCCAGAAGATTTTTTCTGTGTGCTTTTCTATCAACCATGTCTTTTTGAAAATTGCTCGGCGCCGAAATCCCCCGTGCTTTACAAAGACAGAACCTTTGGAGGACCCTGTCCAGTTTCGCTCCTATCGAAGCCCTTCCCATGGTCGATTTTTCAAAGGAATATGTGCTTCCGTGAAGCCGTATCACCAAAGGGATTTTTCTTACGCATAGCGCAACAAGAAGATTCCCCGTCTCCGAGCCCTCGATAATATCCGGACGGTGTTCTCTTCCCAGCGCTCTGAGCTTGCGGTAAAAGCCCAATGACCATTCTATCTCACGCACGGGCAGGGCGACCATTTGTCCGATTAACGGCAGCCTGGACAGATACCAGTGAATGTTGCCCCCTCTGAATTCATGGAGATAAGCCCCATCTTCTAATTTCGTCGTCCTTGATGTTTTGCTTTTAACGATGATGTGGATTTCGTGGCCTAATCCGGCAAGTCCGGGGACCAAGGCATCCAGATAAGATGCAATCCCGCCGCCTTGGCCGAGAGAATGATGTTCGAGCGATAGAAAACAGATATTCAAGAAAGGTCCCGTTTAATCGCTCGAAATGTTAGCTGCCCGGCGAAACGATATGGCATGACTTCCCGGAGCCACTTCCTTCTGAAATTGTGACCGATACCGAGGGAATGTTTAAGTGCGGACAAGACATCGAAGACCGAACTTAACCCCCAGACAGTTATTCTCGCCGACCAGAGCGCCCCCTTCGTCAGCCACTTATTGCCAATGAACTGATGGGCCCACGTCCAGACGATCAACGGGAAACAGCTTATGCCGGGAGAGATTACGATATCGCCGAACCCGCTGCGGCGAAAGATTTCGAGTAGGCCGTTCTTACTGAAGTAGAAATAGGTCTCGCCCTGCATCGGTTCGAGATAAGAGACACTACCGATAATAACGCCGTTTGGCTTGAGGACTCTTCTGATCTCGCTCAGGACAAGATAAGGATCGTGAAAGTATTCCATCACCTGCCAGATGTTGACGAGGTCAAAGGTCCGGTCTGGAAAGGGCAGATTATGTGCGTCGACCTGCAGGTCTACAGCGGCATTATCATGATAATCGCAGCATACACAACAATATCCCGCCTGTTCGATGGGCGATCTATGTCTGCCCGTTCCCGCTCCCAAATCGAGGGCAAGCCCGTTTCCTTTAGGCAGGACGGATTCAATTGAGGACCAATCCGGTTGCAGGGTCTCCCAGAGGCTCTGATTCGTTCTTCTCTTCAACTGGACCTAATGCTGCCAGGTTCTTTGCTGGGCGGGGAAAGCCAGATGCGCTCTGCATGAGTATCGCGTCCCACAGTGAGTGCATACTTCCTGAAATTATTGCTTGCCTTTTTATAGTTGCCGCCTATTCCGTACAACTGGGTATTGTAATTCTTGATCATTTTCAGTTTGAAGTCCATTTCTATAGAAATGACTGACGGTGATAACGGGGTTTCGTGTCTTTCTACGATTGTACGGATCTCTTCAGGATACCACATGCAATAAGGAAAATCTTCGAAAAAAGATACCTTAAATCCCTCAGCAGAAAGACTCAAGCCCACCTTGTAAGCTATCTGATGGTCCACGTGGTTGCCGATACCCAATGGTACAAGTATATGCGTTTTTGCGGGATCATGACTTTGCACTGTCTCTTTCACTTTCTCATAGATATCACCGCACAATATCAGGTCTTCTGGATGAAGAACACCCCTTATCTCTTCGTAATTATTATAAAGAGAGACGCCGTTCTTAGTCTTCCGGTAGATGCAATCCAGGAAATCGAGATGTATCTCGCGGGCTCCTATCATTTCTAGAGCAGTTCTATCTTCCTTCATTCTCAGGCTGACGGGGTCTTCTACCTTCCACTTATTGTGGATTTCACGAGCAAAAGGGCTGAGCCCGGAACTCTCCGGGAGCCCTCCAAACAGCGTGATGACCAGATTCTTCTTGCCTCGCTTTCTGTATTTGTGCATGATGCCTCCGCAGGAAAAGACGGCGTCATCGAAATGGGGAGAAAGGAAGATGTTACATATCGGGTCTGCGCTGATATTCGAGACTGACAGGCTATTGTAGATGCCCAGGAGTTTCTCCGTTACAACGGTAACACTGAATTCAGTGAAGTCGTCTGCGCTTGCCGGCCGACCTTCGCGCCGTATGATGCGCACGCACGCGTCGGCAAGGGCCTCGACGTCTCCCGGCTCCACAAGAAGAGCGCTGTGGTGCCCTTTCAGAAGCTCCCTGACGGCGGCAATATCCGAGGCCACGACGGGTGCGCCATGCATTAGGGCTTCCAGCAAAACATATCCAAAGGTCTCATAAAAGGAGGGCAGGACGACCGCTGCCGCACACTCATAAAGCGCCAACAGTTTGGAATATTCCACATGCCCCAAGAAGATCACTGAGTCTTCTATACCGAGCCTGCTGAGCATCTTTCCGATCTCATTCCACGGAAGCGAGGGGTGTCTGCTGCCTGCAAAGACAAAACGGGCATTCGGTATCTGTCTTAACACTATCGGTATCGCCTTCAGGAGCGGGATTACCCCTTTCACATTCTGAAGGCGACCCACATATAGAAAGAGCGGGTGATCCTTGTCACAGACGCCTGCCCGCATAGCAAGTATCTCCTGCGGAACGGGATTTGGAACGACGCTCGGAGATATCTCCCTTCTCTTCAGGTCAGCGACTATTTCTGATGCATGGGCATGACTCGGTGAAGTCAGAAGGTCGCAGCGGCGAAGGGCCCTGCGTTGCAGATATCTGCTGAAGCGTACGCCGACAGGGATATGGCCCGGAGGGGAATATTTTTTGAAGGTGAACATTTCACCGTGGAGGCGTATCACGCTCTTTATGCCGGGTCTCAGCTTCGAGAAATAGTACGATCCGGTTTCCGTGCCTTCCACGATATCAACCGGCTCGATGGCGTCGATTTCCCTCACTGCGCGAAGCACGGTCATCGAGTACTCGATTTCCCGAACAGGCAGCGACAGCGCTCTTCCCAACAGGGGGACTCTCGATACATGCCAGTGCAGATTGCCTGGTAGCTTCCAAAGTATTCTGACACCCTCATCGAAAGTGATGCGCTCCTCTTCCCTGCCCAGGGCTATTACCGATACTCGATGACCTCGCCGAACCAATTCCCGGCCCACCGCCCTAACATAAGTTCCCACCCCGCCGCCTCCCTCGGCACTCGGATAATCTAGAGATGCAAAACAGATATGCACGTGCTAAGGACGTCTTCTCTTATCGATATATCGAGTAAAATAATATTTATCGAGGAAACGATAAACAGCTGACCCTCTTAGGTTCTTCGGCTCAGCGCAGGAACGGACACAGGCCTCGCAGAAAGAGCTGTCGTCGAGATCGGCCAGCATGTGTCGCCTGAGCGCATCATATTTCTCAGAATACCATATATCATGTAATGAGGCTTTCTTTACGTTCCCCATATTGAATCCGCAGTGGCAGCACGGCGTTACATTGCCATCGACTGCAATTCTGCAAAGGTTCCACCCGACCATGCAACGCCTCTTATACGGAAGGTCCGAAAGATTCCCGTTGGTTTTTTCTTCGTCATCCTTACTCTCGGCGCCAGGACGGAATGACCGAAGGAAGGCCTCCAGATTATTGACGATGCCGGCTCGCTCCATGATCGCTTCAGCTTTCCCGGCGCACTCGCGAATGATTCTTTTGTCGTTATCTTCGAGAGAGAGTTGCTTGGTTTCCGTGAATACGGACACTTCTCGGAAGATGACCTTGTCAACGTTCAATACCGTAGCCAATTCAGCCATATTCACAATATCATCAGCATTGAGTTTCATCATGATATTAACCAGATTGATCTTAAGCTTGGTTCTTCCATGCCGCTTCTCAATGCGCACTTCATGCAGCGCCTCCACGATCCTCGCAAAATTCTCTAAAGAGCGGCCATCCGGGGAAGGGTGGGTTTTCACATAAGCACCTTCGCTGCCAGCCCATAAGCTGACCTGCAGTTCATTCAACCCCGAGGCGCACAACCTTTGAACGTCGGAACCTGTTCTTATGCGGGTTCCGTTAGTTACTACGGTGGAATAAAGTGCGGAACGCCCAATGCATTCCAGGATTTCATAAATATCCGGATGAAGAAAAGGTTCGCCCAACCCGGCCAGCTCTACACGTGTGACACCCATCTTCCCCATATCTCTCGAAAGGGACTGAAATGTGCCCAAATCCATGCTCAATGAATCGTGCCTGCGCTTCTCTTTAAGTAGCGGGCTGTTAGACCAACAGGCGATGCAACTCAGATTACACATATTCTCAACGTCGATTTGCACAAGGAAGGGCGCAGAGAAAGCCCGTGAGCCACTCATGGCGCCTGCGTAGCTCAACGCACGTTGAAATCTCGTTTTTTGCATGGCCGCCTTTACCTTCTCACCACAGACAATCGGATAACAACATTATCTGCTGTTCTTATCGGATAATGTACGGATAAATGCGAGAGGACGCTCCGACGCTAACCGCTGAATCGTTGATGTCTTTGTCGCCAAAGCGGAGAGAATTCCTTATCATAGAGAAACTTTATCTCCATTTCAGTACGGCCCCATTTTTGTACCGCGTAAAGAAAATGGAGAAAGGCTTGCTTCTTGTCGTTAACTACATAATAGCCGACGCTTTTGATAACGAATTTTAGAGTGAGCTTTGCATCATACAGAATCCGTCTGAAGATGTTGACGTTCCTGAAGTCCCTTCGGTCGAGGTCTAATAATGGCTGAGTAGCCCCGTCTCCTTTCACTCGCTGGATGAGGAACTTTCTGGTTCTTCTTTCAGGCACTACGATGTGACGGACAACGGCCTCCGGGCAATAGTAGACAGGCCGTCCCGCTTTTGTGATGCGGTTTATCATCTCCGTTTCAGCGCCGGAGATTGATCGGCGCTTCAGCCTGCCACAATGGGTTCTGAACCCGCCCATCTTGAGCACTGTTTGCCGCGAAAATGCCATGTTAGTGCCTATCAGGTAGTGGCCAGGCGAACCGGGTACTAAGTAAAAGCCTTTGTCTCCATGGTCCAGATATGCATGAAGCTGGTCAAACTCTTTCGGGTACCAGTCCGGTCTAGGACCTTCCCAGTCTAACAGTATTTTCCCCCCTACACATACAGGATTGGGCGAAAGGTTCTCGAATGCATTCAGAAGGTGACTCAACCAGTCCTTGTCAGCTCTGGCGTCATCGTCCAGATATGCAATATATTTGCCGCAGGCTGCCTTTGCGGCCGAAGTCCTAGTAATATTGAGCCCTTGGATCGGCTCGTGAATATATCTTATATTCGAATAACGCTGCATGTACGAATCCGTCAAGTCCCTGGTATTGTCAGTGGAATTATTATCTGCAATTATTATTTCGAACTGGTCGGAAGAAATCGACTGCTCTATACAGCTTTCTATTGCTCCCGCGAGATAGTCTGATCTGTTGTAGCTACATATGAGTACGGAAAGCTTAACCACGTATTATTATCTGTCGATGACTTGTTGGTAGAGTCTCAGGGTATCGCGGACAACAAATGCCGCATCGAAGTTCTCCTGCACCTTTCGCAATGCATTTATGCCTATAGAATGTCTTAGCTCATTATCTTTCAGAAGCAGGGCTATCTTCTCCTTCAGTTCCTCCGGATTGTCGGGTGATACGAGCAGGCCTGAAATGCCGTCATCAATCATCTCGGCCATACCCCCTGATTTGCTGCCGATAACCGCAGCCCCAGATGCCATTGCTTCCAGGCAAGTATACGGAAAGTTTTCCCATCTCGACGGAAAAACGCAGAGCTTGGCGTTCCAATAGAATGCGGGCAACTCTTCTCTTTTCACCTGATCAAGGAAATGAACACGGTTCTTGTGCGCTTCGCTGAGACCGGACAGAAATGCATCTTTCAGTCCACAATCATTCCCTATGAAGATGAAACTAATTCCAGGGAATTTCTCGATTATTGGCACGGCGGATTGAAAGAGCGTTTTGATGCCTTTTCGGACCTCGATACGTCCTACGTATAGGACATAGTCGCGGTAAGGGAAAGAGCGGTGTTCACTGTGCAATAGTCTGAACCTTTCTGCATGAATAGCATTTCTGAGAACGGTTGCAGTCTGCTTCTTCGACAAATACCCATCAGGCAGCCTGTTAAGACCGATAAGCGAAAGGCTTGGGGAGACGACCATATGCGCTCTTCGGACTGAGCTCTTTTCCATAAATATAGTGATCCGGTCTTTCAGCCTTGCCCGCATATTATTGAATTTCAGAGTTAGACGAGTCCCGGCATGAAGCTTTACCACCAGTCCGCAACGGCCGAAACCAGGCAAGAAACTAAAGAAAAATGCCTCACCCCTCGCTTCAGGAGCCTCGATGATCTGAATTGAATGCTTCTTTATGATCTCACGCATCTTAAGCGCTACAGAAAAGTTATAGGTATCCCAGTACTTGTTGATTCTCCAAAGTAGTCTTCCCTGAAATATCTTGTGTAGATTGACTCTGTAAACTGTAATGCCTTCGTCGTCATACGTTGTTGCCTCGCCGATTGCTCTCGCCAGTACAACGACAGTATGCCCTTGTCGCACAAGACCATGGGCCAGCTCATAGACATGAGTTCCTATGCCTCCCCATCCCGTTTCAGGAGGATACTCTGTTGATACAAGACAAATATTCACGTTGAAGGGTGAATCATCCTACATAAGCATATCTAACCTTCGATACCGGAGAGTCCCAAAACCTGTTCAAATGAAGTATTATTTATAACCTTCATTTCCACCAGTCATTCTTGCAGTCTATTGACTGATGGAGCCCTTGAGGGAGATTCACGCAGAGCGAATTTATTCTTACCAATCCACATGGACAAAACGAGCAGTATCCATGTTTGATGATTGTCCCTTTCCACAAATGACTTCGCTTTGTCATAAGGAATAAGCTCATATATATCGTTCTTCCTCCTCTCCAAATACTGCTGTTTCAAAGACCTGAAAGAGTCTTTTCTTAACCATTCAGACACGGGGGCGCCGAACCCCTGCTTGGCCCTTCCCTTGATCAAGGGCGGCCAGAGTTCGGAATAAGCCCTTCTCAGCAGAAGTTTATCTGCATCCTGATTTATTTTTAGAGAGGATGGCAGGGAAATGCAAAATTCGGCAAGACGAACGTCGAGAAAGGGCGCTCTCAATTCCAGACCATTTGCCATAGACGCGCGATCGGTCTTAACAAGGATGTCGCCGGGCATATAAACGGATAAATCCGTTCTAAGCGCGTCGTCTACTGTATTAGTTAATTCCCAGGTCGGTCCGTCTTCTTTGACTTCGGAAACGCCTAATCCTAAAAGTTCCTGATTGTTGAAATAAGTATTCTGCGCCTTGTGGGCGCTGAACACAGAACGGAATTCATTGCGGTAGGTCAGTCCTTTCCTCACATAGGAGAGCAAGTTCCTCCGCGTTTTCCCGGTGCGTCGCATGATCTTGCCATAGATATACGCCAGTAAAAGTTTCCATAGGTATTTGTTATATGAGCGCTCTAACAGCAACAGCGGGTTGTATAGCCAGGTATAGCCCGCCATGAGTTCATCCGCGCCATCACCGGTAAGTACAACCTTTCCGTACCTTCTTGCCAACTTGCTTATCAGATACGTTGGTATATTAGACGAGTCACCAAAGGGTTCGTCATATATGTTTTGCATCTCTACGAGGAGGTCTCCTGTGACCTCCCGTTCTTCTATTAATTCATAATGGTCTGTTCCGAATTTTCTGGCGGCTTCACCAGCATATCTGAGCTCACTCAGGTCTCCGTCGAACCCGAATGAAAAAGTCTTCAGGTTTTTCCTGTAATTGCTGGCGACAGCAACGATTGTCGTGGAATCCAATCCGCCACTCAGAAATGCACTTACCGGCACGTCCGCCATGAGCTGTTTCCTCACGGCCTGCTCAAAAAGCTCTCTCAATACTTCAGCTGCTTCATCCATCCCGAACGAGTAGTCAGACTTTGGGAACTTCCAGTAATTTCCCAGGGAGACCCGACCGCCTTGGTAGCTCATTAAATAGCCCGGGGGAAGCACATGAATATTCTTATATATTGTCTCACTGGGATGAACATAGCTGCGCCGCAAATAAAAAGAGACTGCCTTCATGCTGATCTCAGGGGTAATCAGTCCGGAAGAAAGCAGGGCCTTTATTTCAGAGGCGAATATGAACTCGCCGCTCGAACCAAATGCGTAGTATAAGGGCTTCTCCCCGAAACGGTCCCTTGCGCAAAAGAGTTTTCCCGAGGTTTCATCCCATATTGCAAAAGCAAACATCCCAGGGAGATGGGACATCATGTCCTCTCCAAACTTCTTATATAGGGCGAGGATAACCTCGGTGTCCGAATTCGTCTTGAAGCAGTAACCTTTTATCTCTTCTCTGATATCTCGATAGCCGTAGATTTCACCGTTGAACGTTATTGCACAATCTTCTCTGTCTGATACCATGGGTTGATGCCCTGAGCATAGATCAACTATGCTGAGACGAGTATGTCCTAAAATGCAATTATCGAAAGCAATTATCCCTTGGTCGTCCGGTCCGCGATGCCTAAGCGAGGCAACCATAAGTCCCAGCTCCCTCTTATAATCCCGTGCCGACTCCTTGTCAGTAACGATGCCGGCTATGCCACACATATCTTTTCTATACGATCGGGGGCTAGGAGGATCATGATTGGCTCTTTATATCAAAGCCATTTATTATTCTGGCCGGGTTCCCTGCGACAAAGCAGTTCATCGGTACGTCTCTGGTTACGACGGAATTGGCAGCCACTACGCTATTGTCGCCGATTTCGACGTTTCGCAGAATAATCGCCCTCGAAGCGATCCATACATTCTTTCCGATCTTTATCGGTCCCCTCTTTGGAAGAGCACCATTGATGCCGTGGAAATCATTGTCGATCATTATTGCTTCATCACCAATATGAGTGCCCGAGCCGATTGTCACCGAGGTGGTCGCAACTATTCGCGCGCCCTGGTTAATGAAGACATCATTTCCGATCGTCAGACTTCCGTTCTTGCCGACAGATAGTTCAACTCTGTTATGGGACATAGATCGAATGTAAAGACCTTTATCTATAGATATGCGTCCCTCCGCCTTGAGAACCAGCCTGCCGGTAACGGTAATGAAATTCGACGGCAACTTCAGCAGACAATTGTAGTAACTGCTGAGCGTTTTAATGCGGATATTATTTACTGTCTCCCCAAATCGCTTCATTATTCTGAGCAGCATTTAGTATGAGACGCAGGAATAAGGGACCGGAAGAACTTCCACTGTCCCTTTGCGCTTAGTGTAGCCGATAAAATTCACTCTAGATCATACAAAACTGAATCATAGAGATGCCTTCTGGTGGTCTGACTGAAGGCCGCATACGACTGGTCCTGCTGGTCGAGGAACTTCTCGGCCAGTTTATGGCCCTTTGGAATAAGAGCGAAAACGCTGAAAAGGTCTCTCAGCCTCTGCATATTGTTCTTATACTGTTCTCTTTCTTCTTCAGAAAGCCAAAAGTCCTTATTTGCGGGAGAGAGTCCGGGACCGACCCAATGCTTCGGGAAATTCAGCACGGACCTTTCAAAAAAGGTCTCGGGAACATCGTTGTTTCTTCCGGCATAAAAGCCGTGCCGGAGGCAATAGCTCCCTATCCTGGTCCCGCGATAAGGGGCGAATATCGAGGCCCATGCCATCGTAGGAAGATTCGTGGCCTCTCTTAACCGGACATTCAACTCAAGGGTCTCCAGATCAGCTTCGAGATTGATCCTGGTCTTTTTGGTCGTGGCCCCCGTGGGCAGCCCGAGCATCTGCTCGGTTCTCACCATAAAGCCGAGCGAGTTCAGAAATTCAAAGACCTCAAATATCAACTCTTCTTTCATGTTCCTGTTCAGGACTTCCTTCCTGATGACCGGGTCAGCGGATTCAATTGCGAGGGTAAGGCCGGAGCATCCCGCTTCCCGTATCATTTCGATCTTCTCCCTGTTCTTAGGGTTTCTGGGGTCGGCATATTCGACCCTTATCTGCGCATGGAACGCCATCCCCAGCGGGGGAAACTTCTCCGCAAATTCCCTTATCCAATCCACATCGACCCCGACAAAGACATCGTCCTGAAAATAGATTAATTCGGTCGACGGTGAAATTACCTTGATCTCAGCAGCCTCCCTGACCACATCATCAACCGATCTCATGGTCCTCGGGAAAAGCCTTCGAAAGGGATAAAGTGCCTTTTTCATCTCTTCCGTCTGTTCCGGCGTAAGGGCATCCGATATGTCTTCCAGAGTACTGCTGTTATAGCAATAAGTGCAGCTATAAGGGCAGCCGGTCTGGGTAATTATGCTCTTAATCGGACTGCCTCCATGCTTGGGATGATCGCTGTAGAACTGCTCCCTGTCCGCAATGGGAAACCGTTCTTTCTCCGAAAAATGTATGATTCCGGGGGCGACTTCGTTTCTAAGTATCTTCCTGAAACTGCTGAAACCTTCGCTCAGGACAACATAATCTGCGTGCCTAATGGACTCTTGAGGGAAATAGGTCGCATGCGGGCCCCCAAGGATTATCTTCAGGCCCGGTGCCTTCTGTTTGAGTCTGTCGAAGTATTCAAAGGCCAGAATGTGGTTTCCGGTGTATAGAGTGAACCCCAGAAAATCCGGCCTGAAGTTGTTGATCGTCTCATCCAGGACTTTGAAGTCACCCCTTTGAGATAGAACTACTTTCGGTTGATACCCTTCCTGCTTTGCGATAGAGGACAAGTGCAACAGACCGAGCGGCTCGATGACTGAATGGCTCGCGCCGAGAAGCACCCTCTTGTTCATGAAATCCAATTCCTCACTTTCTTACTGATTTGCAGTCTGACTGGTCGATCGAGTGGTTCAACATAACCTGTTTGAGCGCTTCAATGATCTGTTCAGGGGTTACGCTGGTCAGACAAAGACCGGGTTTTGCCGCACTGCATGCCTGAGTTTCCGAGCCTATTATTGAACCGATGCAGGGCGCGCAGTCCACCGACGCGCGGAAGACGCGCAGATTTTCATCATGCGGGAGATACAGCGAGGGGTCACTCGGTCCGATAATCACGCAGATATTTCTCATATGAACCGCCGAGGCAAGATGTACGGTTGCCGTGTCGTTCGTAACACACGCACCGCAGAGACTCAGAAGGGCGGCGGTCTGCCGCAAAGTCGTCTTGCCGCAGGCGTTGATACATCGGGCACCGAGCGCCGCGCCGACAGTTTTGCATACTTCTTCGTCTTCCCTGCCGCCCGTCAAGAGTACTTGCCCACCGAGTTCATCTATAACCCATTTCCCGACTGAGATGAAGTTTTCAGCAGGCCAGCGGCGCGGCAGCATCAACTTCGCCCCTCCCGGGTGCATTGCTACCAATAAAGACCGCTTCCGTCCGTTGCTTTTCAGAAAGTCCCTGCCCCATCCGATGTCGTCCGGGGAGAGGGGGAATTCGTACCTGAAAGAATGGTCATCTCCTGAGGTCACGCCCAGCGACTTGAGTGCCTCAAAGTAATAGTCGACCCTGTGCATTGCTCTAATATCGGCGCTGACTGTCTTTGTAAGAAAACCTCTGGTATCGTCCCCGTAACCGACCCTTTCCGGTATAGACAGCGCATATGACAGCGCGCCGGAGAGATTCTTTATCTCGGGACCAAGGCTATAGTCAATAGCAAGGTCGAACCTCGCAGATGCCATGGTTAGGAAGAGCTTCGGATGGTAAATTAATACCTTCAGGACCCCCCCTCGCCTGTTCTTTAAAGTCAGGAAGGCACTGTATCCTTTCCAATAGAAATCGAAGGGTATTATTTCATTGAAATATGGGTGCCCGTCTAAAGCATCTTTTACATACTTATGGGTAAGGCAGAGGGCAATTCTTGCTCCCGGAAACTTCTTCGTGAGGGCCCGCGCAACAGGAGTCAGCATCAGCGTATCGCCGATTCCGCCGAATTGAAACAGCACTATCCGAGGCCCGACCTCCTTGTTTGCCTTTCGAATCGTCCGCTTTATGCATATCGCAGGCAATGACAAGATGGAAATTATCAGAAAAAAAAACCGGGAGGGCCGGTTGTCCCTAAGAAAACGTTTTAATCTTGTTCTGCTGCCCTTAATCAACGGACCACGAGAATCAAAAGGGGTGCTTGTTTCCCAGCAATAACCATTCGAGCCGCTTAATGGCGCCTTGGGTCTTTTCAAAACCCCGGCGTATCAAATGACGGGCCTTCTCTCCGGCAGTGCGGTCATCTTTCGTCGGCATGTCACGGATAAGTTCGGACCCGAAACCGACCATGAATGCACCAGGTTCGGTCTGGACATCTTCACAGCGTTTGCAGTCAAGCCTTGCGTCCTTAGTGTTCACAATGCGCCTCATATACCTGAAGGCAGCTCCGTTCCATATCGACTCTATGCTCTTCATTTCCGGTGTGAACGTGCCGAGTTTCGGGGCGGTACCGCAGCACGGGTAGACAGAGCCGTCACTGAGGATGGAAACAAGTTCGAAAGGCTTGTGGCACGGCAGCCTCACCGCTGCTTCATGACCGACAAAGAAGTCCGGGGCATCGTCAAGATGATGCGACTCAAAAGCTCCAGGGACTTTGAGTTCAAGTCCGGACATTTCTGCAAGAGATCTGAGCTCGCCGAGAAAGGCATTGCCGAGGTCACGGTTATAGAAGAGAGATTGCATGGCCATACGGTAATGGTGGGTGTAGAAATGCCTCACTTCGACGCTGTCAATTCCGGGCAGGGGTCTTCTTAGGAGTTCCTTAATGCTGTCGAGGGAGTCGAGAGTCGCGCAAATATACAGTGTCACTTGGGCTTTGCTGTCGTGATGGGCCTCTTTTGCGCATTCCAGAAAGCGAATTCCTTGTATAAAATCATCCCACCTCCTGCCCCTGACGCGGGAGTACTCAGCCCCACTCCCCTCAATGGACAGCCTTACATGGGCATCGGCCCGAACCAACGTATCGGCCTTTTCCTCTGTCAGCAGGATGCCGTTTGTTGTTATCTCCAGATCGGGTCGTCTTTCCATTGACAGGAAAGCTTCCATGAAGACACCAAAGTTATCTCCAAGGAGCTGTTCACCATAATCATTCCCCCCTAGTCTGACAGCGACGGTATGAGGCAAGATGCACTCAATTATGGATTCCAGAAGGGTCCTGCCCATGGGCCCGCCCTTGAGGCTTGGACGGAGCGCCCTCATGCAATGCCTGCATCGGAGATTGCACGATCCATTCAGCGAGAGCATTAATTTGCACGGCGGCCTTCGAATAATCTCTTGGGTCAGATCCGTGTCGGGCTCTTGTTCCCAGATACTATGGCGTTTAAGACCGTATGTCTGTTTAAATGTATTCATCCTGATGCTCTTTGTACACTAAGCTTTTAACAATGTCTGCTCTCTTGGTTAGAACAACGGCGGGCAATTCGTTGACGATCTGCATTGCCCACACGTCTTGTCTCCATCAGATGTGCCAGGTTCCACATAATAGCAGACAATGCGATAACAGCATTAACGATCCAGTTTGCCGGCTGATAACGCCGCATCCAAAAAACGTGACCTGATTTCAGACTGATACGTGGGTTACAAGTAAGGATAAGTAATGATCTCATTGCTCGCAGGCCTGCCCTAATGCCTCCCAGCTTTAAATGAAAGCGCACATCATTGCGCATCTGTAGATATGAAAGCCGTAAGCCAAGATGCATGGCAGTTGCCTCGTTCAGGTGCCAGACAGGTACATTTAATTCCGCTGCGCGCCAGCCCGCCTCGAAGGCCCGTCTCTCAAAATCAGCCTCGTCTCGGTAAAGTTCATAACGTTCGTCAAAGACCCCGACTGCTTCAAATAGCTCCATGGGACAAAAGAGGTAACATCCCGTCACATCCGCAACCTCATGCCATTTGACCTCAGATAGTTCCCGTCCAGCAGTCTCGAATGCTTGTCGTTCAGAGTCTCTATTAAAGAGGCGAAAGCCCACCATACCATATTCTGAGTGCGTCATCGAAAACTTGACCGCTTCCCGCACCCAGAATGGATGCGGCTCTATGTCATTATTGGCGAATAGAATAAAACGATGCCCCCTCTGCTTAGCGTAAAGAATTCCGACATTGTTGCCGCCAGCCCAGAAAAGATTTCGTGACTGCTCCAGAACTGTCACCTGCGGCCAACGAAGCCTCAGCCAATTCACCGAATCATCTTTAGAGGCATTGTCTACAACCACCAGTTCCAATGGTTCGTAATCGGTTGCAGCCAATGCCGGCAAGAAACGCTCAAGCAGATTTCGTCCGTTATAATTCGGCACTACAATGCAAACCGAAGGTGAAGTTTCTCCGTTCATCTGATATGATTAGCGCGTTTCTCAAAAAGTCCGACAATAAACCTGAGAGGCGCAGTCATCTTCCAGCTATAGGAATTCCTATATCGACGAATCTGTCTGTTCTTTTCATTAAGAAGGGCGGGGATGGTCTGATTATAATCTTGATAAAGGAAGTCGCTCTTGTCAGTGAACAGAGAAAACCTGCGCTCCAGAGAAACATCATCTGCATCACTGCAAAAAGCAATGTAGTAGAGCGCCTCAAATGGAGGGACAAGCGACGACATGAGCCTGGATGCATCTCCGGAATAGTGAACGAAATCACCTACTGCCGGCAGCTTGTCCAGTTGCCAGACGCAGGAGGAAAAGGTCAATCGCTGCCCCATGACTTTAATACGCCGGAATCTTAATTTTAGAAGCCCAAGAAATTCCTCTAAGGTCAGCTCTTTGACATGAAATTTGTTCTTAAATTCTTTATAGGTGTCCTTGTTGGGAGAAGATATTATCAATAATCCGTCTTTCTTCAAGACGCGCTTGATTTCTTCAAGCATCTTGTCGTGTTCTGCAAGGTGCTCAATGGTCTCAAAAGAAACCACCATGTCGAAAGTTTCTCTTTCGAATGGGATATCCGTGCATGATCCCCTGACAAAATCGAGGTTCTTATATCCGGCATATTTCTCTCTCGCGTGTGCAATACTTTCTTCCGATATATCGACGCCGACAACTCTTTTTGCTTTTCTTGCAAGCAGACAACTACCGTACCCTTCTCCTGTAGCTATATCCAATACTGTCTTACCATTGGCATAATCGCAAGCAATTGCATACCTATGCAAATGCTCGTATGCCGTTAGCCCTTCCACTCCGGGGACATATCTTTCACCTGTAGACGGCAGGGTTATTTTTTTCGATGTAAGAACAACAGAATTATACTTAAAGAAGGACGCCAACCCGGCATTTCTGTATGCCTCCAGATATTCACTGTAGTTTCCTTCCGTTACAAAGGTAATGTCATTAGGGCTATACCAACTGAAAAATTTAATGCACTCTGTCCTCATGCCGATAGAGCCAAGGTGCGAGGCGATATCATCACCAAAATCGGTAAAAACGAGGGCCCCCTCAGTACGCAAGGGATCGCCGTGGTGGACAGCGGGCATGAGGTGTGTGACATGGCCCTCCACCAATTTGGCGCGAACAGACGTCTTTCGCCCTTCGTGTACAGGAACAGTAAAGACATGATGACCTTCCGGTTTAAGGACACGTCTGATCTCGCAAAAAGCGGCCTCGGGATCTGACACGTGCTCAAGTACGTCCTGTGTAATGACAAGGTCGAAACTGTTATCCTTAAATGTCAGGTGAGCCAGGTTCTCGCACCGTACTCCGTTTTTGATGTCACCACTCTTAACACCGTCCATGTATTCCGAGCATACATAGTTTGGAAGTCTTTTCAGTGCCTCATGAATCGCGCCGGTTGAGTCTGCTTCATAGATCGACAAACCGCTGAGCTTGCTCGCCAATTCCTTTAAAGAAGAATGTTCTTTCCTTGCCAGTGTTAGCATTATTGTTCGGGCAACGTCGCTCTGCCTAACGCTTGCCCCACAATTCGGACATCTGGCCTCGCGATAGAGCGTCATTTCTTTCCGAAGAGAAAAACCCGAAGCAGATCCGCATACAAAACACTTTGACTTAACAACCCTCATTTTTTTCAACCATACCGATATCGTCAGATCGAGCAATCAGGTTTGGTTCCTTGCACGCGTATGCCACCGTAATAGAGGTCTTATTATGCCTGGCATGGTCCCCTTGTATTCTCCTCTTGCGGAATTCTTTCTCAAGGAATCGGCCATATTGAAAGCTATGACTTCCTTTTCGTGAAGATGAACAAGAAAGGGATCGGGTGTTATAATGGCGGCTCCAACTGTAACAACGCCTTCGGAAAGAAAATTTGCCGGAATCCAGACAGTGGACTCGTATCGTCCCATTGACTTTCTTGTGGTGCGGCATTCCTGGCTTGTATCATGTGAATCAAAAATATTTACACCTCTGTCATTATAAAAATTGCAAGCTGGCGTCAAGAAGTGTCCCGGTTCGAGCACATCATACTTCATTGTGATTCCAACCGGCTCCGTCACATCAAAACTGTCACAGGGGCTTCCATCACTCCTGTGTGCATAGACCTCCATGAGTCTGACCGCTGCGTTAACGGGCGCGGTGCAAATATTCCATTGTTTCGCGGAAGTGACCCCAACCTGTTCTTTTAGATAAACGCCGGTCACTTGTTCAGAACTACCTCTGATTTGAACAGAGCCTCCTTTAAGGAGGATAGCGCTTTTGCATAATCTTAAAACAGCGTCCACATTATGACTAACGAACAACACTGTTCTACCCTCTTTCCCGACCTCTTCCATTTTCCCAAGACACTTCTTTTGGAACTCCGCATCTCCGACTGCCAATACTTCATCGACAACGAGTATCTCAGGCTCTAAATGCGCTGCTACGGCAAAGGCAAGCCGCACGTACATCCCTGAAGAATACCTCTTAACGGGTGTGTCTATAAATTTGTCGACCTCGGCAAAGACCACGATTTCGTCGAATTTTCTCCTGATCTCGGCCTTTTTCATGCCAAGGATAGCGCCGTTCAAAAAAATGTTCTCCCTTCCCGTCAACTCCGGGTGGAAGCCGGTCCCCACCTCAAGGAGACTTCCCACTCTTCCATACATTTCGACCTGTCCCTCTGTCGGTTCGGTGACGCGGGAAAGAATCTTAAGCAGGGTACTCTTTCCGGCCCCATTTCGGCCGATTATGCCGACGACCTCGCCCGGCTCGATCTCAAAAGAGACATCTTTCAGTGCCCAAAAGTCTTTTTGACGTGAACCGTTGGAACTGAGGACTGAAGAATTGCGGCTTCGAATCCTGTCGTAAAATGACCTTAAGCCATTTCCGATCTTCTCACTCAAGAGGTTCGAGTGGATCTGGCCGAGACAGTATCTCTTTCCTAATCGGTCGACTCTGATGGCTGTATTATTCAAATTTTTATAATTAAACCTTGAATACTGTCGTCAGACCACGTCCGCAAACGTTCTTTCCATCCTTTTGAAATAGATCAGCCCTGTAATAAATATCACGCATATTCCTACGAATGATGCAAGCATCATTGCGAAGTCCGGCGCGGTCTTTCCGAGGAGCGCCCAGCGGAAGCCCTCGATCACCCCTGCCATGGGATTCAGCCCGTAGAGCCACTGCCATTTCTGCGGGACAATGCTGGTGGAATAAGCAACGGGAGAGGCGAACATCCAGAATTGGGTGATGAAGGGAACGACAAATGCAATATCTCTGTATTTCACGTTGAGCGCAGTCAGCCACAGCCCGATACCGAGCGCGGTAATCATGGCAATACATATAAGAAGGGGCAACAGCAATAGTCCTATGGTAGGGGTGATGCGATACCAGACCATCATTGCCAGGAGAACAAGAAAGGATATCGCGAAATCTACCAAACCCGTGAACACTCTGCTCAGCGGCAGAATGAGACGGGGGAAGTATACCTTGGTAATAAGATTGGCGGAGCTGACAAGACTGTCGCTGGCGCCCCCCAGAGACCGGGAGAAGTAGTTCCAGGGCAGCAGCGCACAGAAGGAAAAGACGGGGTACGGGACACCGTCCGAGGGAAGCTTTGCAAATCTGCCGAATATAATGGTAAAAATGATCATGGTAAACAACGGTTGAATTATTGCCCAACCAATACCCACTAAGCTTTGCTTGTAGCGCACGGAAACATCGCGCCATACGAGCATGCTCAGAAGTTCCCGGTAGGCCCAAACTTCTCCGAGATTGAGGGTCATGGAACTCCTTGAAGGTTTTATAACAGTCTTATGCTTGTGGCCGAAATAGGTCTCTTGAAGCTTCTGATTATCCACAATCATTTCCGTTTTTATATGCTTGTGAGGTGTCTCTATTGACGTGATACTCGCCTATGCGCTGCCCTGAGAGGATCCTTCCGGAGGCTATCAGCAAGCCGGCAAGAAAATAAGTGTGTGAAGCCGTTTCTATCTTGAAGAACTGCTGTTCACCACAGGCATAAAGGAGGCAGGAGACGACTGCTACGAAAAGTCCAACATTGATGGACGGAAAATCCGACTTCGACAATCTAAGGAGTCTTGTGCCTTCAACCTTCAGTATTTTACCCCACAACATCAAAAAGGCCAGGAGCCCCGGGAAACCAAGCTGCGAGAGTATTTCAAGGTAGCCATTATGCCATCGCGGCAGAAATTCCGTCAAAATATCACTCACGGAGCCGTTATCGTTGAGAGACAGCCATGCCCCCCAGCCGCTGCCGGTAAGGGGATAAGTCTTTGCGGTGAGCCATGCCATCTTCCACATCTCGAGGCGGTCGCTCAGAGATGTGTCGGGTATAAGAGTCTCCTGCGCTATTCTATATGATACAATGCGCCCGACGTTGCTGCCTGCCCGGGTCAACGAAAAGAAAGCCGCGAAGGCGATAATCAAGGTCATCAACAACATTTTTTCGCGGGTTCTTATCCGAGTCATTAGTATGAACAAAGCCAGCCCGACCGGGAATACGAACCAGGCCGTTCTTGTCTCGGACAGGAATAATGAATAGCAAATCAGCGCTAAATACACTGCTATCAATAAGGGCCAGCGATTCATCTTTTTATGTAGGAGGACACCGAAACCGACAAAGAATAACGGAAGCATATATCCCACAAAGATATTCAGGGCGCCCCATTCGGTTACCATAAGCCTGTCTTTTCCAAAATTCTGGATTTGCAGACTGCCGCGCGTTGCATAATATAATGGCGCTGCGCTTACGAATAACATAAAAAAGATGACCCTGCGCAGCTCTTTCTCTGTGCGCACGCAGTCCGGAACCAGAAACAGGTAAAACAGGTATAACGTATATGATTTGAAGAAGAAGAAGATATACGTTGGAGAGACATGAAAATACCAGAGGGCTGTCCCTATGCCGCCGACAGCCAAGGTAAAATAGAAATAGACGTAGCGCGAGAAATAGGCTCGGGGCAGAAAGGCTTTCTGCAGCAGGAAGCTTCTCAAGATCCAGACCAGAATGATCACGATCGTCAGGACCTCATTTGCGCTGGTAAACCTCTCAGGGCCGAAGGCATATGCGAAGCCGGTCTTTGAGATAAGGGCTGCTAGGACGTAGGGAAGGTAGCCTTTTGCCTTTTCGTAGTTTATGAATAATGCCAAAATCATGGAGAGACCTATGACTACAACTACGACAGCCTTGATTCCCCATGTCAGGTCAAAATTCGAAATATAGACGGAAAACATTCCTGCAAGTATTGCTATGGCTGTGAATGACACGGGAAAAAGCAGACGCCTGATATTAATGGGTTGTTCCATCTTGCCTTCCTTTAGATTTCCTGATTAAATTAGAGATCAAAGTTTCAACTCTGGCATTCAACGTTCAGTCCCTTTCTTTCCGATGTTTCCGATCTCGACATTCTCCTTTTTGAGGATTTCTATCTCTCTTTTGAGTTTTTCGAATTCGTCGATTTTCCTCTGCAGGAATGTATATGTGTGGGTAACTCTTACGCCGATCCCTTTGGGCGTGAGAATATACATATAAGCCATCTTGTTCTTCGAGTTCTTGAAACGGTTTGCCTTAATGTAACCCTTCCTAAGTAATGCGTTCACGATATAGTTCACTCTTCCAAGACTCAGCCCCATTCTCCTTGACAGGTCTCTCTGCGAAAGGGTCCCGTCCATTGCCAGCTCGCGGAGTGTCTTGAATTGGGATTCGTCCATGTCTAATTAAGAAGGGTCAAGAAGGCTAAATAGGTCGAGAACGGCGAATAGGGTCTCGGAACTGTTTGAACTCTATTTTCGCGCAGGCTACCGCCGTGTCCTGTCAAGAGACAGAAGAGAGACCCGGGAATTCCTGCGTTCAAACACTGAACTAATAATAAGGTATTTTCCTCAAAAGATCAAACAAAAAATAGGCTTAGTTCTTCTATGTTAAAAAGGCAAGTCTTTTCTTCTCCCGCACAGTATGCTGTACATATGTATATCAAGCACGATCTCCAAACCCAATCTTCTATAAGCAGACAGCCTTCATCAATGAAGACGCTGCAT
>JAJYIF010000005.1 GCA_021790195.1 Nitrospirota bacterium
ACCCTTGAAATCAAGTTTGCTAACCTTCTTCATGGCAAGTCCTCCTCTCGATTTGTTGAATCTGTCCCGATACAACATACTCGATCGGGGGACTTGTCTTCTACCTTTTAATCATAGGGTCTGGATGTTATTATGCGCGGCGTCGGGTCTTAATGCGCTGTTTTTTGCCATAAGCGCATACCGGAGAAGGCTCTTCGAGTCCGGGCCGCTCCTTGCCAGCGTGGTGTGGCTATGCCTCGCCGGTGGCTATAGTCTTATATCGAGAACAACAGGGCAATTGCCCCGGATGACTATTTTCGGCCATTACCCTTCCGACTTCGTACTGCTTATCTGGATGATAGTAGTGAAATACGGCTTGATCGCAAGGTATGTGCGGATAAAGAACGGCATGCAGGAGTTGTCCGGAAGACTCCTCTCCGCACAGGAGGAGGAGAGAAAACGCCTTTCCCGCGACCTCCACGACAGCATGGGCCAGAACCTCGCAGCGGTGAAGTTCAATCTCCAGAGGATAAACAAGGAGATGAAGAACGAGCGGATTGACGGCGTCATAGATGAGATTTCAGGGAGCATAAAGGAGCTTCGGGACATAACCTCGGGGCTCATGCCGGTCTCTTTGCAGGCAATCGGGCTGAAGAAGACACTGGAGGCCTATGCCGGGAAACTTTCGGCCAAGACCGGGATGGGAATATATGTTGACGCCGACGAAGTCCCGCGCCTTGCGGAGGAAACGGAGCTGAACCTGTTCCGTTTTTTTCAGGAGGCGGTCAGCAATGCAGCGAAGCATTCCGGCGCAAGCAAAGTCAACGTGTCGCTCCGTCACAAACCACCACGTATTGTATTGGAGATCCGGGACAATGGTTGCGGTTTCGATTACCGGCAGTCCCAGTCAGTCAGATCGGGGATGGGACTTTCGATCATGGCAGAGAGGATGAAGATGCTGGGAGGAAACATGGAAGTGGCGAGCCTGAGGGATTCGGGGACGACGGTCCGGGCCGAGGCGCCGGTGTGACGAACGTTCAAAGAGTTTCGTAGCGCATTAGAGGTGAAGAAGCATGACAAAGATTATGGTAGTTGACGATCACACTATAATACGACAGGGGATAGCGGGCCTTCTAAACTCTGTCGAGGGTTTCGAGGTGGTGGCAGAGGCCGGCACCGGTTCGGCTGCAGTGCGATTTGCTGTTGATCTGAGGCCGGACATTATCATCATGGACATGTCTCTTCCAGACATGGACGGGATTGAAACTGCAAGACAGATCATAGCAAAAGGCGTTGAAAGCGGCATAATCTTTCTCACCATGCACAACGACTCGGGTCTTTGCGAGACGGCCATGCGGGCCGGGGGACGAGGCTATCTTCTGAAAGACAATGCAATGGACGATCTCCTTTACGCCATCAAGGCGGTTTTGCGGGGGGAACTCTTTACAAGTGTCCCATTAACCAACTCCTCCATCCTCCCCTTAGCAAAGAGGGCCGACGGGACATCAAGAATAGGAGGGAAGGGAACCACACCACTGTGCACGTCACTCACCAAGAGGGAGACGGAGATCGTAGCACTTATTGCAGAGGGAATGAGCAGCAAGGAAATTGCGGACAAGCTGTTCATCAGCATAAAAACTGTTGAGACTCACAGGGGGCATATAATGGAAAAACTCGGCGTAAGAAGTGTTGCTGATATTACAAAGTACGCAATAAGATCCGGATTGGTCAGGTAATCTCCAAATATACAGGGAAACCCTGACAAAAATAGGGGGTTCCCCTGATAGGAATTCCGACTCTTATGCTGTATGCTTTTTTTAGGCGCCGCGCAACAATTATGCGTACTCTTGGTCTATGGAAAACGGAATAACCAGTGTAACCATGCCTGCGGCCTCCAGGGAACGGCTGAAAGTGCTCGTAGTGGACGACCACCGCTACTTCAGAGAGAGCCTTGTCTCTTTCCTTCGTGAGTTTCCCGGCGTGAGTATCGCAGGGACTGCGGGCAACGGCAAAGAGGCCGTGGAAATGGCCGAAAGACTGCATCCATCTTTGGTTATTATGGACATACAAATGCCGGAGATGGACGGCCTTGAGGCTTGTGAAGAGATCAGGAAGGCCTTGCCGGGTATCAGAATCGTTCTCTACACAATGCACTCTCCTGAGACATATGGCGATGCAGCTTTGAAGCGGGCCGACAGGTTCGTGTCCAAAGACCGGCTTTTTGAAGAGCTGCCGGGAATCGTTGAAGCGGAAGTGGATAGATGAAAAGAGAGCGACACTCATGAAGAACTTACGTCATGCCTTACGCTTATTCCATATAGCATTTGTTTCCCTCATTGCGCTCACCTGTCTTTCTGCCTGCGGAGATTCCGGCGCATCGCAGAAACCGACTGAACGTGTGACAGCGCGGATGCTTGTACAACCGAACGCGCTGATGGGACCGGGACCTTCGGGGTTCTGCTGGAGTCCCAAGGGGGCTGTATTGGCTTACGTCGGGCCGAACAATGGGAAGGACGTGTTATGGACTTACAACGCGACAAGCGGCGTAAGGCGGGTACTGTTCGATCCCGGCGACAACCCTGACCAGATAACGCTCTCATCCGCGCAGTGGTCGCCCCAAGGGGATTTGATCCTGCTATCCGGCGCAAGCGCGCTCTGGCTGCTCGATGTCAAGACAGGGGGAATTAGGTCTCTGGCCTCCGGAAGCGCCAAGACCGGCCTCATGTTTTCGCCGGACGGAACGCGTATTTCATTTGTGCAGGATAACGATCTCTATACGGTCCGCATAAGCGACGGACAGCTTGCGCGCCTAACAACGGACGGAGGCGACACTGTCTTTAACGGAGCACTGGATTGGGTGTACAATGAGGAGTTGGCGACGCGCTCGGCCCAGCCTGCCTACGCCTGGTCGCCTGACGGCAAGTGGCTGATCTACCTGCGCCTGGATGAATCCGCTGTCCAGAATCATCCCGTCACGAACTATAGCACTACTCCTCCGACAGTCACCTATACGCGCTATCCGGTGGCGGGCAGCCCCAATCCGAAGGCCTCGGTAAACCTGATCGACATGACTACCGGCAATCTCAGCTCAATTCCCTTGTCAGGGGATGTTGAATACGTTATGCCTTTCATCAGCTGGACTCCTGATTCGAAAGAAGCGCTCTTTGTCACGGAGAACCGCGCCCATTCCATTCTGAGGCTCATGGGGTGGAATCCCGTCACAGGGGCCGGAAGGACCATCATCACCGAAACTGATCCTTATTGGATCAACGAGAATTCGTATGCCTCGCCGATATTTCTGGGTAACGGCGACCAGTTCCTCTGGCTCTCCGAGCGCGACGGCTACATGCACCTTTACCTTTACTCGATAGATGGAACCTTGCTGAAGCAGGTTACAAAAGGCGAATGGATGATCGACTCGCCGGCCTGGAACCTCCTCGTGCCGGGACATCCGGTATACACAGACCCTGCCGGCAAATATGCATATTTCTCCTGCACGAAGAACAGCCCGCTGGAGCGGCAGATCTACCGTGTGGAAATCGCCGGCGGCAACCTGGAGCAGGTGTCCCAGCAGGCGGGGTTCCATTTTGGCGCATTGTCCGGGGACGGCCAGTATCTGGTTGATCAGTTCTCCGATGTCTCGACTCCGCCGGTGACATGGATTGTCAAAGGCGACGGGACCAGGGTGGGCGTGCTGGGACAATGCTCAGGTCCCGCAATTGCGCTGCCTCAGGTCAAGCGCGAATTCCTGACTATCAAGGCCCATGACGGGACGGACCTTTATGCGCAGATCGTCAAACCGGAGAATTTCGACCCCTCGCGAAAATATCCGGTGATAATTCACTGGTATGGCGGCCCCACTCTGCAGTTGGTGTCGAACCGATATGGGGCCACAAACATCTTTAATCATATCGAGCGGGATGTCCTCTACACACAGGAAGGCTTCATTGTGTGGAGGCTTGATAACCGCGGCAGCTTCGGTCGCGGTCATGCCTTCGAAACGCCTATTTACAAGGAATTCGGCAGGGATGCGCTCGACGATCAGATGGCCGGAGTTGAGTATTTGCGGACACTCCCTTATGTTGATGCGACACGGATCGGAACTGACGGCAAATCTTTCGGGGGATTCCTGACACTGTATGCGCTTATCCATGCACCCGAGGTCTTCAAGTTCGGCGTGGACGGGTCCGGCCCGACCGACTGGTCCACTTACGACACTATTTACACGGAGCGCTACATGCAAACGCCGTCCCAGAACCCTGAGGGTTATGCCGCCACTAACCTGATCGCAGTGGCCGATCAGCTTAAGTCGCCTCCGCTGATAATACACGGTCTGGCGGATACTAACGTCCACCTGGAGAATTCGATCAATTTCATACAGGCGCTTGAGCAGTACGACAAGCCGTATTACTTCATCCCGCTGCCGAACGAAGATCATCACTACGAGGGGGACGGCTTGGCCACTGCTCTGCAAGCGAGTGTGGACTATTTCGTGCAGCATATGGGGAGGGGCGACAATGAGGACCTTAACGGGAAGGGAGTCTCTAATGAACATCTTCTTTAGAAATATTCTCTGCTTCCTATTCGGGGTGCCTTTCCTGCAGCGGAAGCGAGATCAATGGGACAAAATGAATGAATTGTTGCTTCTATTAATTAGCGCGATTCTTCTCCCGGTCTGTGGCTGCTCTGACTCTTCTTCCACCCAGCCGTTGACATTGAAGACAAGCATACAAACGTCGGCCTCCGCGGAAAACCCTGCCTCAGTTGAACCTGTCAATTCGATCATTCTCGAATTCAGCGAAGCCTTAGACGTAAAGACGATTGAAGATAAGATAAGTCTGCAGATTGTTCAGGCTGGCGGAGTGCTCGCTTCTCCTGAGCCGTCTGTGGAGATTGTGTCCGACAGCCAAAAGACGAACCAGCTAATCATCAGAACAATAGACGGCTCATATTTACCGTCGGGAGAGGAGTATAAGCTTGTAGTTGGCAAGGGTATTCAATCCTTGAGCGGCAATACGCTGGCGCAGGATTTTATCGGATATTTTGCAGCCGACTACGACCTGAGTCATGCCCGGAACAATATACCTGAACTTAACAGTGACAGGACGATGATAATTGTCATAAGCGATATACATATGGGGGATCAAAGGAGCATAGACGGAGGTTACGGATGGTTCAATAAGAACAGGGTCAAACTCGAAAGTTTCCTGAATCTTGTCAGGCAAATGCCGAATGTGAAGGAGCTCGTCATAGCCGGGGATCTGTTCGACGAATGGGTCGCGCCCATGGATTCCGATACATTCAATGGAGCGACTCAGTCCCAATTTGTCGATATGATCGCTGCGGCAAACAAGCCTGTGGTGGATGCTATAAACAATATCATTGGAGACGGCGCCATCACGGTCACTTACATCCCCGGCAACCATGATATGCTTGTGGAATCGGCGGATATCCAGAGGGTCTTCCCAGGGATTTCGGAGGCCCGGGAAAGTGCGAAGGGCTTAGGGGCGTATACTCCCCTGGATCATTCAGAAATAATCATCGAGCATGGACACAGATACGATTTCTTTAATGCGCCCGACCCGATCTCAAACAGGTCGATTACAAAAATTGCCTCGATTACGCCGCCGGGCTTCTTTGTGTCCAAGATTGCGACCACCTCCGATCAGGAAACGGGTAAGTCGATCTTTTACAGAGACCAGATATCCGCAACCGTGGGAGATAATTATGAATACTACTTGTCATACTGGGCGGCCTGGCAGCTCATCATGTCACAGAAGCCCGTGAAGGAAAGCTGGACGGACAAGATAATAAAGACGGCCATGGACGGCTATACGGAGGTTTATGCCATAGACGATTTGATCCCGCAGCATTCGTCCGGCAACGGTCCGCTCGACGTCAACCTGTACAAGGGTATAGTGGACACCTGGTATGACAGACAGGCGGCAAACAACGTGTCCGTGCCGATTTTGCCGGAGACAGCCATAGCAGCCGGCGCGTTGACCCCGGTCATGGACGCCCAGTCTTCAGTCCAATATTTCATGAACAGATCCTCAAATAAAAGAATCGTGGTATTCGGGCACACGCACCACGCGGACCTCCTGAGTTCTCTGAATTATAAGCTCCAGGGGGCGATATATGCCAACTCAGGAACATGGATCGATAATGGGAACCCTTCGTGCACTTTTGTGGCGATAATTCCCGGGGCGGACGATTCGGCGGTCGCCGACACGGTAGCAGTATATCAGTATCTTACTGACGGCAGCATGAACAAGATAAAGAGCGCTGTGATAACAAGATAAAGGAGCTGCGGCGCCTATGCGCGCCGAGGACAGAAAACAGATGGAGCGAAAAGGAGGGAATGTTATGTTTACGTTTACGTCGGTATGGAGCAAGCTTTGCGTGATTTGTCTTCTTGTGTCATTCGCGGTCTCAGTCGTAAGCTGTGGTGACAGCTCGTCACTGTCACCGCAAGAACAGGCTAAGGTGGCCCTGGATGCCGCATACAGGTTCCTTATCGAAGGTTCTCATGCGGACGCACTGAAGCAGGTTGAACGGTCGATTGAATTAAATCCTACGGAGGAGGCACTTCTGCTGAAACCGCAGATTGAATACCTTATGGGAAACAAGGTCGATGCATACAACAGCCTGGATGATTTCGCAAAGCAGTATCCCCTTAGCGGAAAGGATGACTTTATCAGGGCCATCCTCCTATCTCTCGATAAAGGCGATCCGAGAGAGATACGCGACAGCCTGATAACCGCGCTTAACGATAATTTTGTGGATATGGGAGATGTGTTTTGGTGGGAACTTATTGAAAATGAGCCGTCCCTTGCATATTTCAGGACCCAGCCGGAATACGCGGACCTCCTAAGGTACAAGACCGTAACGGCAGACGTCATAACGAGTTGTAAACAGAATAAGACAGGTTTTGAGAAGCACTGGTGGGGCCCACAAATTTACATCGGCGAGAACCATATGAATGTTTTTGGCGATACGGCCGATATAGTGGAACTGCTTGCCGAGTTTTCAGCGCTCATTTCTCCGCCGGCAGCTGCTCTAATTGGCGTGGCGCTTATGGCAAGGAGACTCGAGATTTTAGGAAAAGACAAGGGCTGTGGGGTAGTTCTAAGCTGGACCTGGGCGCAATTTGTTCCCGGAGTATGGGCTTCAATCATTGCCTTTTGGGTGTCCTCGCAGAATTGAAAGCTCACTGAATGGACAATGATAAGCCTGCGCTAAGGATTTCTCTTCTGTCAGAATAGCAAGGAGCCCTGAGCTTTTGATTATGACTAAACTTATTTTGGAGGTTACCATGGCTGTGAACGACAAGACTTTCGAGAGAGTCAGACATTACACGTTAATTCTGATCGCTGTGCTTTGCGCGTCTATCGCCTTGTCATGCTCAGGCGATAATGGAGGATCAGGAATCGACGGACGGAACAGTGAGACCCTTCGATTCGTCTTTCTGGCCGACAGCCGGAGCGATTCTTACGGTCCCGATCCCGTTTCACCTGAAAATTTCATCAACAAAGATGTCTTAGGACTCATCGTCGACAAGATTCTTGAGCTGCAGCCACAGCCAAGCTTTGTAGTTTTTGGCGGCGATATGGCTTACCGGGGCCGTTATCAACACGATAACACCTCTTTTTATACCTTTCACGCCTGGAAAGACGTGATGAAGAAACTAACGGACGCCGGTATCCCTGTCTATACAGCTATCGGCAATCACGAGCTCTATGACACTCACGGCGGCACATATTTCCTCGCCAATCAGACCGAATTCCAGGCGGAATTTACGGACAATCCAAACAACGGGCCGGCCGGCTACGAACGGCTGACCTATTCCTTCACCTCTCCCAAAGGCAACTCTTTCTTTGCTGTTCTGGACCCTTATTATATTACCGAAGATACTCCGCAATTCCTGGACGGTGGGATCGATGAGACCCAGATGACCTGGCTCGCCGATCAATTGGCCCGGACGAAGGCCACTCACAAGTTCCTCTTTATCCATACACCTTATTATTATGTGAGCGGTCCTTCTGCCACCCCCGACTTGAATTACAGTTTTACGATGCTCTGGAAGATGCTGGATGACAACAAGTTTGACTTATATGCCTGCGGCCATAGCCATCTGTATTCCCGGAAGACCATCGACAGCAATGTTGCCCCCTATCCCCAGCCGTATCCGCTGCTGCCACCCTGGCAGAATAACGTCGTGCAGCTTCTTAACGGAACCTGCGGCGCCCCGCTGGAAAATGATGACCCCAAAGTCGACAGAATCGCATGGCATATTTTTGATGTACACAATGCGCCCGACACGTATTATTTCAGCGTGGTTGATGTCAATGGAGCCAATACGACTGTAAACAGTTATGGTTATAACAGCGACACAAAGGCCTTCAGCACTATTGATACATTCAGCATTCAGAAGAATCCCTCTCCCCAGATAGTGTCGCAGAGAAGAAAAAAAGACAAGCTAACTATGCTTGTTGGGAGATGAACATAATTGTTAAAAAGGACTCTTAACTTTGACTGAGCCGGCTGCCGACCATCGCGCTTATCGCCTCAGCTCTATCGACATGGTGCGCGGACTTGCAATCGTGGTCATGGCGCTCGATCACGTGAGGGACTTTTTCCTGCGGGGCGCAGCGCTGGATCCGATAAGCCATGCCGGGATCGATGCGGGGCTGTTCGCTACTCGCTGGATCACGCATTTCTGCGCACCGGTGTTTGTGCTGCTTGCCGGAACGAGCGCAGGACTCATGACGGCGAGGAAGAGCCGGACCGAGCTGGCAAGGCTCCTCTTTACGCGGGGCGTCTGGCTGATCTTCATCGAGTGCTCGGTGGTTTCGACCTCGTTTACGTTTTCGCCCGGCGGCATTGCGCAGATCGGCGGCCACGTGCTCATCGTCATGCAGGTTATCTGGGCGATCGGAGTCAGCATGGTAGTGCTCTCTTTCGCTCAATTGCTTGGTCGCCGCGCCTGCCTGACGTTGGGCATTGTTATTGTCGCCGGTCATAATCTGCTTGACGCCGTCTGGCCGTCCGGCGGCCTCTTTGAGGAGCAATGGCCCCTATGGGTCGCCCTGCACTCACAGATGGCTTACAGGGCAGGCCCTTTTCTCTTTATCTTCGTCTACCCGCTGCTGCCGTGGGTCGGCGTTATAATGCTCGGTTTCGGTGTAGCCGGAGTGTTCGAGCTTCCGCAGGACCGGCGAAACACAATTCTGCTCCGGACTGGTATTGCCCTCACACTGGGGTTTCTTTTGCTCCGTGCCTTTGACAGCTACGGCGACCCGTACGTGTGGCACCGGCAGCGGGTTGCGACGGCAACCGTCATGGACTTCCTGCATACGACGAAATATCCCCCGAGTCTCGCTTTTCTTCTGATGACCCTCGGCCCTGCGTCGGTTATCTGCGCTTTTGCGGACCATATGAACGGCTTTTTCAAGGAAACGCTGGTCATGTACGGACGCGTGCCTTTTGCTTTTTATGTGCCGCACTTCTTTTTGATCCATGCGCTGAGCGTGGCGCTGGGCATGGCTCAGGGCTTTGGTGCAGGACAACTGATGACCATGTTCTTCTACTATCCGAAAGGTTACGGAGTGGGCCTTCCAGGCGTATATATTGTCTGGATGCTGGTTGTTGTAACCTTGTATCCGTTCTGTCGATGGGTAGCCGCGGTGAAGGCGCGCCGCAGGGACTGGTGGCTAAGTTATTTGTAATAAGGATAGGACAGCGCACCTTCAAAGGCAATGCCGGAGAAAGGAGAAGTATGAAGCGTTTGATTTTATGCATGTTTGTTTTGCTCTACCTCTTTGCAGGGTATGCCTCAGCCAATGATAAACGGATAGGCCCCGATGCTGTCTGGAATCCGGATAGTTCTTTCAGACAGCGAGTATTGGAGCGTTGTTCAGCCGGGAAAGCTCCTGACTTTGGCGCATGTTTCGTTGACGTAATGAAAGAGTCGGGGGCCCCGTCAGAGGCCATCGCCTTCACCAAGCGTATTGGAAATGTCGGATATATGACCGCCTTCCAAACAAGCGGCAGGATAGATATCGCCCATATATTCTATCCCTTCAGGGCAAATGAGAACTACGGATGCTACCTTATAAACGGAGACCCTCCGGTCATCGATATTGATGATAATAACATTCTAAAGAAGATCAACCTCACAAAGAACAAGGCGTACGAAGAGATGCTCCGCAATTTTCCGAAAGTGAATCTCTGGCCGGGCGACAGATATGCCGCCGATTGCATAAAAGGCGAAGATCTTCCTGAAAATGGGAAGAGGTTTATTGCCTCCTATCGTTTCCTAGACGGCTGTCATGCTTGTGAGTCTCTCGGTACGGCTCGGATTGCCTTCGACTTTGACAGCCTCGGTGCTTTCGTCGGAGCTAGGTTGCTTGAGGTTGAATGGGCCCTGCAAGAGTTCAGCGATCCTGGCCTGGAGATTACAGCGTCTCCCGGTCAGCATTTTATTATCATCCTGGATTCAAACCGGACGACAGGATATCAGTGGGTGACCAGCAGCCCGAATGATAATGCAATTATCAAGTTGGTTGGTAAAGAATACAGGGAATTGCAGCCCGGCCGCATCGGAGCAGGCGGCAATGAAGTGTGGATATTTGAAGCCGTCGGCAGCGGCAAGACAGAAATCGTTCTTAATTACGTTAGGCCCTGGGAGAAAAATGTGCCCCCTGCCAAGACAAGGACGTTCAAGGTGAATATTAAGAGATAGAGCCGTCATCTAACGGAATGCTCCACTGCAGGCCTATGGCGCTGCATGGACGTGCGAATATTACGGTGTGATAGGCGACGGGCCACTGCCTGTGGCGGGAACTCAACGGGCACAGTTAGAGGAAGAAAACTCGGACGTGTAGGGACTCCTTTTTTCGCCGTCTTTCCGGTCGAAAGGTCATCGAAATATAGAGGGTTCAAAATTGCGTGATGCTGGATGAAATATGCGCAGCCGTTTTCTCTCTCCTGTGCGGATTACTTTCGGCATTTATAAGTGTATCAATTCCTGCACAGTGAAGCTTTGTCGGTGTACCCACAATAAAAGACTATATCCCGGCTATCATTGTCTCCCCCGCCCTTACCTTATCTCCCAACTTGACTCTTATTCTTGCATTTTTCGGAAGACAGAGGCGGCTGCTCATCTTCTTGCACTCGAGAAAGTCGGCCTTGTGCGCATCGGCAGGGGCACAATTAAAGCCGGTTTTTGGAATTTGCCGAGGCCAAAGGACAAAAAGAGACTTGCGCTTAGGGCTTTGATTGAGGAGCGCGGGGAGAGATGATCTTTTGGGATGCCTCGGCCATTATTCCTCTCTGCATTGACGAACCTGACACTAAGCTTCTCAAAGACATTTTAAGAACCGCCAGCTCTATGGTTGTCTGGTGGAGCAGTATTAACGAGTGCCACTCAGCCTTTGCCAGGCTTCGCCGTGACAGGGTGCTGAAGCATTCTGAAGAAGATCAAGTGCGGCGGCTTCTATCAATTCTGGCCGATGCATGGACAAAAATTGACCCAAGCGAGGACATCAGAAATCAGGCATCACGTCTTCTGTTGCTCCATCCGCTGCGTGCGGCGGACTCGCTTCAACTTGCCGCAGCGCTTGCCTGGGTAGGCAAAACTCCAAGGGGGAACGGTTTTGTGTGCTTGGACGGCAGGTTAAGAGATGCGGCCAGAAAAGAGGGGTTTACACTAATGCCTTCCGGGTCAGGAGAATAGAAAAAGCAACTATACCTCGCCGATAATAGACTCTCCGGCCTTTACTACATCATCCAGACTTACTCTGATCCTTGTCTCCTTCGGGAGATAAAGGTCAAGCCGTGAGCTGAATTTGATGACGCCGTAGCGCTCGCCCTTCTTAAGAATATCTCCGGGCTTTACCCTGCATACGGCCCTCCTAGCAAGGAAGCCGGCGACCTGGCGGACAAGGACCTTGCCGTATTTTGTGTCGAGGAGCATCGCTATGTTTTCGTTTTGGAGAGATGCCTCGTGTTTGAAAGCAGAAAAGAACTTTCCTGGGGTATGGACAACCGATTCCACCGTGCCCGCGCAAGGCGCCCTGTTGACATGGACATTAAGAGGCGACATGAAGATACTCACTTCTACGGCATCGCCTTTCAGGAACTTATCCTCACGAACATTTTGAATCAGGATAATCTTGCCGTCCGCCGGAGACACAAAGATATTCTCACCGGCCGGCGCATGTCTTTCCGGGTCCCTGAAGAAGTAGACCATGAAAAGCGTCAGTATGAAGGGGACAATGGCCGCCCATGGCGCGAACAAAGCCGCGACAACGGTCAGGACGGCAAATCCGAGGATAAAAGGATAACCTTCAGGGGCGAGCTTTATCATAGTAAATACAGGCTAAGGCTAAGGTCAAGAGAGAAAGGAGATATCCCGCCTTCATCGTTTCCTGAGTCTCAACCTCAGCCTCAACCTCTTATTTCTTACGCCTTTGTCTTGTCTACCAGCTTGCCCTTCTTGAGCCACGGCATCATAGCCCTCAGCTTGGCGCCGACTTCCTCGATCGGATGTTCCTCGCCCCTCTTTGTGAGGGCATTGAACACAGGCTTGTTGGCCTTGCACTCAAGGATCCATTCCCTCGCGAAGGCCCCGCCCTGTATCTCATCCAGGATCTTCTTCATCTCCTTCTTCGTCTCTCCAGTAATGACCCTCGATCCCCTTGTGAGGTCTCCGTATTGGGCCGTGTTGCTGATCGAATACCTCATGTTGGAGATGCCGCCCTCATATATCAGGTCAACGATGAGCTTCACCTCATGAAGACATTCGAAATAGGCCATCTCAGGGGCATAACCCGCCTCGACCAGGGTCTCGAATCCCGCCTGAATAAGAGAAGTGAGCCCTCCGCACAAGACTACCTGCTCTCCGAAGAGGTCGGTCTCGGTCTCTTCCCTGAAAGTCGTCTCTATGATACCGGCCCTTCCGCCGCCTATCGCCGATGCATAAGCAAGCGCTATCTCCTTTGTCTTTCTCGATGGGTCCTGATGGACCGCTATCAGGCAGGGGACGCCGCTTCCCTTCGTATACTCCGACCTTACTAGATGTCCCGGTCCCTTTGGCGCAGTCATAAAGACGTTGATGTCGGGCGAAGGGACTATCTGGCCGAAATGGATATTGAAGCCGTGCGCAAACGCAAGGTACGCGCCTTTCTTGATATTCGGCGCGATTTCGTTCTTATAGACATCCGCCTGAAACTCGTCCGGCAGGAGTATCATTATGACGTCCGCAGCCTTGGCAGCCTCCGAGGGGGTCATCACCTTGAACCCCGCCGCGGCCGCCTTGTCCCAGCTTGCGCCCTTTCTGATGCCTATGATCACGTTCATCCCGCTGTCCCTGAGGTTGTTCGCATGTGCGTGTCCCTGGCTGCCGTAACCCATTATTACAATCTTCTTCCCTTTGAGGACCCCGAGTTTGGCGTCCTTATCGTAGTAGACCTTCATAGATGTATTCCTCCTGTTTATGATTGTTCTTCCCTGAGAAGCTTATATTCAAAACTGTCGACGAGCGCCTGCCACGAGGCCTCAATGATATTCTCGGACATGCCCACAGTGCCCCATCTGTCCTTTTCGTCCCCTGATTCTATGAGGACCCTGACCTTCGCGGTCGTACCCTTGCCCGCCTCAAGCACCCTGACCTTGTAGTCATGGAGTTTCACGGATTGCAGCTGGGGATAATACTTTGTGAGCGCCTTCCTCAACGCATTGTCAAGGGCATTCACAGGGCCGCTCCCTATAGCCGCCATATGTTCAATCTGGCCGTTGGGCATCTTGAGCATTATCGTAGCCTCGACCGGTACGCCATGCTGCTTCTTCTCTTCAACGATGATCCTGAACCCGACAAGGTCGAAGAACCTCCTGTGAAGTCCGAGCGACTTCTTCATGAGGAGCTCGAAGGACGCCTCCGCCCCCTCGAACTGGAACCCCTCGTTTTCGAGTTCCTTGAGTCTTGTCACTATGTCCTGTATCTCAGGCGAATCAGGGCCAAGCTCTATCCCGAACTCCTTGGCCTTTCTTAATATATTGCTTTTGCCCGCCAGGTCTGATATAAGGACCCTTTGGGAGTTGCCGACAAGCTCGGGCCGCACATGCTCGTAGGTCTCGGGCCTTTTCACTATCGCGCTTACATGTATTCCGCCCTTGTGGGCAAAGGCGCTGTCTCCGACAAAGGGCTGTCTCTTGAAATGCCTGAAATTAGCTATCTCGTTTACGAATCTTGAAACCTCCCTCAGCCGCCTCATGTTCTCATCGGTAATGACATCAAACCAGGTCTTTATCTGAAGGTTGGGAATGACAGAGCATAGGTTTGCGTTCCCGCACCTCTCACCCAGACCGTTTATGGTCCCCTGGACCTGGGAGGCCCCGAGCTCTACAGCGATGAGAGAGTTCGCGACCGCGCACTCCGAATCGTTGTGTGCATGTATTCCAATGGAAGCGGAGATGGTCCCTGATATCTTCTCCATCGCGCTTCCGACTGTCTGCGGCAGGCTTCCTCCGTTGGTATCACAGAGTACGATGCAGTCAGCTCCCGCATCCTGCGCCGCGCGCAAACACTTCTTCGCGAAGGCGGGATTGTCCCTGTATCCGTCAAAAAAATGCTCGGCGTCAAAGAAGACTTTCTCCACATATTTCTTAAGATACGAAACGGAATTATGGATTATCTCCACATTCTCATCGAGCTCGATCCTCAGCGCCTCCCTCACATGAAAGTCCCACGTCTTTCCTACTATGGTCACCACGTCTGTCTTCGATCCAAGAAGGGCCTTGATATTCGCGTCGTCCTCCACCTTGTGCCTCGGCCTGTGGGTGCTTCCGAAAGCGGCGACCTTCGCATTCGCAAGTTTCAATCTCTTTACCCTCTTGAAGTATTCGGCGTCCCTCGGGTTCGAGCCCGGCCATCCGCCTTCAATAAAGTGAACGCCCAGTTCATCGAGTCTTTCGGTTATCCGGAGCTTGTCCTCTACCGAAAAAGAGATGTCCTCAGTCTGGGCCCCGTCCCTGAGAGTCGTGTCATATATCTCTATCTTCTTTATCTTCTTCATATCCATATCTCTAAATATGAAATCATTGCGCGTCGCGGCCGGTGAGGAAAAATTTACTCAGGGTCAGGGTTAACCAGCCGTGAATGAACTATGCCAGTCGCCGTCCGTGCCACTGCTGCAACCGGAAGAACGGCTACTCTAAATCTTTCTGAAGGGGCTGCCACTCGCATTTTCGTTATGTTAGTATAACAATTTTCTCTTACCGGCAGACCTTGCTTTCCCCGGCTTCGAGGAACCTGCCTTCTCCAGCTCAAAGGCATCATGCAGGACCCTGACCGCGAGTTCGGTGTACTTCGAGTCGATGATACACGACACCTTTATCTCTGAAGTGCTTATCATCGCAATATTTATCCTGTGCGCGGCGAGCGTATCGAACATCTTTGCCGCAACGCCGGAGTGGGTCCTCATCCCCACGCCTACGATAGAAATCTTGGCTATGTCCTCCCTCAGCGCCACACCCCTTGCCCCGAGCTCCTTTGCGATCTCCTCCGTCAGTTTCAAAGCCTTTCTCGCGTCCGTCTTTGGAATGGTGAACGAGATGTCCGTGGCCTTCCCGTCACTGCTTACGTTCTGGACGATCATATCCACAACGATATTCGCATCGGCCACGCCCTTGAAGAGTTTTGCCGCGATGCCGGGTCTGTCCGGCACAGCCATAACAGTCAGTTTGGCCTGGTTCTTGTCATACGCAACTCCAGAAACTACAACTTTTTCCATCTCCGCATCCTCCTTGGTGACCAGCGTGCCGGGATGATCGTTGAAACTCGACCTTACAACTACAGGCACCTCATATTTCATCGCAAATTCGACGGACCTCGTCTGGAGCACCTTGGCGCCCAGGCTCGCAAGCTCAAGCATCTCCTCGTAGGAGATCTTCTCCAGTTTCCTGGCCTCGGGGACTATATTGGGATCGGTGGTGTAGACTCCGTCCACGTCGGTGTATATTTCGCAAAGATCGGCGTTAAGCGCCGAGGCTATCGCAACCGCAGAAAGATCGGACCCTCCGCGCCCGAGCGTCGTGACCGCGTCCTCGCCTTCCGTTATGCCCTGAAATCCCGCGACCACTACGATAAATCCTTCTTCGATTACCTTCCTGGCCCGTTCTCCGGTGATCCTCTCGATCCTCGCTTTCGTGTGGACGGTATCCGTAATTATTCCCATCTGCCGGCCCGTGAACGCCATGGCTTTATGGCCGAGCGACTCTATGGCTATGGCCGTAAGAGCGCTCGTCACGCGCTCGCCGGAAGAAAGAAGAAGGTCCATCTCCCTCTCGCTCGGGCTGGAAGACAACTGATGGGCAAGGCCGATGAGCTTATCGGTTTCGCCGGCCATAGCTGAAACTACTACTACGACTTCATTTCCCTCGCGGGCGGTCCTTACCACGCGATCCGCGACAGCCTTTATGCGCTCCACATTGGCAACGGACGTCCCGCCGTATTTCTGAACGATAAGCACGACTTCGAACCTCCTGATTTAGTGTGTAATATAACATGTCCAAGCAGGCCACATCAAATAATATCAGGGCTTTTTGTGTTAAACTAAGAACAAAATTTTTTGCTTGCGGAAACCGGCGCAAGGTTGATATACATAAAGAGTGCTTAAAGGGGGAGATCCTGATGATTATCGTCTTGAAGAAAGGATGCAAGCGTAATAGAGTGGAGTCGGTCATAAAGAAGGTGGAGGGCCTCGGATTTCAGGCACATGCGATAGTCGGGGTTGAAAGGACTGTTATCGGCGCAGTGGGAGATGACAGGGACAAGCACCTTCTCTATGCCCTTGAAGCGATACCGTGCGTCGAAAAATTAGTCCCCATCCTTCAGCCGTACAAGCTGGCGAGCAAGGAGATGAAAAAAGAACCCACGGTCGTCAAGGTCGGTGGCGCCGCCTTCGGCGCGGGCCACTTCGGGGTGATAGCGGGGCCTTGCTCTGTCGAGACCGAAAAGCAGATCGTCGAGACCGCCATTCGAGTAAAGAAAGCGGGCGCGAGGATGCTGAGGGGCGGCGCCTTCAAACCGAGGACTTCGCCTTACGCGTTTCAGGGACTCGAGGAAGAAGGCCTTAAACTCCTTGCAGTCGCAAAAAAGGAATCAGGACTGCCCTTCGTTACTGAGGTCGTCAATCCCGAGGACGTGGAGCTCGTGGGCGAATACGCCGATGTCCTCCAGATAGGGGCGAGAAATGTCCAGAATTTTCCTCTCCTGCGAAGGGTCGGCAAATTCGGAAAGCCGATACTCCTGAAGAGGGGCATGTCTACGACCATTCAGGAGTTCCTTATGTCCGCCGAGTACGTGCTGTCGGAAGGATGCAGGGACGTGATTCTCTGCGAGAGAGGGATCCGCACCTTTGAGACTTCAACTCGCAACACATTGGACATCTCTGCTGTCCCTGTAATTCACGAGCGGTCCCATCTGCCGATAATTGTAGACCCCTCTCACGCCACGGGGTCCCGGAATTACGTGCCGCCTCTATGCTTTGCAGCCATGGCCTGCGGCGCAGACGGGATAATAGTCGAGGTCCATCCGGATCCTCAGAAGGCCCTTTGCGACGGCCCCCAGTCTCTCACGATCGAAGACTTTGCGAGTCTCATGCAGGGCCTGAAGAAGCTCTCAAAGTTCAACAACAAGAAATTGTAGATCCGCAAAACTTTCATATTTCGACAACTTCCGCCTTAAACTCCGAGGTAGGCCGTCCTGACATGCTCATTGCTGAGCAAGGCCTCGCCTGTTCCCTGCATGACCAGTCTCCCTGTTTCGAGAACATATGCCCTGTCCGCAGCCGCAAGAGACTGCTTCACGTTTTGCTCTACGATCAGGACAGTCGTTCCATCCTCCCGTATCTTTTTTATGATGTCGAATATCTCGCGCACAAGGATCGGCGCAAGGCCGAGTGAAGGCTCATCGAACATGAGCAGCTTAGGCAGAGACATCAGTCCCCTTCCGATCGCCGCCATCTGCTGCTCTCCTCCGCTCAGGGTCCCGGCAATCTGCCTCCTGCGCTCCTTGAGCCTAGGGAAGAGCCCAAATACCGCCTCTTTTGTCCTTTGCCTCTGTCTCTTCGCCTCACCCTTAAGGGAGCCCATGTCCAGGTTCTCGTCCACCGTCATCTCCACAAAGAGCCTCCTCGCCTCCGGGCAGAGGGAAAGACCCATCCCGATGAGCTTGTAAGCCTCAGCCTTATGAACAGGGGTCCCTTCAAAAAGTATTTCTCCCTTCCTCGCTCTCAGCAGGCCGGAGATCGTCTTCAGGGTCGTGGACTTTCCCGCCCCGTTGGCCCCTATAAGCGCCACAACTTCACCCTTTCTCACTTCTAAGGAAAGGTCCCTTATCACCTGCGTGTCGCCGTAGGAGACGTCGATCCCTCTTATCTCAAGCACTTCTCTCTTCTCCCAGGTATGCCTCTACCACGAGAGGGTCCTTCGCTATCTCGCCCGGCGTCCCCTCGGCGATCTTTTCGCCGTAATTGAGGACGACAATTCGGTCGGAAATGGACATTACGACCCTCATATGGTGCTCGATAATCATCACTGTTATTCCTCTCGCTTTTATATTTCTTATTATCTCGATCGATTCGTCGAGCTCATGCGGATTAAGCCCCGCAAAGGACTCGTCGAGGAGGAGAAACTCAGGCTGCGTGGCGAGTGCCCGCGATATCTCAAGCTTCTTCCGCTTTCCCAGAGGCAGGCCCTTCGATATCACGTCCCTGTCATCCGCGAGCCCTGTGAAGGCTATCGCATCCGTTGCGATCCCTTCCGCCTCCGCTCGGCCCTTCGCCCTCAGGAAAGCCGACGACAGGACATTGTCAAAGACGCTCATCCTCTGCAGGGGTTTCACCACCTGAAAGGTCCTGGCGATGCCGAGACGGCAGACCTGATGGGGCTTGAGCCCGGATATCCTTCTCTCCTTAAATAAGACTTCCCCCTTCGTGGGCTTATAGAAACCGTTCACAATGTTAAAAACAGTGGTCTTCCCGGCGCCGTTGGGACCGATGAGGCCTAATATCTCTCCCTTTCCTGCGGTGAAGGACACGTCGTTTACGGCTGCAAGCCCTCCAAAGAGCATCGATATCCTTTTCACTTCGAGCAGGTCCGCCATCACGCCTTCTGCAATTTAAGAAGCCTCTTCAGCTTTGGGAAATCGCCCACGATGCCGTTCGGCAGAAAGATGATTATTATGATCAGCAAAATACCGAAGAAGGTATAATGCGCCGTGCCGAGGCCGGGTATGGAGCGTATCCACTCCGCCAACAAGACCATGATCACGGCGCCCACGACGGGTCCCCAGTAAGTGGCGACGCCCCCCACCATGACGATCATTATTGTGATGATCGAAATGTCGTGAAGTGCAAAAACGACATTGGGGTCGATATACCCCATGTAATTCATATAGAACGCGCCTGCCGCGCCCGTCAGGCAGCCGCTTATGCAGAGCGCAAGCGTCTTGTAAAGCGTCGTGTTGATTCCCATGGATTCCGCAGCGTCCTGGTCTTCTCTAATTGCCACGAAATAATATCCGAGTTTCGACTCGGCCAGTTTCTTCACCAGGACGAAGGTCACGGTTGCGACGAGCAGGATGATGTAGTAATACCAAGTCTTCTCCACCCAGGTCCTTTCCTGTATCATTATGCCCAGGGTCCCGCCGGTAAAGTCCACAAGGTTCTCAGCGGTGACCCTCATCACCTCGCCGCTGGCAAGAGTGGCAAGGGCGAAAAAAGGTCCCCTGAGTCTGAGCACGATGTATCCAAGGAAGAATGAGAACAGCGCGACCACCGGGATGCTGAGCGGTACTCCCCACCACGGGGAGATCGCCATCTTAGTGTAAAGGATGCCTGCAGTATATGCGCCGACGCCGAAGTATGCTGCGTGTCCGAAGGACACCTGTCCGCAATATCCGCCCAGGAGGTTCCATGCCATGCCGACCACGGACCACATGACGACAAGAATGACCAAATGCATCGCGTAGCTGCTCAGCCCGGTCAGCGGCAAGGCCGCCAGGATCGCTAGAATGACAAAAGGCACATATCTCCTCAAGCGCCGAACCTCTTTTTCCTGAGCAGGGAAGCTACGCCTCCTGGTAGGAACACAAGGCAGGCGATGAACATCACGAACCTCCCGACAGGCGCCCAGCCCATCCCGATGTAAGTGGCGGTCAGGGACTCAAAGACCCCCAGGACCAGACCGCCGATGATGGCGCCCATGGCGGAGCCCAGCCTTCCGAGTATTGTGATAACAAAGGCGATCAACGTGAACTGTCCTCCCAGGGCCGGGAACAAATAATAAATGGGGAGCAGGAGACACCCTGCCGCGCCCACAAGCCCGGAGCCGAGTCCAAAGGTGATAACCCGCATAAGCTTAATGTTGACTCCCATCAGGAGGGCCGCCTCCGGATCCTGGGCCGTGGCCCTTATGGATTTCCCCGTGTCCGTCTTGCTCAGGAAAAACCAGAGGGCAATTGTTATGATGACCGCGAAGACAAAGGAGACCGACCACGGCACCGAAAGCGAAAGTTCAATCGGCGACGACTTCCAGTAGTCGCTCAGGTAAAGGGCATCGGTCGCATAGCCTACCGGGGTAGACCTATAATCGGATGTGAAAAACATTGTCGCGAGGTTGGAAAGGACCATACCTATCCCTACAGTCAGTATGACCTGGTTCTCCGGCAGGATGGATTCTACCCTGAGGACCGGATTGATGAGGAATTTCTGTATCATTACGCCGAGGAAAAACATTACCGGCGCAGCTATGAAGACAGAGAGGTAGGGATCGACGTGAAAGAGCACGAACATCCAGTAGGCGATATACATGGCTACCATCATGAGTTCGCCGTGCGCAAGGTTGATGATCTTCATCACGCCCATGATAAGGGTCATGCCGAGCCCGATAAGGGCGTACAGACCGCCGAGAAGAATGCCCGATATCAGTGTCTGAAGAAGAACCTCGATTTGCGCGGATGTCATGGCTCCCGTATTCTTCTATCTCCTCTGTCTCCAGGTCGGAATGGGATAGATGTATCTCTTGCTCGCATGGTTCAGGGGCCAGATCGTCTCGAACCTTCCGCTCTGGACCTGAATGGCAAGCGTGTCCATAAAGTTCTGGTTCCGGTACCCTTCCCTGTTTTCGAACCTGATGGGACCGAACGCGGTCATAAGATTGGTCGCCTTGAGCGAATCGCGGATAGCGTCCGGAGTCCAGCTCTTCGCCCTTTCAAGGGCGTTCTTGACGACAAATATAGCGGAGTACGCCGACGCCCCGTGATAGGACGGATAAGCGCCGTATCTGGCCTTGTATTTCTCTGCATATTCCCCGGCCCCGGGGTACTTCAACTGTTCTGTCCAGAGAGTGGCGCTGACGACATACTCAGCCGCGTCCTTTGCATTTTCTATGAATTCAGGGATCGCAAATCCCGCAGCGCCTCCGGCAAAGAGCTTGGCATCGACACGCAATTCCTTGATCTGTTTCATGAGCAAAGACGCGTCCATAACGTATGAGACCATATATACCACATCAGGCCGCGCCGCCTTGACCTTGGACAGAAGCGGTCTGAAGTCCACGGAGCCGGCCTCATATTTTTCCTTCATCACCACCCTCACGCCGAGTTTAGCGGCATCCTTTGCCATGGCTTCCGCTCCCGAGGTGCCGAAGGCCGAGCTTTCGTACAGTATCGCTATGGTCCTGGGCTTTACGACGTCCCTGAAGAACGAAACCAGGGCATCCGCATAGTGGTCGTTCACCTGGTTCTGACGGAACACGTACTTATAGTTCTGTTGTGTGATCTCGTCGTCCGCGCTCGCCACAATGAGATACGGCGTCTTCCTCTCTTCAGCGACTGCGGCAACCGCCTTTGCGCAGGCGGAGGTATACTCTCCGACGATAATAGGCTGCTTTTTCACATCGATGAGTCTTTCGACGATCGCCCTCGCTGTCTCGGGCTTGGCGCCGGAATCCTCAAAAGCCAATATCAATTTCTTCTTCTTGATGCCGCCCCTGGCATTCACCTCTTCAGCAGCCATTTCATAGGACCGCTTCATCATCTCGCCAAATTTGGCCTGTTTCCCTGTCAGGGGCAGCGGGATCACAAGCTCAAAGGTGTTGGCTGCGAGAACAGGTGCCGCAAAGATGCTCAGCACAAATATAAAGACAACAGCGAAAGACAAACGTTTCATACTTCCCTCCTCGAATCGGATTTCTTTATAAATAGCTGCAGCGCCACAGAGAATAGCGCTATAAAGTTTTCTTAATTCCTATCCTTCCCCTCTGTGTTTATGCGCTTAATCATTTCTCTCTCTTTTCCATTTTATAAATGCTGCCCTCATGAATTCCCTGTTCAACTTGGCGATAAACTTGACACTGATCCCTTTCGGACAGACCGCCTCGCACTCGTAATGATTGCTGCAGTTCCCGAAGCCCTGCCCTGCCATGGCCTCGGTCATTGCACAGACACGAACTGCCGCTTCGATCCGTCCCTGGGGGAGTGTGGCAAGATGAGACACCTTCGCCGCGGTGAAGAGCATGGCGGAACCGTTAGGACATGCGGCGATACATGCCCCGCACCCGATGCACTCTGCCGCGTCCATCGCGGTTTCAGCGTCTTCCTTGGATATGAGAACGGCATTCCCGTCCGGAACGCCGCCGGTATGCACAGAGATATAGCCTCCGGAATACATAATGCGCTCCATCGCGCTCCGGTCCACTATGAGGTCCTTTATAACCGGGAAGGCCCGCGCGCGCCAGGGCTCTATGTATATTGCGTCTCCATCCTTGAAATGTCTCATATGGAGCTGACAGACGGTCGTCTTTTCCTTGCGTCCGTGCGGGACCCCGTTAACGACCAGCGAACACATGCCGCAGATCCCCTCGCGACAATCATGGTCAAACGCGACAGGTTCCTTCCCGTTCTTGACCAGACCTTCGTTTACGACATCGAGCATTTCAAGAAAAGACATGTCGCGGCTTACATCTCTTGCATCATGCCGCTCCATCTTTCCGGTCTCATCGGGGCCTTTTTGCCGCCAGATATATAAAGTAAGGTTCATCTGAAGCCCTCTTTCACCACAGAGCCACGGAGGCACAGAGGACAAAGAAATCTTCCTTCTCAGTTATTCCTCTCAGTGTCTCGGTGCCTCTTTGGTTCATACTACTTATAACTCCTCGTTGCCAGCCGGACCGTCTCGAACACAAGCGGCTCCTTATGGAGTTCAGGCTCTCCACCCTCACCTTTGAATTCCCATGCCGCAACGTAGCAAAACTTCTCGTCGTCGCGCCTCGCTTCGCCGTCAGGCGTCTGGAACTCCTCGCGGAAATGGGCACCGCAGGATTCATTCCGGTGCAAAGCGTCATAAGCTATAAGTTCTCCAAATTCGAGAAAATCCGCCACACGGCCGGCCTTCTCAAGCTCCTGGTTCAGTTCTGCCCCGCTGCCCGGCACCCTCACGTTCTCCCAGAACTCAGCGCGAAGCTCGGGAATAAGTTTCAGCGCCTTCCTGAGACTCTCGGCGCTCCGGGACATGCCCACATATTCCCACATTATCTTACCCAGTTCCCGGTGCAGCTCATTGACCGTCTTCGAGCCTTTTAATGAAATCAGCTTCCTGGTGCGGCCGTCGACATCTTCTCTTGACTTACCGAATTCTGCATGATCTGCCTTGACCTTCCCGGGCGTTGTCGCCGCGAGATAATCGGCTATCGTATAAGGGATTATGAAATAGCCGTCGGCAAGTCCCTGCATGAGAGCGCTCGCGCCGAGACGGTTGGCCCCGTGGTCAGAGAAGTTGGCCTCGCCGAGCACGAAAAGTCCGGGGATGTTGCTCTGTAGATTGTAATCAACCCAAAGACCGCCCATGGCATAATGAGGAGCGGGATAAATGCGCATCGGCTGTTTGTACGCGTCTTCGGCGGTTATCTTTTCGTACATTTCGAAGAGGTTGCCGTAGCGCTCGCGGACCTTCTCCTCGCCGAGCCTGCTTATCGCGTCTGCAAAATCGAGGTAAACGCCCCTCCCCCCTGGTCCGACCCCGAGTCCCTCGTCGCAGACCTCCTTCGTTGCGCGCGAGGCAACGTCTCTTGCAGAAAGATTTCCGTAGCTCGGGTATTTGCGCTCCAGGAAATAATCCCGTTCAGCCTCCGGCACCTCTTTCGGCGGTCTCTTGTCGCCCTTCTTCCCGGGGACCCAGACCCTGCCGTCGTTTCTCAGAGATTCAGACATGAGAGTGAGCTTGGACTGGTGCTCCCCTGTAACCGGGATGCACGTGGGATGAATCTGGTTAAAACAGGGATTGGCAAAGAAAGCGCCTTTCTTGAAGGCCCGGTATGTCGCCGTCACATTGGAGCCCATCGCGTTTGTCGAAAGGCAATAGACATTCGAATAACCGCCGGAACAGAGACAGACCGCGTCCCCCGCATAAGATGCGATTTCTCCGGTAATGAGATTTCTCGTCGTGATGCCCTTGGCCTCGCCGTCCACTACTACGAGATCGAGCATCTCGGTGCGCGGATGCACTCTCACAGAGCCTGCCTTTATCTGACGGCAGAGGGCCGAATAGGCCCCGAGCAGCAACTGCTGTCCGGTCTGGCCCCGGGCGTAGAAGGTGCGCGATACCAGCGCCCCGCCGAAGGAGCGGTTTTCGAGATAACCTGCGTAGTCGCGCGCAAAAGGCACTCCCTGAGCAACGCATTGGTCGATGATATTGCTGCTCACCGCCGCAAGTCTGTAAACATTTGCCTCCCTCGACCTGAAATCTCCTCCTTTTACGGTGTCATAGAAGAGGCGGTAGACGCTGTCGCCGTCATTTGGATAATTCTTGGCCGCGTTGATCCCACCTTGGGCTGAAATACTGTGGCCCCGGCGAGGACTGTCCTGGTAACAAAACACTTCGACTTTATAACCCAGTTCGGCCAGGGTTGCGGAGGCGGAGGTCCCGGCGAGACCCGCTCCCACCACTATGACAGTAAATTTGCGTTTGTTCGCAGGTCCGACCAGCCTCATCTCGTGCAGACGCTTCTCCCACTTCTCGGAGAGTGGACCGGATGGGCATTTCCCGTCGAGTATCACTAACTCTACCCCTTCAGTATCCCTGCGAGGATAACCACGGGTATGGATATGAATCCGGCCGAAATAATGACCGCCACAAGAGTGCCGTACTTTTGAAAAAAGGGCAGCGTCTTTTCATTATTCAGACCCAGTGTCTGGATAAAACTCTGTATGCCGTGAGAAAGATGAAAGGCAAGCGCTATCATTGAGCCGATATAGACAAGAGCGACAGCGGATCTTCTGAAAGTCCGGACTACCATGTGGAACACGTCGGGTCGTCCGAACACATCGAAGTTCCTGTCGGCCGAAATCGCAGGATCGGTGACCTGAAATGTGAACTGAAGGAGATGATAGATTATAAAAACCCCAAGAAGCACTCCCGTCCAGATCATGCTTCTCCCGGCAAAGGTCGAGTTGAGGCTTTTCCTTATAGCATATGAGTCGGGTTTGGCTTTGTAGTTTTCGGCGGTAAGCTGAATGCCGAAAAAAACATGAAGGAAGACCGCTGCGATCATAATAGGCCTGTAAGTCCAGATCAGGAGCGCAAGATCGTGCAGCTTCTCCGCGTAGGAATTGAGGCTGTCGGAGCCTGCGAAGATCGTGGTGTTGCCGAGCAGGTGAGCGATGACAAAGAGCAGCATCACCAGGCCGCTTACAGCCATGACGACCTTCCTTCCAACCATGCTTTTCAGAAATCGCATATATGCACCTTATAGCTGCATGAACTCACGTATCGACGCTGGTTGATGTGCGGAAGAGTCTTCAGCAACGATACCTTGAGTACCCGAAGCACACGACTTGTCTGCTGGCAAACTTCACGTATTGTTAAATACCCTTTCACTGCCGATCTCAAATAAATCATCGTTTTCTGAAGACTCTGGAGTACGTCTGCCCGCGTCACATGCGCTGCCGGGTATCCGCCTTCTTACCGCCCCGCAATTCTTATCTTCTCGCCAATCCCGTCTTTCTTGCCGCCTCGGCCACGGCATGGGCGACGTTAGAAACGACCTTGCGGTCAAACCCGCTCGGTATGATATAATCCTCGTGCAGTTCATCATCCTTCACCATATGCGCAATCGCCTTGGCAGCGGCGAATTTTATCTCTTCGTTGACACCCCTGGCCCTTACGTCGAGAAGCCCCCTGAATATGCCGGGGAAACCGAGCATGTTATTTATCTGATTCGGATAATCGGACCGCCCGGTGGCAAGCACCTTCGCCAGCGGAAGGGCCTCTTCAGGGTCTATCTCAGGATCCGGATTGGCAAGCGTGAAAAGAACGGGGTTCCTGTCCATCTTCCGTATGTCCTGGGCGGTTATGGCCCTTGGCCCCGCCAGCCCGAGAAAAACATTCGCGCCCTTCATGGCAGCGGAAACCGGACCCTTCACCCTTCGGGGGTTTGTCCTTTCCGCAATTGCGGCCTTGTAGGCGTTCATGTCCGCCTTCCTTCCCGGATAGAGCGCGCCTGCCCTGTCGCACACGACGATGTCCCTGACCCCGTATGAAGAGAGCATCTTTGCATTGGCGATGCCGGCAGCGCCCGCCCCCAGGATAACCACCCTGAAATTCCTTATGTCTTTTTTCAGCAGTCGTGCGACATTTATCAGTCCCGCGAGAACGACGACCGCAGTGCCATGCTGATCGTCATGGAAGACGGGGATGTCAAGTTCCTTCCTCAGCCGCATCTCCACTTCAAAACACCTCGGTGCAGAGATGTCTTCAAGGTTTATGCCTCCGAAGGGAGTAGAGATATGCTTGACGGTCTCGATGATCTCTTCGGTGTCTTTCGTGTTCAGGGCTATGGGAAACGCGTCTATGTCGGCGAACTCCTTGAAGATCATCGCCTTGCCCTCCATCACAGGCATGGCGGCCTCCGGACCAATGTCTCCCAGGCCCAGCACTGCCGTGCCGTCAGTCACCACGGCGACCGCATTGCCCTTGATGGTGTATCTGTAAGCATGGTCCTTATGCTCCTGAATGTCCCGGCAAACCCGCGCGACACCGGGGGTATAGACCTTCGAGAGGTCTTCCCTGTCCCGCACATGCACCTTATTGTGTATCTCTATCTTGCCGCCCTCGTGCGCGGAGAAGGTGCGGTCCATTACCCTGAGGACTTTGATCCCTTCGATCTTCCTGATACAATTCACGATCCGCTGCTCGTGTTTTTCGTCGCGGGCGTTGACGGTAATGTCCCTGACGATCTTCCCCTTTTCAACCCGGACTATATCGATAGCGCCCAGGTCTCCCCCGGCATGGCTGACAGCGCTCGCCATGCGCGAAAACATGCCGACTCTGTTCTCGATCTCTGCGCGGATCGTCACACTATAGCTCGGACTCGGGATACGGGCCATATCAAACCTCCGGATAGACTGAGACCTAACTATGAGAATATCAAATTAGGCCCTCGAATTCAATTTAGGAATTTCGGCAGGAGTGAAAAGGCGGGAAAGCGGGTACTCTAACAGCTTGCCGATTTATAGGGGAATCCTAGCGGTGACTGACGCTCGAAAAGGGGGGCGCTGCAAACAAAAAAAAGCATTATGCCCAGGGCGTCCCCCCGTCAACGATGCTGTGCTCCTCCCACATAAACCAGCTTCCTGAGTCTTTCAGGAAGAAATAGGTATTCGAAAAAGCCGCATAGTGCTGCTCTTCCTCTTTCACAAGTCTCTCAAAAAGGGCCTTTTCCTTTGCGGACGCCGCCTCTGAGGCGGCCTTCTTATAAAACGCAATGCCTTCCTTCTCCATGTCAGATGCTATCTTGAAGGCATTCAGTTCGTCCTGTGTTGCTGCCACCCTCTCCATCATTTCATCCCTCAGCTCTTCAAACACCGTCTTTATGTTCTTCATCGGACTTGCCTCCTTGATATGGAGGTCGAGGCCCTTCACTATGTCCGAAAGCATATCGAGGTGACGCTTTTCATCTCCGGCTATGGAGAGGAACATCTTCTTTCCCACCTTGTTCTTCACTTTTTCGGAGGCCTCGGTGTAAAAATTTATGGCGTCCGTTTCCATCTTTATCGCTATCTCGACTGAATTCATAAATACCTCCTGTCAGACCTTCTCGAACATGTCTTTTGTGGCCCCGCACACCGGACATACCCAGGAATCGGGCAGCTGCTCGAAGGGTGTCCCCGGCGCTACCCCGCCGTCAGGATCTCCCAGCTCCGGCTCATAGATGTAACCGCAGATCGTACATTTCCATTTTTCCATCGGATAAACCTCCGTCCTTATCAGGGATTATGCTATTTCAATGACCGCTCCGGCCCATCTCACGCTGGGCCGCCGCGCCTTTGCGCGAAAATTGATTCCTGGCAGTCATATATTTCTAACATTATAGGAATCTCCTGCCGCTGTCAACAAAGATTGAAAAAGAGATGACCAAAACCCAGTAATCGGTCTTTGCCTGACTAATGAAATCCCTTAGTTGCCGCGAAAAGAATTATCCCCACCCAGAAGATTCTAGCAGTATGATCGACTCTCACGACTGAGCTAACCGGTGCGGAATCTTCTCCCGCGTCCGCTTGAGTGTTTTCTTAGCCTGCCTGCCTTTATAGTCTCATTGATCAGCCTCAATTCAAGTCGATAACCAAGGGCGTGAGCATATTTTTGCAATGTGGCCAATGACGGTGAGTGCTTTCCTTTTCCGGATTCCAGACGCGCCACTGCAGATTGCGTTGTACCAATACGTTTGGCAACCTCTGCCTGAGTGATACCGGCCAAAGTGCGTGCTTTCAAGAATTCGTCAAAAAGCGCAAACTCTTCATCGAGTCGATCATATTCGGCCCTCACTTCCGTGCGAGCAAGAGCACGCGACTTAAGTTCCTTGTGTGTGAGCATTTCTTACCTCCTTCATACGCCTCCGAACTGGTTCGAGTTCTCGGGGCGGCGTCTTGTCTGTCTTCTTAATAAACTGGTGAAGTATCATGATCTTTCTGCCAACCGTCGCGCAGTAGAAGACACGAGCAATTCCTTCGCCTGCCTTTAGTCTCAGCTCAAACAGGCCATCACCCATTGCGCGCGTGTGAGGCATGCCTAAATCTGGACCAAATACCTCCATCCTGTCTGTATATCGCAAATAACGTGCAAGGAAGCCGGCAGGCATGCTGAGGATCTCCTGTTGTAGAGATCCACTGTAATAGTTGATTTTCCAGTTCACGATATTAGTATAGCGTATTTGCTATATTAAAGAAAGTGTGGAACAACTTCTTGAGGAAATAACGGGGGGACACTTCTTGTCAAGAAATATGGGAAGTGGAGCCTGTCTAAAAAACTACCGCTTCCCACAGGACGCGTCATTCCCGCGAAGGCGGGAATCCAGTCTTTTCAATATGTTCTGGATCCCCCGGTCAAGCCGGAGGATGACAAATTAGGAGTTTTTGGACAGACTCAATGTCCCTATGTTTTATCATGTTTTAGACAGGCTCCGTGTCCCACGTTTCTATTCCTATGCTGGCCCTCAACTAATCTTTTTCGAGAGAATATTCGGTGCCGATACACTTGCATTCACCGTTGTCAACAAATCCCTTAACTGCTCCATATTCATTGTAACCTACTGTCTCCAATTGTTTGCCTGCTGAGGCCCAACGCACGACTGTTGCGGCTTGTCCCGGATATTCGGCTGCTGAAGCTTTCCCCCGTCTTTGCCACGCGCCCTCCTCGCACCTGATCGCAAAGTCTACGGCAGTCCTTTTTTATCACACGCCCGCGGCCATTGTCAAGGACGAAAGGCATGGGCCGTGAAGAACATAATTCATGTCAAATAATATAGAACCTTTCCCCTTTATTTCAGCCATTCTTTATATTGATCTAATTCTTGCAGTAAACTGCGGGAAAAGCATACAATAGCCCGATGGAGAAGATATTGAAGAACCTTCCGGAAAGAGTTTCAAAAGCGGTGGCTCATTACTGGGTAACCCGTTCAAATCAGGCCAAGAAACAGGAAAGCTCCGGTAGAGCAGACCAGGGGTTGAGGAGCGCTGTGACAGGCGGCGCACAGATGGACGGGTTCATATCTCTTATAACCGATATCATTATTGAAGCCGGAATTGACGAGCGGCATATCTTCCACAACAAATATGTTGAATTGCCCGGCTTTTTCAGACCGACCAAGGAATGGGACCTCTTGGTGGTAAGAGATGGTCAATTGCTCGTCGCACTCGAAGCAAAGTCCCAGGTTGGACCTTCATTCGGAAACAATTTCAATAACCGTACAGAAGAGGCCATGGGCAGCGCTTTAGACCTTTGGACTGCATATAGAGAAGGCGCATTCAACAAGACGGTGAAACCATGGCTCGGCTATCTTTTTCTTCTTGAAGATTGCGGGGAATCTCAAAAACCGGTCAAAGTCAAAGAACCCCATTTCACGGTATTTCAGGAATTCAGGAATGCCTCATATGCAAAGCGTTACGAACTGTTCTGCAGAAAGTTAGTTAGAGAGAGACATTACAACTTCGCTGCATTCCTTCTTTCAGACCGGGCCAATGGCCTTAACGGCACTTACAAAGAGCCCTCCGAAGACCTTACCTTCGATCTTTATGCCCGATCGCTGATCGCACAAATTAATGCCTTTGGAAAAAGGCGACAATGAACACAGGGACTCTTGCAGGTAACCGGATTACGACTCATCGCTTGATACAAGGCGATACCCGCTGCCTGTCATTCGTCGAAGACGAATCTGTTCATCTTGCGGTCACTTCTCCACCTTACTGGAACCTAAAAAGATATAATGAAAACCCGGCCCAGCTTGGTCACATCTCGGATTATGAATCATTCCTTTTTGAATTGAACAAGGTATGGAAGGAGGTCTATCGCATCCTTGTTCCGGGCGGCAGGCTGGTCTGCGTAGTAGGCGACGTGTGTTTATCGAGGAGGGAACACGGGCGACATCTTGTAATGCCACTCCATGCGGACATAGCCGTTCTATGCCGTAAAATCGGTTTCGATAATCTCAACCCTATTATCTGGCATAAGATTTCCAATGCTACATTTGAGGCAAATAACGGGACGAAGTTCCTGGGGAAGCCTTATGAACCTAATGCAATAGTCAAAAACGATATAGAGTTTATCCTGATGCAGCGAAAACCAGGGGGATATCGACGACCGACCGAAGAACAAAGAAGATTGAGTATGATTAACAAAGACGATTTCTCTGATTGGTTCAGGCAGTTCTGGACTATTACCGGAGCTTCAACGAAACATCATCCCGCGCCTTTTCCTTATGAACTTGCTTATCGGCTGGTCAGAATGTTCTCTTTCTGGGACGACACAGTCCTTGACCCGTTTTGTGGAACCGGGACGACAATGCTTGCAGCCATGAAATGCGGACGGAACAGTATCGGCATCGAGATAGATAAAGAATATTGCGGCATGGCCCTTAATCGCCTTAAGACGGAGGGCCGGGATTTCTTGAGGGAAGCAAAAATCGAATTTGAAAGAGCAAGTGACAATGGGAGAAGGCTTGTTGTAGCTGAAGAGATTACAGTGTATAAAGCCAAAAAGAAAGTGAAGACATCAAGACGAAAGGCCCGACAACTCCGATAACGTAAACTATTTTCCGCAGCAAGCCACGGGGTTAGCACCTGCCTATCGAGCAGGCGGGCTCAGCATCCTATCCATAGACGCCCTCACCCTCCAGCGCTTCTTCAAGGAGAATCTCCAAAATGATATAATGCAGTGGATGGTCATACTCGTTACCAACGACGACGGGGTTCATTCCGCCGGTCTGATAGCCCTCTTCAAGGCGCTGAAGGAGATCGGGGATGCATATATCGTTGCTCCCGACAGGGAAAGGAGCGCGGTGGGCCACGCCCTGACCCTTCACAGGCCGCTCAAGGTTGAAGAGCTGAGGGAGCACGTATACGCCGTAAACGGGACGCCGACAGATGCCGTTGTCCTTGGAGTGCATAAGGTCCTCCCCCGGAAACCCGACATCGTAGTCTCCGGCATAAACCGGGGAGGAAACCTCGGAGACGATATCACATATTCCGGCACTGTCTCGGCCGCGATAGAGGGGACGATCCTGAACATCCCGTCTTTCGCCGTGTCCGTGCCCGGTGACAGGAACTTTCATTTCGAGACCGCGGCCCTTTTTGCAGTCGCAGTGGTGAAGTTCATCACCGAAAATCCGCTGCCCTACGATACCTTCCTCAATGTCAACGTCCCCAACCTTGCCGCCGGCCTCGTGAAAGGGATAAGACTCACGCGGCAGGGGAAGAGGACATACGACGGAGCTATACAGGAGGTCTTATCGCCGAGGGGCGAGAGGCATTACTGGATCGGCGGCGGGACCCCATACTGGGAGCGCGCAGAGGATACGGACATCAGCGCCGTGGAGGAAGGATATGTCTCCGTGACGCCGATACACCTCGACCTCACCGATTATTCCGCCCTCGACTTGATGAGACCGCGGATCGAGTCCTTTGGTGAGACAGTAAAACCGACAAGACAGGATTGACGCTATGCAACGGTACGATGTGGCCATTGTGGGAGCAGGTCCGGCCGGGATATTCGCGGCCCTGGAGATGCTTGAGAAGAACGGCGGACTCAAGATCCTCCTGATAGAAAAAGGCAAAGACATAGACAAGAGACAGTGCCCCATGGAGATAAGGGACATCTCCTGCAACAAGTGCCCTGAATGTTATCTCCTGAGCGGCTGGGGCGGCGCCGGGGCTTTCAGCGACGGGAAGTTGAACCTCTCGCCTGAGGTGGGCGGTTTCCTTTCGCGCTATATCGACATGGAGACGCTGCAGTCTCTCATCGATCACGTAGACGGGATATACCTGAAATTCGGGGCCCCCGAGGAGATATACGGCACGGACTCCGGGACTATCAAAGACCTCCAGAGGCTCGCCTCAAAGAATGACCTCACCCTGGTCCCTTCCAAGATAAGGCACATCGGGACCGACCTTTGCAGGGGCCTTCTCAAGAAGATGAGAGAGGCATTGAACCATAAGGTGGAGATACTCTTCGATTCGGAGGCCGAGAAGATCCTTGTGGAGGGCGACAAGGTGAAGGGCATTCGACTGAAGGACGGCGGAGAGATACTGTCCGATTTCGTGATCCTGGCGCCGGGAAGAGAGGGCTCGCGGTGGCTTGAGGGAGAGGTGAAGGCGCTCAAGCTGACCATCCTCCAGAACCCTGTGGATATAGGGGTGCGGGTGGAGATACCCGCCCCGGTGTTCGAGCACCTCACCAAGGCGATCTACGAGCCGAAGCTCATTTACTACTCGCGCAAATTCGACGACAGGGTCAGGACCTTCTGCGTGAACCCCTACGGCGAGGTCGTGAAGGAATATCTCAAGGGGATATGGACGGTAAACGGCCACAGCTATGCTCGAAGGAGAACGAACAACACAAATTTCGCATTGCTGGTGAGCACTGTCTTCACCGAGCCCTTCAATGAGCCTATCTCCTACGGCGGCTATATAGCGCAGCTTGCGAACTTCCTCGGCCAGGGCGTCATCGTCCAGAGGCTTGGAGACCTCTATTCCGGCAGGCGTTCAACCCGTGAACGCATAGCCAAGGGGATCGTGCAGCCCACGCTCAAAGACGCCACGCCTGGAGACCTCAGCTTTGTCATCCCCTATCGCTATCTCTGCGACATCATGGAGATGATCGAGGCCCTCGACAGGATAGCGCCCGGCGTGAATTCGAGACATACCCTTCTATACGGCGTCGAGGTGAAGTTCTACTCCATGCAGCTCAAGCTCACCAACAACCTCGAGACCGAGGTAAAGAACCTCTTTGCCACAGGCGACGGCGCCGGCGTAAGCAGGGGACTCGTGCAAGCGTCGGTATCAGGCGTAATCGCGGCAAGAGAGATACTGAGGCGCCTGCAGGGCCGCTAAGAAGGGCTCATAATAGTCTGCACATCCTTCGTTCGTCATTCCGGCAGTGTGTTGAGCCGGAATCCATTCGTCTTCTTTTGAAAGACACTGGATGCCGGACCAAGTCCGGCATGACGGACAAATAAGACAGTCCGCGCATCAACCCCGCATGTACTGATGAATCTGTGCAACTATAAAATAACCTCAAGTGTCAGAACATAATCTGTATTGCCGTCGTAAGGAACCAATCGGTCTTCAGCTGCAGGCCGTTCAGGCGCTGATATAGAGGCAGTCCCGCCTCGACCCCTAAACTGACAGGGCCTTTCATCAGACTCAGACCAATCGCCCCGTCGAGCCGCTGGCCGCCGTAGTTGTTCGGATCGGCGTCCGGAGTGGGCGCACCCATCATGGGATCGAGGAGCTTTTGTATCTCCGGGTCCTGTCCGTCGATCCGGCCCGTTGTGCTGTATGCCAGGCGGACCCATGATGTGACCGGGCCCAATGCGCGCTGGAGCCAGCCGTTCACCTTGAAACTGTCGCCCAGACTGTAGTGGCTGTCGTTCTTGCCGATGTGATATGTGTACATGGCCTGCGCACCCCAATTCCACTTCGCGTCGTCGCTGAGAGCGTTGTATGTCACCGCTGGTTTGAGGTCGAACGTGCCCGAGCCGAGCTGCATGTCGTACGGCTCCCGGAACCTCATGCCCATCGTCTCGAACTCCTTGTCGATAGCGCCGGTCGGCAGGCTGAGACCGAGGCTGCCGACAAAATATTTGCTGATCTGATAAAGGCCCCTCAGCTCGGTGTCTCCGAAGCCGCTCGTGCGCATGGGGGCCTCCGGTCTATTACGCATACCCATGTTCATCAGCATGTCCATCTCATTGTTAAGGTAAGTCGCCATCGCCATAACGGTAAATCTGTCGGTTATGCCGTACATCACCATCATCATGTGCATGTCCATGGTCATCTTCGTGGGCGCCATCATATAGCCGTACTTCGTGCCTTTCATCGGGATCACCTTGTCGACCGAGACATCGGATGTCCCGTCGCGGAGACCGTTCATGTTCATGTGCATGAACTTATAAGTCACCATCCACATGCCCGCAGGATGGGTATGGTATATATCGTCGCCGAAGGCGGGATTGAACAGCATTTGCGCGCCCGGTTCTTCATGGCAGGCGTGCCCATGATGCTCGCCGGCAGCCCCTCCCATTTCCTCGTTTGCAGACTTCATCGCCTCGTCAAAGGTGGCGACCTTGCCGCCGTTTTCACTCACAAAATTCCGGGCGTCCGCCTCCTTTGCAAAGGCCCATTTCGCAGGAGAGTTCATGCCTCCTGGCCTGTCTCCGCCGATCACCCACGTTGCAGTCCTGGCGTCTATAAGCTCTTTTGTCACGTAATCGGCTGCCATTATCGACTTGACCTGCTTGTCCTTGTTCTTTTTCAGCTCGAGGGCCGCGCAGTGGATGCTGCAGACCTCCACGATCGAGCCGTCGCTAAAGGAGATGCGCATACGGCTTTGTGCAAATGCCTTCATGTCCATCCCGCACTGCATGCAGCGCCCCGCGGCCTGCGTATCGGCCGCAGCTGCCGCCGACGGAGTAATACATACTAGTAATTGAAAGAGAACAAACAGTGCTGCAAGGAATGATGCAACGAACGTCTTCAGCGGTCTCATATTAAACGATCCTCCTTTTCGTATCATGCGGTCTTTTATTTTTTCGCGGTGCTCTATTTTAATCGGCCCGTTATTCCGGCCTCGGTCGTCATATTCGGCAGAAGCATGAGCTACGATTTCACCTGGAGGAAGGACGGGGAACCGCCCCGCCCTTCCTTGTGTCCTATGCAATTTAAGCCTCGAAGGGCCTATCAATGTCCGCCCTTGAGGAGATTGAGACCCGTGCCGAACTTTCCGCTGGTCTTCGGTACTTTGTCACCGTGACAATCGGTGCAGTTGTTCTGGCTCGGAATCTCATTGACCATCACAGGTGCTTTTGTTTTGGGCTCGAACTTTCCGTCTGCCCATTGGTTCAGATATTCAAGGGTTCTCATGCACATATCTGCCGCAACTCTGCCGCACCGGTCCATCTGCTGAGGACTCAGAAAGCCTACACCCTCTTTCTTCATCCACTTGCCGACAGAGAGGTGACAGACAGGGGAGTCGCTGATACTTGTTGTCCTGAGCTGGGCCCTGGGGTGATCGGGAACAAAGATCGGCAGCGCCGACGTTGCATAGAAATTGCAGACCTCATTATCAATGGCCTCACCGACCTTGGGACCAGCGCACAGCGTAGCGAGGACGCCCGCCCCTATGAGCGTGCCGCAGGTACCGCCCCATCCGGCTGTTCCGCCGTGGGCAAAAGTTGTAAGCTCGACAGGAAAAGACTTATAGGGCTCCCCTACCTTCCTTCTGAGGATCTGGACGCCCCCGATAAGGGTCGCATAGCTGCAGAAGCCCTTGAACCATGCGTCGTGGGCGATATTGCCTGCTTCCTTGATCTCGGCGGCTGTAAATTTCTTGTATGGCCACGGAAGTTCGGACGACGGCTTCTTAGCAGCCCCGGCGCTGGACAGCATCTTTATGCCGGGGGCGGCAACAATCGCAACCCCGGTTGCCAATGCACCGGCTTTAAATATAAGCTCTCTCCTCGATATCACTTTTTGTTCCACTATTTCCTCCTTACAATTCCTGTTTTAAGGAAACACCGGGTCGGATGTTTACCGCCGTCCCGATGGGCTTTCTTCTGTTTATCCTCACACATAGAGTTAAAAAGGACTCCACTTCAGAAAAAAGTCTGGGACAATTTCCGAAGTGGAGTCAGTGCGAAAGGGAGGAACGTCCGTTAAGGACCGTCCCGTGCAGGCATAAGCCTGCGGAGAAAAAAAGAGACTCACAACTCCGGAACTGCTGCGATTATTCGGGGGGCTGCTCTTGCTGAAAGACTATCAGCGGGTATCCGGCAAAGCCGCCGGACGTTCTCATTAGAAAGGAACTCACTAAAGAAACCGGCCTGCACAAGCATTCGCAGATGAACGGCGTGTCACTGTTCGATTGGAGACCCGCGCCTGAGCTATGACAAACATCCAGAGTAACAAAGGCGGGTGTGGCGCTTCCTGAAGCAGGAGGGACATAAACGAGAGGCACGATCGAAAAACAAAGAGCAAGAATGACGATTACGGAAAGAAGTTTCATAAAGTTTACAATATTCAAAGAGGCTCGCGGCTGTCAACTTAAAATTATAATTTTAGATTATCTCACCGGTCCTCATTGCCCGCGGACGATTGTTCGGCCGGTCCGCGGTGATAGAATTTCGGAAGAAATACTGCTAAACTCTTGGGGAGGGAAAAGGAAAGGACCATTTGGAGAAATGACTTTTCAGACGCTGAGAGACATAATGGTGGATTTTCAGCTGGTCCCGCGAGGGCTCCATGACAAGCGGGTCCTTGATGCCATGAAGAAGATCCCGAGGCAGCTCTTTGTTGACGAGTCTCTTTGGGACAGGGCATATGACGACATGGCGCTACCTGTCGGCGAAGGTCAGACCATTTCGCAGCCGTACATGGTTGCGGTCATGACGGAGCTGCTTGCCCTTTCCGGAAACGAAAAGGTGCTCGAGATAGGCACTGGTTCGGGCTATCAGGCGGCTGTATTAGCTGAGCTTTCGCGGGAGGTATATTCTATTGAGAGGATCGGGGCCTTGTCTGAAAAGGCCGGAGAGACCCTCAGAAACCTGGGGTACATCAACATCCACCTCAGGGTAGGAGACGGCACTCTCGGCTGGCCTGAAGCAGCTCCCTTCGACAGGATACTCATCACCGCAGGCGCACCCGATATGCCCGAACCCCTCATCGGACAGCTCTCCGACGGAGGGATCATAATTGCACCGGTCGGCGACAGGTTCTCGCAGCAGCTCATAAGAATCACAAAGGAGGAAGGACACCTGAAGAGCGAATACCATACACCGTGCATGTTCGTCCCCCTTATCGGGGAATACGGATGGAAGGAAGAGTAATGGCCCGCTACTTCTTTTTGAGTATCTTCCCGAGCACGTATGACACGGCCGCCACCATCGCAACGCCGACGATTCCGGAAACAATATAGGCAACATAGGACTTCCCGCCCTTGTCCCATCCCGTGAAGGCATAATCCTTGATGGGCGCGGTCCACAGCTCCGAAATACGTTTCAAGCCTGCCGGCACATATCCCGCGATGTCTTTCAGCTCGTCCGCACCCCATTCTCCCCAGGCGCCGCCCGACTTGAAGAGTCTCGGCAGTAACAGCCCAAGAGGCGCCAGGACTATCAGGACTGCGATCCATATCCAGAGCTTTCTGTAATTTATGCCCTCCTTCGTCACGATCGGCCCTCCAGCAGGTCTGGATGGGATCTTCGCAGATAGAGCAGCACAAACACGGTGACCAATGCTTCAACAACTCCGAAAAGGAAGACATGCTCGAGCATTATCGCGGGGATAGTAAGTTTGAGAGGAAAGGGACAATAGAGCGGTCTTCCGTCCTGTCCTACATAGAGCAAAGGCTGAACGCCGAGTTCGAGCGCAGTGAGAAACGCGGCAAAGTTTATGCCCGCATATGAACCAACCGCTCCCCCTATGAGGAACCTCTTGCCCTTGCTCGCGGCAGCCCCGCGCCGCCCCGCGATCAGCCTGAAGACGGCATATCCGACAAGTACCTCCGCAAACGCCATGTTGAAGCAGTTTGCGCCGAGCGCCGTAATTCCTCCGTCGCCAAAAACAAGGGCCTGAATAGCGAGCGCGATGGACACGGCGATCACGGCGGCCCACGGACCGATAAGGATGGCGACCAGGGTGGCGCCCGTCGCGTGTCCCGTAGTCCCGCCCGGGATCGGCACATTGAACATCATTACGACGAAACTGAAGGCCGCGGAGAGGGCAAGGAGAGGGACCTGCACGGCCTGCAACGTCTTCCTCATCTGCCTTGAGGCGTAGAGCCACACCGGCGCCATGGCCGCCCAAAGTCCGCCATATGTTACCGGTCCCAAATACCCATCAGGTATGTGCATCTAATTACTTGAGCCGTTTCCCGGTCGTTGTGACCGACAGTTTTCCGTGTTTTACGCCTTTCGTGCCTATCAGCCTGTCCGCGATAGCCTTTATGTCCCCTGACTTGCCTTTCACTACGATGACCTCAAGACAGTTATGCTCGTCGAGATGAATGTGCATCGAAGAGATTATCGCCTTGTGATAACGATGCTGTAAGTCCGTGAGGGTATCCGTCAGCTCCCTGGTTTCGTGGGAGTACACTATGGTAATAGAGCCCACAGTTTCGGACGCTGCGGACTCCCACTCCTCCATTACAAGACTGTCCCTGATGAGGTCCCTGATGGCCTCGCTCCTGTTTGAATAGCCTTTCTTGCCTATGAGGCCGTCGAACCTGTCGAGCAGGACTTTATCAAGCGATACACCGAACCTTATAACCGCCATGGTGTTACCTTTCTTTAATTAGTGTTACTATACCACCCGGCGTTTCCTTTGTCAATGCCGGGCGAGCGCAGAGCGGCTTGCCGGGACAATCGGCCGTTCATCTTCCTGTAATCTTGCACGTTCTATAATGAAGCCCATAGAGTGAATATTGCGGCACAGATCATTGCACGAAAGGAGGTGAGAGACATGAAAGAGATGACAACGGTCCTCGCAGGCGTTGTCCTGACAGCCCTCATCGCTGTAGGCGGTGTGTCGGCCCAGCAGGCCAAGAACGCTGACGCCATCAGGGTCAAGAGTGGTGACGCGGCAGGTTCTGCTGAGAAGGCAAGGATCTCGCGCGATTCGGCTGTAAATGCAGCTCTGAACGCTGTCCCGGGAAAGGCGCTGGAGACGGAACTCGAAAGCGAAAACGGTCGTCTTGTCTATAGCGTCGAGATAGCACAGGCCGGCCGTCATACAGCGGAAGTGAAGGTTGACGCAGTAAACGGCAAGGTTCTGAAAATCAGCGCCGACCGCGGAGATAAAGAAGAAGGCGAAAAGTAATTATGTAACACGATGGGGCGGAAGAAGTTTCCGCCCCTCCACTTAAAAAGAGAAACCAAGTAAAATAAGTCTATGCGCATATTGATTGTGGAAGATGAAAGATCGCTTGCCGACATTGTAAAGAAAGGCCTCGAAGAAGAGGGATATATTATAGATATTGCATACAATGGTGAAGAAGGACTTTATATGGCGGAAAATGAACCGTCCGACATTATAATCCTGGATATAATGCTGCCGGTTGTCGATGGAATGACCATCCTCAAAAGGATTCGCAAGACAGGGATTCAGACTCCCGTTCTTATGCTCACAGCCAAAGACACGGTCATAGATAAGGTATCGGGGCTGGACAGCGGTGCCGATGACTATCTGACGAAGCCGTTCTTCTTTGATGAACTCCTGGCCCGCATAAGGGCGCTGACCAGGAGGAATTCCGGGGTCAAATCCTCTACTATTGAGATAGGCGATCTTGTCATTGACATGGCCGCTCGTGAAGTCAGAAGAGGCGGAAAGGACATCCTGCTTTCGCCAAGAGAATATGCGCTGCTTGAGTATATGGCCATAAACAAGAATAAGGCGTTGAGCAGGACATTCCTCACAGACCACCTCTACGATCAGGACTTTAACCTCGACAGCAATGTCATAGATGTCTTCATCAATCGCATCAGGAACAAGATAGATAGAAGGTTCGATAAGAAACTAATCCATACCTTACGCGGCTCAGGATATATGCTCAAGGGATAAATATGCTTTCGTCCATAAAAGCAAGAGTCATTGCATTCTACATGACCGTCCTGTTCCTCACCTTATCTGCACTAGGGGTTTTTCTATATTTCAGCCTCCATAAGATCGTCTATAACTCCATCGACGAGGGCCTTCGGTCGAGGGCAAGGGCATTGGCGACCCTGGTGACTGAGAACGACGAGGAAACGGAGCTTGGCCTTTCCGACGATCTCATGCGGGATTACACCTCTCCAAGATCCAATAGTCTTTTTCAGATACGCCGCATTGACGGGAGCACCCTTGGGAAATCATCCGCTTTGAGAGACTTGGATCTGCCCTTTCAGGATGGAAGAGGCCGGACAAGTTTTGAGACCATTCTTTTGAAGGGCGAGCCCACGAGGCTCATCAATTTCTACGTCCGTGAGGATACAAGCCGAGGGAACGGAGAAAGAAAGCCTGCCCCAAAGAGCAAAGGGCACGGCCTCGTTGTGCAATGTGCCGAGAATATAGAGGAGAGGATAGATCTCCTTCAGCGCTATGGAGTCATACTTTTCCTTTCAATTGTTGTTATCATGATCGTCTCTGCGTCCGGCAGCTTCTTAATCGCAAGAAAGGCGCTTGCGCCCATAGAGGAGATAACAGAGACCGTTGACCGGATTTCAGAATCCAATCTTTCCGAAAGGGTTACCGGAAGAAACATCCCATTGGAATTGAAAGGACTTGCAGCCTCTTTTAATCGCACCTTTGACAGACTTGAAAGCTCGTTTCAGCGCCAGAGACAGTTTGCGGCAGATGCCTCTCATGAGCTCAGAACGCCGTTGTCGGTCATCTTGAGCCACGGAGAAATCGCCCTGAGAAGAGAAAGGAGCGCAGAGGATTACAAGAATGCTCTCGCTGCCGTTGTGAAGGCCGCAGGGATGATGTCGGAAATAGTTCAGAAACTCTTTGCCCTGGCGCGCCTGGACACTGATAAGTTTGAGCTTAGAATGGAACATATAAAGATTGGAGACGTCGTCCGTGAATCGGTAAAAATGCTGAAACCCCTTGCTGAGCAGCGGGACATCACTATCAATATACCGTCAGCCGAAACTGTTGCTGTTCGCGGAGACCATGGGGCCTTATTGGAACTCTTTACCAACCTCATAGACAACGCCATAAAATATAATAACCCCCGGGGGAAAATAGATATCTTCGTCAGAATGGAGCCGGTCTTTGTTGTGACCGAGATACGAGATACAGGGCTCGGCATACCGGAGAGTGATCTCGATAAAGTCTTTGACCGTTTTTACAGGGTCAACAAAGCCCGTTCTAAGGAGATCGGCGGAATAGGATTGGGCCTGAGTATTTGTAGCGAGATAGTGAGGCTGCATGGAGGCAGGATAGAGATAAAGAGCAAGAAAGGGATGGGGACTACGGTCACTGTTTATCTGAAAGGAGATAAAGATGTCGCGCAGAGTTAAGTTTATCGCCGCGTTCCTTCTGTCGTTGCTTATCTTGGTTGCCGGCTATTACTTGTACATGGAGGAGCAGGGCAACTTCCATGCGATTACACTTCGAGAGGCATACAGGTCTGCCCAGCTTGACAGGGACGAACTCACATATTACCTTAAGAAGTATCGGATCAGAAGTATCTTGAATTTACGGGGGAGTCATCCTGAAGCGTCATGGTATCGAGACGAGATGGAGATCAGTGCGGAGAACAATGTCGTGCATTTCGACATCCCTTTGTCGGCATCCAGTGCCCCGAAAAGTGAATACATAAGGGAAATGGTCAGCATATTCAGAACCGCACCTCGTCCTATTTTGATGCACTGCCAGGGCGGTGCCGACAGATCCGGTCTGGCTGCTGCAATATGGGAGGTAATCGTGGACGGAAGGTCAAAGAAAGATGCGGCAGGACAGTTGTCTTTGCGCTATGGTCACTTGCCCATAGGACCAACAACTGTGTTGGACAAATTTTTCGAGAGGTGGGACCCGACATCTCAATATGCAAATCCAACCAACGAGAGACGACCCAAATGAGGTCTGGTGCGGTGGAACTATCTCTTCCGATGAGATGGCAAATGCACCGCGTATGAGGAAACAGCAGTGGCTGTATCATTTTTGTTTATGAAGATTCGCATAAATTTACCCATTGATATGAGCGGCGTCTTGGGAATCCTCATGCCCCTGCTGGTCCTTCAGGGCTGCGCCGTGTATCAAGCAAAACCTCTCGATGAACATGCGGTTTCGCAGGCCCTAGCATCCCCTGATCTTGGGTCTGTTCGCGTAAAGGCTGAAGAGATAAAACACCCGATCTTGAAACCGCGCCTTATAGATTTCAGCAAGGGCATATCCGCCCAGGACGCGGCGATCATAGCGGTCATCGCAAACCCTGCGATCCGTGCCGAGAGGGACCGCCGCGGCATAGCCGAGGCCCAGCTCTTGCAAGCGGGCGTCCTGCCAAATCCTACTTTCAGTTACAACCTCGCTGTCCCGACAGGCGGCAATACAGGGGGTACCGTAAATGCATACGGTCTGGGGCTGGACTGGAGCATCATTAAACCCCTCCTCACAAGAGGCGCAGAGACAGATGCGGCCCGCGCTCAGGCGGCCTCGGTGGACCTCGATGTGGCATGGCATGAGTGGCAGGCGGCCCAGGCTGCGAAACAGCATGTATATGGAGTATTGTATCTGGAGAAGCAGTTGGCCGTCGCGCAGCGGGACGAGGTGAGGCTCAAGGAGAATCTGGAGGCAATAAAGAAGGCAGTCCATATGGGCGATATGACGATTATAGAGCTCGATGCCGCAAATGCCGCACTCAGCAGGATCCACAGCATTGTCCTCGATATTGAAAAGAAGTTGAAACAGGAAAGGCTCGCTCTGAACCTGGCACTCGGCTTTCCGCCGGACAGCATAATCCCTCTTTCAAAGGACATGCAACTGCCGTCTTTTGAGAATATCCCGTCACTGGAAGAGATCATGAAGGGACTGGAGGTCAGGAGGCTCGACCTCCTCGCCCTGAAGCTGGGTTATCAGAGCCGGGAGGAGAGCCTCAGGGCCGCCGTCCGCGCCCAGTTCCCTGAAATAAACATCGGGCTCTCACATGCACGGGACACTTCCAATGTCGCCACGACGGGGTTTTCCGTATCGATAAGCCTTCCCTTCTTCGACCGGAACCAGGGCCGGATCGCGATAGAGACGGCAAGCAGACAGAAACTCTATGACGAATATCTGGACCGCGTTTATAGAGCAAGAGCGGACGCCGCCCGCATCCTGGCGGACATTGGCTCCGTGGAAGAACAGGAGGATTCGGCGGAAAAGGCAGTTGAGTCTCTTGAGAAGCTTGTAGAGATATCATACAGCGGTTTTCTGGAGGGCAATGTCGACATACTAAGTTATTATAACGAGCTGGACAGGCTCTTCTCAGCCCGGCTTGAGGTCCTGAAGATCGAGCACGACCTCTCCGGTCTGTACGTGGCCCTGGAAATAACTTCCGGCGAATTCCTGGCACGCGCCGGCAATAAGAAGGAGGCGCCGAGGTAATGAGACAGTCCGTAAGGAGCATCCTCATAGCAGTAATAGTCCTTTGTCTGGTCATCGGAAGTTACTTGTTCTACCGCGAAAGAAGGGCTGTGAAGGCTGGACCGGGTGAAGAGGAGTCCCGTCAGGTTGCGAGCGTCAGCGTCGTACCAATCATGCTGGCTAAACTCTCAACAGATATTACGGCGTATGGAGATGTTGTTCCGGCCCCGGGCGCTATCCAGGTTGTTTCCGTGCCCTATGAAAGCAGGGTGAGCAGCATAATGGTGAGCGAAAAACAGAAGATCTCCAAAGGCGACGCCCTTCTTGAGATCGGGGCCAGTCCGAATTCGCTGCTCGAGCTTGAGCAGGCGCAAAACGCGCGCGATATAGCCGGACAAAAGCTCGGCCACGTAAAGGAGTTGTTCGCCCTGAAGCTGGCAACCAACGCGCAGATACTTGAGGCCGAGGAGGCATACCAGCAAGCGTCCGCGCGGCTTGAAAGTCTGAAGAAGCGCGGAATTGACGGCAATCGGACAATACGCTCGGATGTTACAGGACTTATCGGCAAGGTCCATATTCAGGAGGGCGCGATCGTACCGGCCGGCAACCCTCTCGTAGAGATCATCGCACGGGACCGCCTCGAAGTGCGCCTAGGAATGGAGCCCGAAGACGTAGGCCGGCTCGCTTCGGGCCAACCGGTAGAGCTCAGTTACGTGAATATGTCGTATCAGCAGGGGACTGCGGGCACGATAAGGAAGATATCCCGCGCGGTGAATCCCGCCACGCGCCTGGTAGACGTATTCGTTACACTCCCTCTTTCCACACAATACCTGCTCGGACAATACATAAAGGGCAGTATAAGGATGGCCTCCTCCTCCGGCCTGGTCGTGCCGCGCAGCGCGGTGCTGCCTGAGGGAGAAAACCAGGTCCTCTTCACCGTCCAGGGGGGACGCGCGGTCAAACACATTGTGAGGGTGCTCCTTGAGAATGATAAAGAGGTCTATATCTCCGCAACAGGCTTGAAGCCAGGCGATCAGGCCGTCGTCCTCGGCAATTATGAGCTGGAGGACGGAATGGCTGTCAGGGTAGTGAAGGCCGGATGACCTTCTCGGGTTGGATCCAGTATCATCGCCGCTCGATCCTGTTTCTCCTTGCAGCGCTCATGCTGGGCGGGCTCGCAAGCAGCGTTGATCTCCCCGTTGCCCTGTTCCCGAACGTCAGCTTCCCCCGGGTTGTAGCGGAGCTCGATTCCGGAGACCGTCCCGCCGACCAGATGGCCATCGAGGTGACCTGGCCGGTTGAAGAGGCAGTAAGAGCGGTGCCCGGGGTTGTCGGCGTCCGCTCGACGACAAGCCGGGGAAGCGCCGATGTCTCGATAAACTTCGGCTGGGGAACGGACATGGTGGCGGCAATGCTCCAGGTAGAATCGGCCATAAGCCAGGTAATGCCGTCCCTGCCCGCAGCCACGACTTTCAGGGTGAAGCGGATGGACCCGACGGTCGACCCCGTGCTGGCCTACAGTCTTACCTCCGACACGAGAAGCCTCACGGACCTTCGCGACTTTGCGTTCTATCAGCTCCGGCCCATTCTATCCACCGTGGACGGCGTGGCCAGGGTCCAGGTCCAGGGCGGCAATCTGGAGGAATACCGCGTAACCGTAGATCCGGCAAAGCTCGCCTCTTACGGTCTCTCGCTCTCGGAGGTGGCCGATGCCCTCTCTGCGGCCAACGTCATTACCGCCATAGGACATCTTGAAGACCACTTCAAGCTTTACCTTGTCATGTCCGACACCAGATTCAGCGGTCTTGATCAGATCAATAATACGGTGCTTCGCTCCGGGAAAGACGGTCCAGTGCTGCTGCAGGATGTAGCTTTCGTCAACCGCGGCAGGGCGCCGCAATGGACCCGTGTCACCGCAGACGGCCATGACGCCGTACTCCTTAATGTGTACCAGCAGCCTGGAGGAAACACGGTCCGGATAGCCAGGGAGCTGAAGGCGAAACTCGCCGGGTTCAAAAGCAGTATACCCGCCGGGGTCAGGATCGCCAACTGGTATGATCAGAGCCTGCTTATAATTTCCTCCGCAAACAATGTCCGGGACGCCATATTGATAGGAGTCGCCCTGGCGGCCCTGATACTTTTCATCTTTCTCCGCAATGTGAAGATCACGCTCATTGCCGTGGTCACGGTGCCGGGGGTGCTCGCCGCCACCGTGCTGCTTCTTTACGTATTGCGCCAAAGTTTCAACATCATGACGCTCGGAGGCATGGCCGCAGCCGTCGGACTTATCATTGACGACACCATTGTTATGCAGGAGCATATCATAAGACGCCTGCGCGGCAACCCGGGCGACCATCATGAGAAGATAATGCTGGCCGCAGGCGAGTTCACGAGGCCGCTTATGGGCTCATCAGCTTCAACGATCATCATCTTTGCGCCGCTCGCCTTTCTTTCCGGCGTGACCGGAGCCTTTTTCAAGGCCTTGTCTCTGACCATGGCGGCGGGCCTTTTGATCTCCTATTTTGTGGCGTGGCTTGCCGTCCCCCTGCTCGCCGACCACCTCCTGGGGCAAAAAGACGCGGACCGGAAAGAAGGCGGTTTCGCCACTAAGAAGGCGCATAAAGGATACGGGAAGATAATGGATCGCCTGTTGAGCCGTCCGGTGCTGGTGCTGCTGCCGCTTGTCCCGCTTGTTATCGCCGGGTGGATAAGCTACAGGCATCTAGGTTCAGGCTTTATGCCGAAGATGGACGAAGGAGGTTTCATACTGGATTACTGGGCGGAGCCCGGGACTTCCCTGACCGAGACCGACCGCCTTCTCAGGCAGGTGGAGGACATCCTTCGTAAGACCCCCGAGGTGGACACTTACTCCAGACGCACGGGTCTTCAGCTCGGGGGCGGCGTGACCGAGGCGTATCAGGGAGATTTCTTCGTGCGGCTCAAACCCTTCCCTCGAAAAACGATTGAAGAAGTGATGGATAATGTGCGGCGCCGGGTGGAAAGCTCCGTACCCGGATTGCATATAGAAATGGCGCAGCTGATGGAGGACCTGATCGGAGACCTGACCGCAGTTCCCCAGCCGATCGAGATAAAGATATACTCCGATGACGGTGATCTCCTCGGGAAGTTAGGTCCAAGGGTCGCAGGTCTTATAAGCAATATTCCGGGCGTAGTGGACGTGGACAACGGGATCGTCCTTGCAGGCGATGCCCTCGATATAAAAGTCGACAGGGTGAAGGCGGCACTCGAAGGCGTGGACCCTGAATCGGTCACAAAAGACCTCGATGCGCTACTGAGCGGCCTTGTGACCACCCAGGTCCAGAAGGGGCCCAAGATGGTCGGCGTGAGGGTATGGATACCAAGGGAGTACAGGGCGACTGATAGAGATGTGGCGCAGCTCAGGCTCCGGGCGCCTGACGGCCATCTCTTCCCTCTCGGCAGGATTGCCGTGATAAGTACAGTCACCGGTCAGCCGGAGATAATGCGCGACGACCTGAAAAGGATGGTGGCCGTCACCGGGCGCATAAGCGGCAGAGACATGGGCTCTGTAATGCGCGATGTGAAGAAGGTCCTCGGGCGTCCGGGGCTTTTCCCGGAAGGGGCCTATTACAGCCTCGGAGGACTTTACAGGCAGCAGCAGATTGCCTTCGCCGGCCTGATCGCCGTATTTGTTGCCGCGGTTGCGCTTGTCTTTCTTCTGCTGCTCTTCCTCTACGAGAGTTTCCGCGTGGCCACGGCGATCCTGGCCACTACCCTTCTTTCGTTGGCCGCCGTATTCATAGGCCTGCTCGTAACAGGCACCGAGCTGAACATCTCCTCCATGATGGGCATGACAATGATCGTGGGCATAGCGACGGAGGTGGCAATATTTTATGTCTCGGAATATTACGACCTGCGAGGAGATCTGGACGAAAGAGAGGCGTTCATCCTCGCCGGGAAGAATCGAATGCGGCCCATTGCGATGACAACCTTTGCCGCCATTCTGGCCTTGATGCCGCTGGCGCTCGGCGGAGGCCAGGGCGCAGCGATGCAGAAGCCGCTTGCAATAGCCATAATCTCGGGGCTGGCGGTCCAGCTGCCTCTTGTCTTAATATTTCTCCCGGTGCTGTTTCACATTTTTCATGTGAAAAGGAAATAACAGCCGATTGATCCCTGGTCTTGTCTCCCTTGCAAAATAAGATAAAGAAATGTAATTTATTAGCTATGGACAAAGACAATGTTTCACCGATATTCGTAACCCCGAAGGGCTTTTTCTTTTCTGCCGCCGAAGCGGCGATCAAGAAGCCGGGAAGGAAGGACCTCGCCCTGATCTATTCTGAGAAGGAGTGCGTTATGGCGGGCGTCTTCACTACGAACAAGATCAAGGCCGCTCCCGTCAGGCTCGATATGGAAAGAGTGAAGACCGGAAAGGGACGGGCGATTATAGCAAACAGCGGCAATGCCAATGCCTGTACCGGCGTGCAGGGGATGAACGATGCGATAGAAATAACGGATATGGTTGCGCGCTGGCTGAAGGTGGGCAGCGAAGAAGTGTATGTATGCTCTACGGGCGTAATCGGGACCCCGCTTCCAATGGGGAGGATTCGTCTGAAGGTCCCCCGGCTTGTCGCCGACCTGGGAAAAGCTACTGTTTATGACGCTGCTTCAGCAATAATGACGACCGACACCTTTGCAAAGATGGCTACGAGGAGGATTCGCGCCGGGAACAGGACAGCCGCCATCACAGGGATGTGCAAAGGGGCGGGGATGATCCGTCCCAATATGGCTACCATGCTTTGCTTTATAATGACCGATATCAGGATAGGCCGTTCCGCGCTCCGCGCGGCGCTGAAGAGCGCCGTAAACAAATCGCTCAACCGCATTACAGTTGACGGAGATATGTCGACCAACGACACAGTCCTTGCAATGGCGAACGGCGCCCTCGGAAACAGTGAGATCAGAAAAGATTCCCCGGAGTTCAAGACTTTCGAAGCGGCCCTTTCGGGTGTGGCTTATGACCTGAGCAGGATGATAGTAAAGGACGGCGAAGGCGCTACCAAACTCGTGGAGATAGAGGTCAGAAATGCAAGGAGCGGCAGAGATGCTGACAAGGCCGCATTTGCAGTGGCGAATTCTCTGCTTGTGAAAACCGCTATTTACGGCAATGACGCCAACTGGGGCAGGATAGTGGCCGCGCTTGGATATTCCGGCGCAGCGCTGAAGGAAGAGGATATCGACATACTCTTCGGCAAAGTGAGGATAGTAAAAAGAGGGTCGTCCACGGGAAGAGACAGGGGAGCGACCGAAGTCCTGAAGGAAAAGGAAATAAAGATCACGATAGACCTCCGCGCCGGTGTCCATTCGGCAAGAGTGCTTACCTGCGACCTGACGGAAGGTTATATCAGGATCAACGCAGAATACAGGACATGAGCGGGCCCTCGTCGTCACAGCCGCAAAAGACCATCGACGTCCTGCTGAAGGAAAAAAGAAGTTTCCCGCCGCCGGCGGATTTTCAGTCGGGCGCCCGCATCAGCAGCATGGATGAATACGAGAGGCTTTATCGCCGCTCGATAACAGACCCCGAAGGGTTCTGGGCGGAGGTCGCCGAGGACAATATTTCCTGGCTCCGCAAATGGGACAAGGTGCTGGAGTACGACTTCTCAGTTCCCTATGTAAAGTGGTTCCGGGGAGGGACGCTGAATGCCTCTTTCAACTGCCTTGACCGGCATATTGGGACCGCGATTAAGAACAGAGCGGCCATCATATGGGAGTCGGACAACGGAGACTACGCCACCCTCACCTATCTGCAGCTCTATTACGAGGTGAACCGTCTCGCAAACGTCTTAAGAAAGAAGGGCGTAACGAGGGGAGACAGGGTAACGGTCTACCTTCCTATGGTCCCGGAGCTTGCTATTTCCATGCTTGCCTGTGCGAGGATAGGCGCCATTCACAGCGTTGTTTTCGGGGGCTTCAGCTCGAAGGCCCTGAGAGACAGGATCCAGGATTCCGGGGCAAAACTCCTCATTACCGCAGACGAGGGGCTGCGGGGCGGCAAGACCGTACCCCTGAAGGCCAATGCGGATGAGGCCCTGTCCGAGTGCCCGTCCGTTAAGAGTGTCATCGTAGTGCAGCGGACCGGGAGGAAGGTCGGGATGAAAGAAGGAAGGGACACCTTCTGGAGAGAGGAACTCGGCGCCGGGGACATAAAGAGCTACTGCGAGCCGGTCTTCGTGGACGCGCTCGAACCGCTCTTCATTCTTTACACCTCCGGCTCCACCGGAAAGCCGAAAGGGGTGATTCACGCGACCGGCGGATATATGGTCTTCGCGCATACGACCTTCAAGTGGATATTCGATTACCGCGACGAGGACACCTTCTTTTGTACGGCGGACGTCGGCTGGGTCACCGGCCACAGTTATATCGTATACGGCCCGCTTTCGAACGGTGCAACAAGCCTGATGTTCGAAGGCATACCGACCTATCCGGGGCCGGACAGGTTCTGGGAGATAGTCGAAAAGCATAAGGTGAATACCTTTTATACGGCGCCTACCGCGATCAGGGCCTTGATGAGAGAGGGCGAGGAGTGGACAAGGCATCGCGACCTCTCGTCGCTCAGACTCCTCGGGACCGTGGGCGAGCCGATCAACCCGGAGGCGTGGATGTGGTATCACACTCACGTGGGCAAGGGTAAAATCCCTATAGTCGACACCTGGTGGCAGACTGAAACAGGAGGCATATTGATCACCCCTCTTCCTGGGGCCATGACCCTGAAACCGGGGTCGGCCGGCAAACCTTTTTTCGGCGTCGTCCCAGCGGTGCTTAAAGAAAACGGCGAACGGTCCGGGACGGATGAAGGAGGTTACCTTGTCATCGAAAGGCCCTGGCCAGGAATGCTCACGGGCATGTACGGAGATGAAAAGGGGACAAGATTCAGGGAGGTCTATTTCACCAGGTTTGAGGGTAAATATCTCACCGGAGACGGTGCGAGCATAGACACAGACGGCGATTACTGGCTTATGGGGAGAATCGATGATGTCCTGAATGTCTCGGGCCACAGGCTCGGGACGGCCGAGATAGAATCCGCCCTCGTGAGTCACGAGGCGGTAGCTGAGGCGGCCGTGGTCGGTTTCCCGCATGAAATCAAGGGCGAGGGTATTTACTGCTACGTCGTCCTGAAGGAAGGCTTTGTACCCTCAGGGGAGCTCTCAAAGATGCTTGCGTCACATGTAAGGAAAGTCATCAGCGCCATAGCTGTTCCGGACAAGATCCAGTTCTCTTCCGGTCTCCCCAAGACGAGGAGCGGCAAGATAATGCGGCGGATACTGAGGAAGATCGCCAGAGGCGATATCGGGGACCTCGGAGACACATCGACCCTTGCGGATGCGTCGGTTGTAGATGAGCTCGTCAGAGAGAAAATCTAATATTCAAAATATCTAAACTTACAATTATTAGCCTGTCTGAATTTTTTTCTTGACAAACGCTCTCATTTCTGAGATTATATAGTTGTAAGTTTTAAGCGCCTCGTTACCTCCCCTAAGCTGCTGTTCAGTTCCCACGAACAGCAGCTACTTTTCTTTTTGGCCCGGATTATTCATGAACTTCGTTGCATGACTGGCAGGCTTCATGCCCAGGGGAATGCGCCGTTCGGACTTCGTGCCCTAACGCATACAGCGTTGGCGTTTAATCAGAGAGCAACTAATTCGTAGTCGCTCGTTCCGAGCCCGAGCCTTTCCGCCTCTTCCACCTGGATCATATAGTTCTTCTTGTTGAGGCCGAAGAGTATATCTCCGCCGGGATCGAGGTTCTCTCCGGCAGCCGCAGACTCCGGAAGAGGCTCCGACCTGCGCAGGATGTCTATGCTCGCCTTTTCTATCGCGACTATATCGTCGGACACGAGGATACCCTTGTCCTGAATGACAGGCACGTCGGCCATAGGCATACAGTCGCACTCCGGCTGTATCTCGGTGAGGAAATTGACATAGAGCACCTTCTTGGACTCAAAGGTGCTCAGGACGGCCCTGGCGGCCTCTGCAAGCGACCTCAGGAACCTCTCGTCATCTCCCGGCAGATTGATCGCCTCCGCCTGGCAAACCCTGACGCACCTGCCGCACCTCCAGCATGTATTTCCGTCCCACGCGAGCTCGTCCCCCTCATCGAAGACTATTGCATTCAGGGGACAGACCTCTGCGCACTGATAGCACAACTCGCATTTTTCGCTGTCCCATATGAGGTCGCCAGTACCTATAGTGTGCATCGCGCCCCTGCCGCATTTCCATCCGCAATTGCGATGGGATGCGCTCACGCCCCCCATCGCAATATTCTTTATAGCGCCAGCGTATCCCGCATTGATATGTCCTTTGACATGACTGCAGACGACCATCCCGGGCACGTCGTATATTAGTGAAGCTACGGCGATCTCTCCGAGTATCTCGCCGGCCTTGACCATTATGTTATCGTTGCCGTAAAGGCCGTCGGCTATCACAACAGGCGCGCCGACTGATAGGTGGTTAATGCCGTTCCTGTTGGCCACCTCAAGATAATCGAGTCCCTTAAGTCTGACCGTGTCCGTCACGAACGGCTGCGCACCTGTCTGTCTCAGCCCTTCAACGACTTTCCTCAAAAAAACGGGCCTGACTACCCTATGAGCGCCGTCGGATCCGAAGTGCGTCTTCACCGCGACCCACTCCTTCGGGCTGAAATAATGGGACAAACCGGCAGCCCTTAGAAGCCTCTCGAGTTTCCCCGGCATGCTGTCATCATATCTCCACTTCTCCGGCCTCGCCGGAGCAAAATATACCTTGTTAGACATTCCTTTTACGGCCTCCTGAGCAGGCAATTACGAGAAAGTCCATCCTATCCCGCCCTTCTATGTTTTTCCACAAGATAGCCGACAAGTTGCTCCACCCTCCTCGCAAGACTGTCCGGGTCGGGATCGCTGCCCTTATTGACATAACTCGCAGGAGCGAGCATGTCCATCTGGGCCCTGAGGGCCTCATCCGCCTTTACCCCCGAGAAAAAGATAACGGGCGTTGCCTGCATTCCATGCTGGGATTCTATCGCCCTTATAGTCCTCGCCGCTGTTATGCCGTCCATTACGGGCATATTCAGATCGATGATTGCCGCGTCTACGGAAGTATTCTCGGTCCTCAGCCTCGAAAAAACAGAGGTGAGTTCGAGCCCATTCTCGACCGCCACGACATTTGAGTAAATCTTGCTCGCCTTAAGGGCATCGACAATGATGTCCCTGACATACTTCGAGTCCTCGGCTACGAGGACATGCCCCTCGCTGACCTTCGAGGGCTCCCACAGCTTCTGCACGTCGAGAGTAAACCCGCAGTAAGCGCAAGTGATCTCCCGTCGCTCGTGCCTCTCGACATAATTGAACGGAACGTTCTCCCCGCAGCAAAGACAATACTTAGTCTCTCCCATAATACCCCTGGGAGATTATATATTCCCGCTTCCGCATATTGCAAGGGCGGGCCGGGGGCAGATGATCGCTGTCAGCCATTTTCACTCCTTCTCAAATCTGTTATTATTCTTATGGGAATCCACGATGAAGATCCATTTCTTAGGCGGCGTGAGGACCGTAACAGGCACATGCTTTTTGCTGGAGACAGGGGAAACGAGGCTTCTCGTTGATTGCGGGATGGTGCAGGGGGCCGACGATGACGTCTCAAACCGCGAGCCTTTCGCGTTCAGACCCTCCGAGATAGAATACCTCTTTCTTACTCATGCGCATATCGACCACAGCGGTCTTGTGCCGAAGCTGGTCAGGGAGGGCTTCAGAGGTAAGATAGTCACGACCGCTGCGACCGCCGACCTTGTGGAGCCGATGCTCTACGATTCCGCGCATATACAACAGGCTGATGCTGAACTGTTGACGAAGAAGGCCTTGCGGGCGGGAAAGGCGCCGGTCCTGCCGCTTTACACGGTTGAGGACGTCACGGCCATACTGCCCCTCTTCAGCAGGGTCCCCTACGGGAAACTCTTCCATGCGGGGAAAGGGGTCAAATACAGGTTCCTTGACGCGGGTCATATCCTGGGCTCGGGCAGTCTCGAAATGTGGTTCCAGGACGGGCCGGAGGAGAAGAAGATACTTTTCTCGGGTGACATCGGCAAGAAGGGAAGCCCTATCATCAGAGACCCTTCGACCGAAACGGGCGCCGACTATGTGGTCATGGAATCGACCTATGGGAACAGGCTGCATAAAGAAATGCCGGAGACCGTCGAGGAGCTTACGGAAGCGATAAAGGTCACCTTTAAACGCGGAGGAAACGTCATAATACCGGCCTTTGCCATCGGCAGGACACAGGACATCCTTTACGTATTGAACCGCCTCGTGAGGGAAAAGAGGTTGTATAATATCCACGTTTATGTCGACAGCCCCCTTGCTGAAAAGGCCACGATGACCTACCTCGCCCATCCCGAGTGTTTCGATGATGAGGCAAAGATGCTTCTGAAGGCCGGGACATTGGAGGACTCCATAAAGCTCCATTTTACACATACGGTGCAGGAGTCCATGGACCTCAACAAGATCAGGTCCAATGCGATCATAATCGCCGGAGGCGGCATGTGCGAAGGAGGAAGGGTGAGGCATCACCTTAAACACAACCTCTGGAGGCCGGAGTGCAGCGTTATATTCGCTGGGTTCCAGGCCAAAGGAACTTTGGGAAGGAAGATCGTGGACGGCGCAAGGATAGTACATATCTTCGGCGAAGAGATCGCTGTCAGGGCAAAGATATGGACGCTCGGCGGTTTCTCTGCTCACGCGGACCAGAAGGGTCTCCTTGACTGGCTTTCTGCCCTGGAAAACAGGCCGGAGATATTTGTGGTCCACGGCGAGGAAGAAACGGCCATCGCCTTTTCAGAGCTGGTCAAGGAGCGCTACGGTTTCACAACCCATGTCCCGTCAAGAGGCGAAGCATTTGATCTGTAACATGATATTGATCTCATCGAAAACAAAACCGTGTTCCAATCCCAAATTGACTCCATTGGCCGGTGACAAGTCCTTCCTGTGATGGACATTGTAGCGGTTTTGTCACACGGCGAGGTTTCTCTTGGAAACAAACGCTGTCGGCATGCGTCAAGCACGATACGCGCATTCCACTTGGGCAAAGTTTTCCTCTAAATCGATATTGACAAAAGACCTTTGTTCCTATTTCGCAAAAGACGCAGCCAAGGTCCTAAATAAGGTTAATTCCTAGCTCAAGAAGTCGCCGGTTTCTTCATCAGATCCGCACTGCAGTCAAGAATGCTTAAAGAATTTTCTGTTTCAAGGTTTTTAAAAATACCGTGGGTGTAAGGAACTTTATCCCCCTTGTAGCCTTTCCCCGAGTATGTTGACAAACCTCAGCACTGTATGTTCTAATTGCCAAGAATTCATATAAGCGGCAGAAGATTTCAGTTAGGAAAAGGAGGGGCGCATGATTGAAAATCGGAGCATTCCTGTATCCTTGTCGTTGGCAGCTCTGTTTGTCATGATCGGATTGGTAATAATAGAGTGTCCGGCATATGCTGCAGGGGTGGTAAATACATGCGACGAAACCAACCTGACAACCGCGATTGCAGGAGGCGGGGGCGGAGGTTCCGTGACGTTTACCTGCAGTGGCACGATTACGCTTACCTCGAGGATCACAATTTCAAAGGACACGACCATTGACGGCACGGGCCAAAATGTTACCATCAGCGGCAACAATTCCGTGCCTGTCTTTCTGGTAAATTCCGGGGTTAATGCGACTCTCAACAGTCTGACAATTACAAACGGCAACGCCGGCGGCGACGGCGGCGGAATCATGAACTTCGGCACACTGACAGTGACCAACAGCACCATCTCAGGAAACTCTGCTTTTGGCAACATCGGCGGCGGCGGAATCTACAACAGCGGCACACTGACACTGACCAGCAGCACCATCTCAGGAAACTCTGCCAGTATCATCGGCGGCGGCGGCGGAATCGCAAACGATGGCACGCTGACAGTGACCAACAGCACCATCTCAGGAAACTCTGCCAGCAACGCCGGCATCGGCGGCGGCGGCGGAATCTTTAATAACGGCACGCTGACAGTGACCAACAGCACTATCTCAGGAAACTCTGCCTTAATCGGCGGCGGAATCTTAAACTCCGGTATTTTAAATTATACAAATACGATCATCGCCAACGCCCCTTCAGATGATTGCGTAAATATTAACGGATCCATCGGCACCCATACCAATAATCTCGTGCAAGACGGCACTTGTTCCGCCTCCTTAAGCGGTGACCCCAAGCTCTCGACGCTCGGCAGTTACGGGGGGCCTACCCATACCATTGCGCTTCTGCCGGGGTCCCCTGCTATAGATGCAGGCAATGATTCAACATGCGCAGCATTTGATCAACGCGGCGTTGCCCGGCCTCAGGGCCTCCATTGCGACATAGGAGCGTATGAATTAATCCCGCCGGTTACTGTTGCATCGGCCACCGGTAAGGGGGTTATAACACTTACGCCGGTCACCGCAGGCTGCTGGCTCTCGGATGTTCAGGCAATGGCTACTTCTCAGGCATATATGGCCGATCCTTTAAACTATAACTACCCCTACGGGCTTGTGTACTTCAAGCTGCACTGCCCGACACCCGGCCAATCTGCTGATGTAACAATCACGTTCCCCGGAGACATTTCAGGCATGGAGTACAGGAAATGCGGCCCTACGCCACCCGACTTTAATACCGTAAGTTGGTATACCTACAGTAGTGTGACCGTGAACGGCAATGCCGTCACGCTGCATCTTAAAGACGGAGCACTTGGAGACGACACGGCGGCTGACGGGATTATCGTGGACGAGGGCGGGCCGGGGGATCCTCCGACGACCGCGATACCCACCATGAACGAATGGGGGATGATTGTATTTATGGTTTCCGCAGGATTATGCGCTGTATATTTTCTGAGGAGAAAGAGAAAAGTTTAGAAGTTAAACAAGACAATCTACTTTATTGAAGGCGAGGAATATCCCTCGCCTTTTCTTTTGATAACATCGATCTGCTATGTAATATCCAATCAAGCCTCCCGCCTGTTATAAACGTTATATGGCCTGCTTCAAAATTAAGGATATCTACAAAAGAGGGGATACTGCTGCTGATCTATCCTTCCCAGCCTGCAGTGAAGGGAGGGTTTTTATCGGAAAGTATTACTGTGTCAAAATAACTACAGTCTCGACTTGTCGGTGAATTCCTCTTCCCAGACCCGGTTAGTCTTCAGTGAGACTTGACACATGACGACTTTTCACACTTCGTCATAGGACATAAGATGCAGCGGTAAATAAAAAAATTGTGATGCTTATATATCCGTTCATGTCGAAGAAGGCCTTGTTCAGTTTCCTCAGGTCCCCCGGTCTCACCAGGGAATGCTCATAGAGAAGAAGCAGTGCCGTTACGACTACGCCGATGTAGAAAAGCAGCGTCATGCCGAACGAAATCCCGGTAAGCAACAGGAGCACCCAGGTTAACAAATGGCAGGCGCGGGAGATCCAGAGCGAACCGGCGACGCCGAACCTTGCCGGGATGGAGTAAAGACCGTGGCCCTTGTCGAACTCCAGGTCCTGAAAGGCATACAGGATGTCAAACCCCGCGAGCCAGAAGACTACAGAGAAGCCGAGGAAGAGTATCCTGGGGTCGAACACGCCCGTGACTGCTATCCAGGCACCCACAGGAGCTGCCGAGATGGTAATGCCGAGGACAAAATGCGAGGCCCAGGTAAACCTTTTTGTAAAAGAATAAATGAACAGGAAAAAGATGGCCACTCCTGTGAGCCTAAAACAAAGGGGGTTCAGCATATATGCGGAGAGAACAAATACCGACATCGCCGCAACAACAAACAACGCGCTCTCCCAAACCTTTATGCGTCCGGCGGGGATCTCACGGCTTGCCGTCCGCGGGTTGGCCGAGTCTATGCGCCAGTCGATTATCCTGTTAAGGCCCATGGCGGTAGTCCTTGCAGAGACCATTGCAACCACAATCCAGAAAAGCGTCCTTTTGGCAGGCAGGCCTCCGGCAGCAATGAATGCCGATGTGAGCGCAAAAGGAAGGGCGAAGACCGAGTGAGAGAATTTTATCATGCGCAGGTAAAGCGCAATCTTTTCGCAGAGCTTCCTTATCGGCATTTGAGCCTTATCGGAACCGTCCCCTATGCCGGATTGTTCGACCATTCCGCCTCCAAAGAGCAACCTCTGATAAGAGATGCCCTCACCTGGCCCCTTCCGCAGCATATCTCAACATGCCGGTCAAGGTGTGGACCAATCCCTCGCAAAGAAAGATAAGTGATTCCACGTCGAGAAAGTTTCCCGTCACGGCGTCGAAGACCATTTTGAGCGAAGACGGGAGCTCTTCGTCACCCTTATGATAGACGATCAGCGTCCTCACCCTCGGCAGGAGATCGAGGGCATATGAACAATCGGAGCCAAATTCCTTGGCTTTGGACGCCCCCAGTCTGAGTAGAAGAGAACCGGTCATGTCGGGATTTTCGTCCATAATCCGGCGCAGCGGCTCCTCGCAGTCCCTCACGAATGTCGATTTCTTGACGAAGCCTCCTTTAAGATCGGCAAAATCGATCCATTTCCCGGCGAATTGCCCCTTCCCCATGCTTCTCACGTAATGGAGAAGAAGTATCGCGATCCATTTATTCCTTGTCTCGGGACTGACCTTCCCGTCCCTTTCTATTAAATAGTCCTGGCCGATACACCTCACGACAAGTCTGTCCTCTTCCACACGGCAACCCAAATCTGATGCAGCGCCTAAAATATCCATCTTCGAAACCTGCTCCATCAGGTCCCTGACGAGTTCATCCCGCCAGTCCGAGCTCGTGAGCAGAGACTTGACAGCTGACAGTCTCGCGGGTTCTATGTGCCTGCACTGATCGAGAAGGCCGGCGTCACCCTGAAGGGCAACGGCAAAAGACATGCAGGTCTTTTGAGGGCATTCCCCGCAGTTCTTCTTCGGCAGAAGCTTGTATATTTCGAGAGGGTTCATAATGTCAGATACAGTAGCTGCCGTCCCCCGACCCAATGATCATCTGGAGCTTTGCATTCTGATAAAGTTACCCACTGAACGGTCATATGTGCTCTCATATTCCTTCGTAAAAAAACATGCGGGCAGCTCGCCGCTCTTCCTGTGGTAATGAAGACATTCGCAGCAATGATGCTTTCTGGGACACGGCTCGTATGTGCAGTTGCAATACTTCTTGTTCTTCTCCATGATGCACTCCATTAAGGCTCCTCCCTTCTCTTCATAGATCAAACCCTTCATCAGAAACCGGAAAGATTCGTTTCCCGCCTCCGTCCTGCCGTCGGGAAGGGCAGGTATGTCGGGAAGTGCCAAATCCTTAGTAAAGAAACGCTACACGACCTAAGTCCTTCTAAAGTTTACTATACTGCCGCTCCAAAATAAAACCGCTTCATTTTTTCACGCGGTGTGATAAAATTATTGTGAAAAATGTCCCCCGAAATATCCTGAACAACGGAGAACTTTTGCCATGATTTTCATAGGTCTCGATGCAGGCTCTGTCAGCGTTAAGCTTGTTGTTCTGGACAGGAGCGGCAAGAAGCTCGAAGGCCATTACACGCGGCATAGAGGTCATCCGCAAAAGACGGCGCTGGAGCTCCTTGAGATGGCGACAAGAGCGGCCGGCGGACCTTTTCACCTCTCCATTACCGGATCTTCAGGCAGGCTTATGGCCTCGGCCCTCGGTCTCGGTTTTACTAACGAGGTCGTGGCGCAGAGTTATGCCGCGAGGAAACTCTATCCCGAAATAAAAACAATAATTGAGCTCGGCGGCGAGGATTCGAAGCTGATAGCGCTCGGCGGGAACGGACTCAAGGATTTCGCGATGAACTCGGTCTGCGCCGCCGGCACCGGCTCGTTCCTCGACCAGCAGGCTGAAAGACTGAAACTCTCGATCGAGGAGTTCAGCGAACTCGCTCGAAAATCGAAGCCCTCAAGGATCGCGGGCCGGTGCAGCGTTTTTGCGAAGTCCGACATGATCCACCTCCAGCAGATAGCGACCCCTGTGGAAGACATCGTTGCCGGGCTCTGTTTCGCGGTCGCAAGGAATTTCAAAGGCTCTATCGTCAGGGGACGGACCATCGAGGAGCCGGTCTCCTTTCATGGGGGAGTAGCCGCCAACAAGGGGATGGTCAGGGCCTTCAGGGAAGTCTTCGGTTTCGACAGGTTCTTTGTGCCCGAGGACTTTGCCCTGATGGGGGCGCTCGGCGCGGCCTTTAAGGACATGGACGAGGGTGCCGAAAACATCCTTGAGCCGAAGAAGCTGGCGACGCTTACGCAATCATCCGGTTATTCGGAGTACGGCCATAAGCCGCTTATAGTCGAAGGAGACGAATTTCTTGAGAGACACATCAAAGACAGTATAGAGTCCAAGGTTCAAGGCTCAAGTGCGGATAAGGACTCAGGGGGACAAGACACAAGGCCCATGACCCGCGCTTTTTTGGGCATCGACATAGGCTCTATAAGCACGAACCTCGCGGTCATCGACGAGGACAGCAACCTGCTCGCAAAGAGATACCTGATGACCGCCGGGAGGCCGATTGAGGCCGTCAACCAGGGGCTCAGGGAAATAGGCGAGGAGATAGGCGACAGGATAGAGATAGCCGGCGTCGGGACAACAGGGTCCGGCAGATATATGATAGCGGATTATGTGGGCGCCGACATAGTGAAGAACGAAATCACGGCGCAGGCCACGGCTGCGGCGTTCATCGACGGGAACGTAGACACAATCTTCGAAATCGGCGGCCAGGACTCCAAGTACATTTCCCTGCGGGACGGAGTTATTGTGGATTTCGAGATGAACAAGGCCTGCGCCGCGGGGACAGGCTCCTTTCTCGAAGAGCAGGCCGAAAAACTGAACATCTCGATAAAGAAAGACTTCGCCGAATGCGCCTTTTCCTCCGGAAACCCCTGCAGGCTGGGAGAACGCTGCACTGTCTTCATGGAGAACTCGCTCATGGCAAACCTCCAGAAGGGCGCGGACAAGAACGACCTCCTTGCAGGTCTTGCCTATTCGATAGTGCAGAACTACATCAACAAGGTGGTCGCCGGAAAGCCCATAGGCCGGAATATATTCTTCCAGGGCGGAGTAGCTTTCAATAAATCTGTTGTTGCCGCCTTCGAAAAATATCTTGACAGAAAGATAACCGTACCGCCCAATCATGATGTGACCGGCGCGATAGGAATGGCGCTTATTGCAATGAGACACGTAAAGAATGAAGTAACGGAGTATCGGGGTAATGGGGTGTCGGAGCATGGAAACGCTGCTTCACACCGTAACGCCGCAACACCGACGCCCCATTACACAAAGTTCAAGGGTTTCGAGTTGTCCAGGCGCTCTTACCAAATCACGTCCTTCGAATGCAAGGGATGCCCGAACGTGTGCGAGATCAACAGGGTGAAGATAGAGGGAGAAAACGGCAATCTCTTTTACGGAGGCAGGTGTGAGAAATATGACGTTAGGCAAGGGAAAGGTCCTTCTCCGTTCCCGGACCTGTTCGCTTACCGCGAGGAAGCGCTCTGGAAGGAACACCTCAAGAGACAATCCGCAGTCACCGGTCAGGAGTCAATAATCCGGGGAAATGCATCCCATGACCTGGGAGAAAGAATCGCAGAAAACCGACTGTCGACTGCGGACAGCCGACCCAGAATAGGCGTCCCTTATATATTCTTCTTCCATGACTACCTCCCCTTCTGGACAACGCTTTTATGGGAAATGGGGTTTGAGGTAGAGGTATCTCCCAAGACTAACAGGGAGATCATAAATATCGGGTCTGAGAGCGTCCTTGCCGATACCTGTTTTCCGATAAAGGTCGCTTACGGCCACATAAAATATCTCGTTGACAAGGGCGTCGATACCCTCCTCATTCCAAGCTTTGTGAATATGAATACGGCCGATGAGGAATTCGAAAGGGGATATGCCTGCCCGCTCACCCAGACAATCCCCTATGCGGCGAGGGTGGCGCATCCGAAGGCGAGAATCATTGCTCCTGTAGTAAACCTCCGGGAAGGCAAGTCGGGGACCAACAAGCTTGCGGAAGAGATCGCGCGTTCCTTCAGGCCGCTTGGAATAAGGAAGAGCGTCGTTCTCAAGGCGCTGAAGGAGACGGAAAAGGCCCAGAGAGAATTTGCGACTTCCATCAAAGCCAGGGGGGCCGAGATACTGTCCTCTATTCGTGAGAAGACCGCTGTAATTATTGGGAGACCGTACAACGCCTTCGAAGCCGGGATGAACCTCAATATACCCAGAAAGCTGTCGGACCTCGGGGTCTTTGCGGTGCCCATGGATTTTCTTCCTTCCGCCGGACTCAAGATAGACGACAAGTGGCCGAATATGTACTGGAGGTCCGGACAGAGAATACTAAAGTCGGCTCGTCTCATAAGGGAGCATCCTCACCTCTACGCTATTTTTATCGGTAATTTCTCGTGCGGGCCCGATTCCTTCATCCTCAAATACTTTAAGGAGGAGATGAAGGACAAGCCTTTCCTGCAGATCGAGATAGACGAGCACAGCGCGGATGCCGGCGCCATTACAAGGTGTGAGGCGTTCCTCGACAGCATTGGACAACAGCGCGAAAGCCGTGACGAGTTATCCGTAATGAGTAATGAGTCAAAAGATGAGAAAGGGCCCAACGCCACATCATGCATTGCAGACCGCGGACCATATTCTCCGGGCTCGCCACGCGTCGCGCGTTGCACATCACTCAAGAAGAGGACCGTGTACATACCGAGGATGGCCGAGCAAGCCTTTGCCATCGCCGCCGCCTTTGAAAGGTGCGGCGTTCCTGCGGAGGTGCTTCCGGAATCGACCAAGGACTCGGTCGATATCGGAAGGAGATATGTTACAGGCAAGGAATGTTATCCCTGCGCCGTGACCACCGGCGACATGCTGAAGAAGGCCCTTTCGCCGGGTTTCGATCCCGCCAAGTCGGCCTTTTTCATGCCTTCTGGCACGGGGCCGTGCCGCTTCGGGCAGTACAATGTCTTCCACCGTATGGTCCTCGACGATATCGGGCACGACCAGGTGCCGATCTTTTCACCTAACCAGGACACAAACTTCTACAGGGAACTCGGCATTGTCGGAAGGGACCTCTCGGCCTTTGCGTGGAAAGGCATCATCGCTTACGGACTCCTGGTCAAAAGTCTTCATGAGACAAGGCCCTATGAAGAAGAGAAAGGAAAGGCCGACAGATTGTATCACAAATACCTGAACAGGCTTTACACCTCTCTGAGAGGCGCTGACGGAAGCGTCGAGGCGGTCTTGCGGGACATGAGGAGAGATTTTGAGACCGTTCCGAGGCATGGGGGGAAGAAGCCGCTTATCGGGCTTGTAGGAGAGATCTTCGTGCGCAGCCACCGCTTTTCTAATGAGGACCTCGTCAAGAAGGTAGAGGCGCTCGGAGGAGAGGTCTGGCTCGCCCCCCTGGAAGAATGGATCTACTACGTTAATGAGATGTCGGTCAGAAAAGCCTTGATTAATAAGGAGCGGTCTGCTATCATTGAGATTCTTCTGAAGAGATTCTTTCAGAGACGGATAGAGCACAAGTACTGCAGGTATTTCACAGGTTTTCTGAAGACCTTGAAAGAGCCTGAGACAAAAGAGACCTTGAAAAAGGCGTCTCCCTATCTGCACGATTCGTTCGAAGGAGAGGCGATCCTCAGCATCGGGAAGAGCATCGATTTCATCGAAAGGGGCGTTTCCGGCATTATCAACGCTATGCCTTTCGGGTGCATGCCCGGCACCGTCGTCACGACATTAATGCACGGTCTGAGCAGGGATTACGGAATTCCCTGCATAAGCATCCCGTACGACGGCACCGAATCGCCGACAACGGAGATTCAGCTTGAGGCGTTCATGAATCAGGCGGCTGGATTCAGGAGATATGATGAGGAGAAACGGTGAATGGGAGAAGCGGGAAGAGGCAAGGATCTCCGCATCCTGGGTTCGCCGCGTCTCCCCTTTCATATAATTTAAAAAGGAGGTGAGTGTGTGGGCAGCGTTGTAAAATGGCGCAAGAAGAAGATGAGCAAGCACAAACACAAAAAATTGCTCAGGAAGACCAAGCACCAGAGAAGAAACAAATAATACCGTCACTTGGAATCTGACGCATAGGGGGCATAAATGAAAGAGGAAAAGTCCCCGAAAGAGAAGATGACTCTCTTGGAAAAGGGACTGGCCACGGTCACCGATAAACTCGATGAGACAAGTGCTGCCCTGAAGGAACCGGAAGATATCAAGCTCGAGCTGAAGGCGTTGAAGCTATTCATTGGAAGAGTTCATCCGGAATTCAAGGCGCAGTTCCTCGAAGCAATGCGAAAGCTTAAGTGTTAGGGGAACCTGCCGACCCTCACTCCTGAAAAGGGCATCGAGAGCACATAGTCGCGCAATAAGACTTTTTTGACTCTGCCGTCTCCGTTCTTTCTTCCGCTCGCGTGAATGAGATAAATATCATTTCCTTTCCGTTTTATAATCCCTATGTGACCGACAATCTCGTCGATAACCCTTTTCTCGGGCGCCTTTACAAAAAAGATGATGTCCCCGCTATTTAGAGGGACTTTTTTCTTTTCTCTGAACATCTTGATCAATGTCTCTTTGGAGATCATCCTGACCAGTTCCCTTCCCCTCGATCCCTTTATGAAAGACACCGGGCCGATCTCATCAGTAATCTCTTTGCCCCACTTCCCGCTGTCGAGCATGTCCTCGCCATATTGGAACCTGTCGTCATAGTTGAGCACAACTCCCTTTTCGAGAATGCCGCGATCCTTGAACCTCTTGTCCAGCGCTATTTCTACAGATTCTTTCGGAGAGCGCCCAAGAGCGAGCTCCACGGTCCTGAAGGTGAGGTACATGCAATCTACACGATCGTCGGCAACGATTGCCCTCTTAGTCACATATTCGCCGAGCGGATCAGGATCATACGGAACGCCGACGAACCTCCCGGCCCAGTAAGCGATCCTTTCACCGACCGGCCTCGTTGCCATTTCTCTTTGATGCGAAGCTATGTCGCTGTCTGTAAAAGCAAATGAAGGGATAGTGAGAATGAGACAAATAAATGCAGTGAAACGGTTCATCCTTCTTACCTTTTGACCTTCCTAACCTTCTTGACCCCTCAGGACGTCAGTAATACCGCACCTGGAAATCCTTCAAGTGGCCCAGACACTCTTCCCACCGGACATCGACATCGTCGACCCTTGCGCCCGATGGGCCGACAGAGCATTTCTTTATGGCCTGCTCTATGGCTTCCCTGTCTCCTTCAAACAGGGCCTCCACGCTGCCGTCCGTAAGGTTCTTCACCCATCCTCCGAGACCGAGGCGCGTCGCAACGTCACGCGTAAACGCCCTGAAGAAAACGCCCTGAACAATGCCTTTGATAATGAGATGCGCACATGCCTGTTTCATACAAAAATTATAGCAAATCTTCGAGGAACGATGAGAATTTGTTTTTCACGCAAAGGCGCAAAGTGCATGAAGAAGCGGTCTAATATACAAAATAACTATTTAGAAGATTTAAGTTTCGACTGAACTCACTCCCCCAGATATGCCTTCTTGACCTGTTCATTTCCGAGGAGTTCCTGGCCCGTGCCCTGTGTCGTGACCCTGCCGCTTTCGAGCACATAGCCCCTTCTTGACAGTTTGAGGGCGGCGTGGGCGTTTTGCTCCACGAGCAGGACCGTTACCCCTGCATCATTGATTTCCTTTATAACCCTGAAGATCTTGCCCACGATTATGGGGGCAAGGCCAAGAGACGGCTCATCGAGGAGGAGCATCTTCGGACCGCACATAAGCGCCCTGCCTATCGCGAGCATCTGCTGCTCCCCGCCGCTTAGTGTACCGCCTAGCTGTTTTCTTCTTTCTCCGAGTACAGGGAACAGCTCAAAGACTTTTTCCAGTCGGGTTTTCAGCTGTCCGTTCCCGACAACCGAGTATGCGCCCATCTCAAGATTCTCCATTACAGTAAGACGGGGGAATATCCTTCTCCCCTCCGGCACCTGGCTTATGCCGAGTCCGACGATATCGTGAGGAGAGACATTGGTAATGTCCCGGCCCTCAAAAGAAACTCTGCCGGAGCGGGGCCTGAGGATCCCCGAAATCGTCATGAGCGTTGTGGATTTGCCCGCGCCGTTACTGCCTATCAGACAGACGATCTCGCCCTGCCCCACTTCAATGTCTATGCCTTTCACCGCCTCAATCGGGCCGTAGAACGTATGAATGCCTTCGAGTCTAAGCAAGAGTCCCCTTGCCCAAGTATGCCTCTATAACGAGGCTGTCCTTCCTGATCGCCTCAGGAGGACCTTCGGCTATCTTGACGCCGTGATTGAGGACGATTATTGACTCGGATATCCCCATCACCAGCCTCATGTCATGCTCGATAAGGACTATCGTCTTCCCCAGCTTCTGAAGCTTCCATATGATCTCCATTATTTCCGAGGTCTCATGGGGGTTCATGCCGGCCGTGGGCTCATCGAGGAGAAGGAGGGTCGGCTCGGCCGCGAGGGCCCTTGCGATCTCAAGCCTCCTCTGGTCGCCATAAGGGAGATTAAACGAGGTCACGTCCGCAGCCCCTTCAAGCCCCACGAGCGCCAAATACTCCAGTCCGCGCTCGACTGCCTCTTTTTCATCCCTGAGGAAGTTCCTGTTTCTGAAAAGGACACCGAAAAGGCCGGACCGTATCCTGAGGTGCTGGGAGACCAGGACGTTTTCGAGCACGGTCATCTCTCTGAACAACCGTATATTCTGGAACGTCCTCGCAATGCCCAGCCGCACTGCGCGGTGAGGGGAAGAGCCGGTGATGTCCGCACCCTCTAAATGAATCCTCCCCTTCGTCGGCCTCGTCAATCCTGTGAGACAGTTGAAAAGCGTGGTCTTGCCCGCGCCGTTCGGGCCGATGACACTGACGATGGAATTCTCCTCTACCCTGAAGTCTACTTCTTCGAGGGCCTTCACCCCGCCGAAATGCTTTGTCAGACCCCTTACCTCAAGAAGATGCAACCTTCCTCCTCAATATTTCCAAATATGATGTTAGGAAGACGGATATGCCGAAGAAACCTTTATAGCGATACCTCGATATGTTAATGACAGGGGGTAAAATGTCCTTTCTAACCTCACAGTGAATGGATTCCCTAAATCGTCCCTCTTCTAATATCAAATCGCATTATAAAAGGTTTTGCGGCGTGTCCGTCTTCCGTTATACGCATCCTGCATCCCGTCATTTCCTGGCCCCTCCGAAAAGCCCCTGGGGCCTGAAGATCATCATAAGGATCAACCCCGCTCCGAGGGCCAGCATCCTGTAGGATTGCACCTCCCTGAGGGCCTCCGGCAGCGCCACAAGAACCACCGCGCCCAATATAACGCCTGCTATGCTTCCGAGCCCTCCCAATATCACCATGCAGAGCATGAGGACCGACTCCATAAAAGTGAAACTGTCCGGAGAAACAAAGCGCATCTTCGCGGCAAAAAGCGCTCCTGCGACCCCCGCCCAGAAGGCGCCGAAGGCAAAGGAATAGAGTTTGTACATCGTGATATTTATTCCCACGGAGGAGGCTCCTATCTCATCCTCTCTCATCGCAATCCAGGCCCTTCCCATCTTCGACAAGCGTACCCGCTTGACGACTATATAAGAAAGAATGACTGCAGCAAGCGTCACGAAATAATATTTGTCGAGGCCGCCGAGGGACAGACCGTACACACGCGGAGGCGCTATTTCCGATATGCCGTTGGGCCCGTTGGTAAAAGAATCCCAGTTGTTCAGGACAAGACGAATGATTTCGCCGAATCCGAGAGTCACGATGGCGAGATAATCACCCCGCAGCCTTAGCGCAGGCACTGCAAGGACAAATCCTGAGATGGTCGTGATCAGCAGACAAACAGGCAGGGACTCCCAAAAGCCGAGACCTAGCCTGACATTGAGCAGGGCATACGAATAAGCCCCGATCGCATAGAAAGCAGCGAACCCGAGATTCAGGAGCCCGGCGAAACCGACTACAACGTTCAGGCCAAGGGCGAGGATTATGTAGATGCCGCAGAGTATCGCCACATCGAGCACATAATCTCCCGCAAAGAAAGGCACCGCTATGAGAAAGAGAAGCAGTCCGCATTGCGCGAGGCTCAACCTCTTCCCCGACAGACTCATCGCCCGAAGAGCATTGATGCGGGGAAAGACTTTTTCTCTCAGGGTCCTTCCGCGGCGTTTCAGATAGGTCCAGGAAGAGACGATTATCAGAACGACCGCAAAGAGCATCAAGGCCGCCTTGGGGCCTTTGAAGGGTAGGAAGAGGAAGGCAAGCCAGAACGCGACCAGGATACTTCTCATACCTTTTCTTCGGTACTCTTTCCGAAAATGCCTGCCGGCCTGATGAGCAGGATGACGATGAGGACCGCGAATGCATATGCGTCCTTATATTCGCTCGATATGTAGCTTGCACCCAGGCTCTCGATAAGGCCGAGGAATATTCCGCCGAACATCGCCCCCGGGATGCTGCCTATCCCCCCGAGGACTGCGGCGGTGAATGCCTTGATGCCCGCGATATAGCCGATGAAATAATTCACCAGGCCGTAATACATCGCGACCATAATGCCTGCGACGGCAGCCAGGCCCGAACCGATAATAAAGGTCACCGATATCACCGAATCTACATTGATGCCTACGAGAGAGGCCATCACCTTGTCCTGTGCAACGGCCCGCATGGCCTTTCCCATCCTCGTCTTGGTGACATAGAGATGAAGCGCCAGCATCAGCAGGAAAGAGACGCCGATGATGAGCACCTGCAGATAGGTGATCCTCGCGCCCAGAAGGTCGAAACCCGCCGAACCTAGCAAATCCGGGAAGACCTTGTCCGTCGCCCCTTGTGTGAGCATCACATAGTTCTGAAGGAATATGGAGACGCCTATGGCGCTTATGAGAGGGCTGAGCCTCGGCGCGTTCCGCAGAGGCTTGTATGCTATACGCTCAACCGTGAACCCGTAAGCGGAGCAAAAGAGGACCGAAAGGGCAATGGTCAGGGCAAAAGACAGGGCCAGGCTGTGGGAAGTCAATCCTACAGAGGTAAAGAAACCGAAAAGGATGATTCCAAGATAGGCGCCGAGCATATATATCTCGCCGTGTGCGAAATTTATCAGCTCCAGGATGCCGTATACCATGGTATACCCTAGGGCGATCAGGGCATATACGCCGCCCACAGTGAGCCCGTTGATTATCTGCTGGAAGAGCACGTCCGCTTTACGCCGCCGGAATTTACAGGCTACTTCCCAGGTCTCCAGTACTCGACGAACTTTCCGTCACGAGTGATCCACACGACAAACGGAGAGACCGTCACATCCCCTTTTTCGTCGAACCTTATGTTCCCCATCGCCCCGGGGAACTCGGAGGAGTGGAGTTTCTCCATGATCGCTTTCCCGTCCGTGCTGTTGGATTCCTTTATCGCCGTGAAGAGGATGTTCGCAGCGTCATATGCATATATCGAATAAGGTCCGATTTCTCCAAACCTCCTGCTGTAATTCTCTATGAAGGTCTTGGCCTGTGGTATGTTCTTCGGGTCGGGACCGAAAGTGAGATAGGTGCCCTCTGCGGCCCCTGCTCCGGCTATCTCGACAAACTTCGGGTCTATTGTGCCGTCGCCGCTCATGAAGGGCACCGTCATCCCCAGTTCCCTTGCCTGCTTTACGAGGAGGCCCGCTTCAGGGTAGATTCCTCCGAAATATATCAGCTCAGGCTTCTTCTCTCTTATCGCCGTAAGCACGGTCTTGAAATCCTTGTCCCCCTGAATAATGCCCCCGTAATAGACCACTTCCGCCTTGTCCGCTACGAAATTCTTAAACTCGTCCGCGAGGCCCTGGCCGTAAGTAGTTTTATCATGGATTATCGCGATCCGCCTCAGCCTTAATTTGTCGGTTACGAATTCAGCCGCCACCCTGCCCTGCTGGTCGTCCCTTCCGCATACCCTGAAGACACCTCTGTATCCCTTTTCCGTCAATTGAGGGTTCGTCGTTCCGGGAGTTATCATCGGAATACCTGCGCGGCTGTAAACATCGGAGGCCGGGATGGAACAGTTGGAATTGAAGTGACCGATGACTCCAATAACCCCCTCATTCACCAGTTTATTCGCGGTAGCGACAGCCTGTTTCGGATCATGCTGGTCGTCTGCAATTACGATATCGAGCTTCTTGCCGAGGACACCCCCTTTGGAATTCCATTCTTCCACGGCCAGGGTGACGCCGTTTTTGAAGTCCGTACCCATCTTTGCCTGGTCCCCGGTCATCGGACCCGCCACGCCGACCTTGATCGTCTCTGCCTTCTTCTGACAACCCGCAAAGACAATAACGACAAGTGAAAAAATAAAAACAGCTGTCATCTGAAACCGCTTCATCAGCACCTCCTAAGAGATAATTATGAGAATCTTAGCTTACAATTACCTTTCGCTGCTGCACAAATACCACGCCCTTCTCTTATCGACCGTCTAACGCACTTCGGCAGGTTCTAGCCGGACCGCGACAGAATCTCTTTCACTTTCTCAGCAAGCTTAAGGGGAGTGGTCATCATCTTCGGCAGATAATCGCGGGCCCCCAAATCGATCGCCCTCTGTATATCTGCTGGAACGCTCCTCGCGGAGAGCACTATAACCGGGATGTCCTTGAAGGCCGCGTTCAGCTTCATAAGCTGAAGCACCTTAAAGCCGTCTATGCCCTCCATCCAGAGGTCAAGAATAACCAAATCGAACTTGTTCTCGTGCAGATGCTTCAGCGCATCGACGCCGTTAGAGGCATCGATAACCGCAAACCCTTCGAGATTGAGCTTGTTCCTGTAAATGGCCCTGGATTGGGCGCTGTCATCGACGAGGAGAATCTTCTTAGTCTCTTTCTTTTCCTCCTTCATAGACACGTCCGGGGAGCGCTTGAGGAATTCCTTGATGAGACCCGATGTCTCGGGAGACAGATTTACGAACCTGACGCCTATTCCTATTCCGGGCTGCAAATGCTGCACGGCCGCCTGCAGGCTGACAGGCGAGCCTCCGATATCGGTCTTCAGATCGAGCACGGCGCCCTTGATGAATTCGGCCTGCGTATGGATATACATCCCGCCCTCGCTTACGTCCAGGGCGCTTGCCTTTATTATTCCGTTTATGACCACATCGAGATGCGTCAATACTCTTTTCTCTACCCTTTTATTGGCATCGCCTTGCATCTTGATCTATCCGATGGCCTTCATGAAAGACCTCACGTTTTCCGATATGTCGCCCCTGAGGATTGCCGAGGCCACCGCGACCGCATCGGCGCCCGACTCGAAGACCTCCAAAAGAACCGGTAATGATATACCTCCGATAGCGACGATGGGTATCTTCACATGCTTCCTGACTTCCCTCAGCATCTCCAGGCCTTTTGGCTTTCCGGCGTCTTTGGTAGCGGTTGGAAACAAGGGGCCGAAACCGATATAGTCGGCGCCGCCCTCCTCTGCCTCGACCGCCTCGGAGACGGAGTGGGTCGATATGCCGACTATCTTTTCACCCATAAGTGCCCTTGCCTCCCGCAGGGGCAGATCGTCCTGGCCCAGATGCACGCCTTCGGCCCCTACGGCGAGGGCGACGTCCGCATAGTCATTGACTATCAGGGCAGCGTTGAATTCCGAGGTGAGCTCTCTTAATTTCAAGGCCTCGATATAAACCTCCCTGCGGCTCTTTTCTTTTTCCCTGTATTGGACCCATGCCGCCCCCGCTTCAAGCGCGGCTGCAACCATTTCTTCGGCGGACAGTCCGCTTACCTTTCTGTCCGTGATAAAACAGAGTCCGCCCAGGAAAGGCCCGGACCTACGTAGTCTGTCCCTTTTCATCCATGACTGCATTGGCCCTCGACAGCTTCTCCACAAAGCCTGTATCGAATTGCCCGCTGATAAAGTCATGATGATCGAAGACCTTCTTGAGGAAAGGTATTGTGGTCTTGATGCCTTCGATGACGAATTCGCCCAGCGCACTTCTCATCTTTTCGATTGCGGCCATCCTGTTGCTTCCATGCACAACCAGCTTTGCAATCATGGAATCATAGTATGAAGGCACCACCCAGCCGCTGTATGCCGCCGTATCGACCCTTATCCCGGGCCCTCCGGGCTGGTAGAAGAAAGTTATCTTGCCGGGGTTAGGTATGAACCTTTCGGGGTCCTCGGCGTTGATCCGGCATTCTATGGAGTGCCCCACGGGCTTTATAGAGCTCTGCTTATATTCGAGGGGGAACCCCGCGGCCAGCCTTATCTGCTCCTTTATTATGTCTATGCCCGTGACCATCTCGGTGACGGGATGTTCGACCTGCACTCTCGTGTTTACCTCCATGAAATAAATGTCACCGGCCGAATCGACTATGAATTCTATGGTCCCTATATTCTTATATCTCAAGGCCCTCGCGGCCCTGATGGCATATTCCCCAATCTTCTTCCGGAACTTTTCGGTCGAAATGGGCGAAGGGGACTCCTCGATGAGCTTCTGGTGGCGCCTCTGGATCGTGCAGTCGCGCTCGCCAAGATGGATAATGTTACCCTTGCCGTCGGCCATTATCTGGACCTCTATGTGACGCATGTCGGGAATAAACTTTTCGATATAGAGCTCGCCGTTTCCGAAGGCGGCCAGGGCCTCTCTCTGCGCAAGATAGAAAGCCTGCTCAAGCTCCCTTTCCTCGTTCACGACCCTCATGCCCTTTCCGCCGCCGCCTGCGGACGCCTTGAGGATCACGGGAAATCCTATCTTCTTTGCGACCTTGACGATCGCTTCCTCTGACGTGACCGGCCCGTCGCTGCCGGGGACGACCGGTATGCCCTTACGTTTCATCGTCTGCCTTGCCTTAGCCTTGTCTCCCCCGAGCCTTATGTTTTCAGAAGTCGGACCGATAAAAGTTATCCCGGAGGTGAAGCAGGCCTCCGCGAAATGGGGATTCTCGGCAAGGAACCCGTAACCCGGATGGACGGCCTCTGAATCAGTGATCTCGGCGGCGCTCAGAATTCCCGGGATATTGAGATAACTCTGGGCGGAGCTTGCCGGGCCGATACAGACCGACTCGTCGGCAAGTCTGACATGCATCGACTCCTTCTCTATGTCCGAATACACCGCCACCGTTCTTATGCCGAGCTCCCTGCACGCCCTTATGATCCGGACGGCGATCTCGCCCCTGTTAGCAATCAGTATCTTCTTGAACAATTTCATGGCCCTATTATTCCTTGAATTCTTCTCATTACTGGCGGATAGGCCGCGAGGCGTCCCTCTTGAACCCTGAACGGGACCCGCAGATTATGAGAAAAGACCCTCATCTATCCCACGGGTTCTATGAGGAAGAGGGGCTCGCCGTATTCCACGGGTTGACCGTTTTCGACAAGCGCCCTCACAATAACGCCTTCCACTTCGCTCTCGATCTCGTTCATCAGCTTCATAGCCTCTATTATGCAGATCACCTGCCCCTTCCTGACCCTTGCTCCGGCCTCCACAAAGGGCGCGGCCTCGGGTGACTGGGACCTGTAAAAGGTGCCGACAATCGGGGAGGTGACGGTTATAAGCCTCTGGACCTCTTCTTCGGCCTCCGCGCTCTTCTCGATCGTCACAGGCGTTTTCTTAGGGTGCATCTCGATGGAAGATACCAGCATCTGACGCCGGATCTTTACCTTTGTCCCGTCCTTCTCCAACTGGATCTCTGTAATATCGGTATCCTGAAGAAGGGAGATCAGTTCTTTCAGGTCATCGATTTCCATTACTTGACCCTTTCAATATATTCTGCAGTTCTTGTATCCACCCTGATCACATCTCCGATATTGATGTGAAAGGGCACCTTCACTACTGCGCCGGTCTCAAGGGTTGCGGGTTTGGACCCGCCGGAGGCCGTGTCGCCCTTGAACCCCGGCTCGGTCTCCGCCACCGCGAGCTCCACAAAGGTCGGGAGCTCGACGGTAAGGGGTTCGCCCTTGTACTTCAGTATGGCGACTATCATATTCTCTTTAAGAAACCTGTTGGCGTCGCCAAGATGGGATACGCTTATCGGGATCTGCTCGAAGGTCTCGGTGTCCATGAAATAGCGGAAGTCCCCTTCCGCGTAAAGATACTGCATCTGGCTCTCTTCGAGATGAGGCGTATCGAACTTCTCACCGGACCTGAAGGTGTCCTCAAGAACATTGCCGGTCTTGAGGCTCTTCAGCTTTGTCCTTATAATCGCCCCTCCCCTGCCCATCTTGACGTGCTGAAAGTCAATGATCTCACAGGGCTCTCCCTTGTACTCTATCTTTGCACCTCTCCTGAAGTCCGCTGTCGATATCAATTAAAACCTCCTAAAAAGTAGTCAGTAGTCAGGAGCCATGAGTCAGAAGTCACAATAAACAACCCTCCAGAGACTCCCGTTTCCTTCTTCTCTTCTGACTTCTGGATTCTGAATTCCATATTCAAATGATCTCCAGTTCCCTCGGCAGTCTTGTCATCAATTCAGCCCCTTTCGACTTGACCAGTACCATATCTTCTATTCTCACGCCTCCCAGGTCCTTTAAGTATATTCCTGGCTCGATCGTAAAGACCATGCCTTCTGCAACAGGCTCGCTTCTTGTCCAGGTGACGCGGGGAAACTCATGGACTTCGAGTCCTACTCCGTGGCCGGTACCGTGACCGAAGGACTCGCCAAAACCTGCCCTTTTTATAACGTCCCTGGCCGCGTCGTCGACCACCCTGCTCTCAGCCCCGGGTATGACGGCCGCAACTGCAGCCCTGTTTGCCTTCAAGACATGCCGGTATATCTCCCTTTTCTTCGACAGGTCGCCGCCTCTCATAAGAAAAGTCCTTGTCATGTCTGAACAGTACCCCTCCGCTTCTCCTCCCCAGTCCACCACGACAAGATCGCCGCATAAAAGCTTCCTGTCGCTTGCACGGGCGTGCGGCATAGCAGAATTGGGTCCCGATGCCACTATTATATCAAAAGGGAGATGATTACACCCTCTTTTTTTCAGCCTCTCTTCCAGCCTCAGGGCGACCGCCTTTTCCCTCTGCCCCTGCCTTATATGACCTTTGATGTCAAGGAAGGCGCCTTCGGCCCGTCTGACCGCTTCCTTCAATAGGCGTATTTCTTCGCGGTCCTTTACCTCTCTGATTCTTTCCACGCATCCCCTGAACGGCCTTAGCCCGACCCTGTATTTCGAGAGCCCTTCGTATGACTCATACGGGAGCGTAGCTTCAAAACCCAGGACCTTTATCCCGAGTCTGCGGACGAGGTCTCCTATCGTCTTCAGCCGGTCCCCCTTTTCGATGATGAGGTCCCAGTCTGCCTCTCCAGGTCCGCCCCCCGCCCTTGAAATCTCCCTCGCCGCCTGTTCCCTGTATCGGAAATCCGTCACGAAAAAGCTCTTGCTTCTCGTCAGAAGGATGAAGCCGGAAGAGCCCCTGAACCCGGAAAGATACCTGATATTGACAAGATCAGTGACGAGAAACCCGTCGGTCCTTTTCGTAAAGACGGATTCCCTCAGCCCCTCAAGACGAGATGAGAATTGGAAAGAAATTGTCTCAACCCCCGGAAAGGATATTCTTCGCGGCAGAAAGGGCGAGCAGGTAGCTGTCTGCGCCGAACCCGGTTATCTGTCCATAGGAGACCCCTGCTATAAAAGACTTTGTCCTGAACTCCTCGCGTCTGTAAACATTCGAGATATGGACTTCTATCGTCGGCTTTGCCACAGATGAGATCGCATCGCGAATCGCAATGCTCGTATGGGTATATGCCCCGGGGTTGATGACCAGGGCGTCATAGTCGTCTTTCTGTATCGTATCGATTATCTCCGCCTCACTGTTGGACTGAGTTATCGAGACGTCAAGACCGACTTCAGCGGCCCTTAGGCGGATCTTCTTATTGATCTCCTCAAGAGTGAGGTTCCCATAGACGCCCGGTTCTCGCTTGCCGAGCATATTCAGGTTCGGTCCGTGTATGACAATAACTTTCATAGAACGACTGACAGGCAGCAAATAACAAGTAACGAGATATTCCTCTGCCTGACGCGCATTAGTGTCGCTCCGACCCGTAACTCGTTACTATTCACTTATCACTGTCTTTTCAGAATTCGCCCGCTATCTTCGGAACTGCGGTCTTAAGGACAAACCTTCCCTTGCCGAAGTTGCCGTCGGGCTTTATGACAAGCGCCAAATAGTAAGAAGCGTTTATCTGGCGCATGATGATGCCGCACCCGTCCGATATAATTGAGAATTCGCGGGCCGTGCCGAGACCGAGATCTTTTGCCGCAAGGTTGATGTCCTTGATCATGGCAGAGGCCTCGGCCCCAAGGTCCTCGAGATTGATCAGTTTTTCCACGGCATATTCCTCCACGAGTATGCCGTCTGAACCAAGGACCATCGCCGAGACAGCCCCGTCCACCCTTTCTACCGCGTCTTTAAGAACCTCTGAAAAGCTCATTTCTCCTCAAATAGACCGCATCGGCGTTCCTTGCACCCTTGAAGATATGACTTGCCGTTTATGATTAAACGGCGCGCCTCAACGGTCCCTGTCAAAGTTTCTCTTAACAGCGCCCAAGAAGGCCTCAAGCCTTGCTATCAGCATCTCTTCTCCCTTTCCAAGGAGTTTCAGCAATGCCCTGAGCTCAATCACTCTCTGAAGAACATGTTTATTCTGAGGGTCCGCCGTCAGGATCTTCTTGTAAATCTCCATGGCCTTGTAATAGTTGCCCGAGGAAATAAAGGAGTCGGCCGCCGATATTTCATCCGTGTCCGCCGGAGACGCCTCCTCGCTGAGTTCGAAGGATTCGAATGTTTCGGCGGCGGGTTCGGCTTCAGCTGATTCGGCAATGAGGGCCTCCTCCAGGTCTGTCTCCTCCGCCAGCTCAAAAACCTCGGCTTCTTCCTCTTCCTGCGGCCGAACCTGCAGGTCCTCCACGGCCGGAAGGACAGCCTCCTCCTCATATTTTTCGGAAAAAGAGGCCTTAAAATTTTCGAAGTCCCGGTCCGCGGTCTCCACGGGTTCCGCGACTGCCGCCTCCTCAATATCTTCCTTAACATCAAGGGGGGCTTCCTCCGCCGCAGCTTCAGGCTCCGCCGCAGAGGGCAATATCTCTTCCACTTCCTCAGCCATGGGCAGCAACTCCTCGACCTTCTCAGGCCTGCCCTCGATCTCCTCGAGACACAACTTAGCGTCCTCATCGAGCGGATTCAATTCGAGCACCTTCTTGCATTCCTGGACCGCCTTGTCTGTCTCCCCCGCTGATTTGTATATTTCAGACAGTTTCTTATGGGAAAAAAGGTTGTCAGGGATGGCCTTTACGACGTTTTCAAATTCGGCCCGGGCCTCGTTCATCATGTCCTTTTCAAGATAGAGCCTTCCGAGCGCGACCCTCGCGCTAGTGTACCCGGGCTGGTGTTGAAGTCCTCTCAAGATGACCGAGATCGCCTCGTCCAGCATGCCCGATTTCCTATACTCTTCGGCAAGCGGCAAAAAGAACCTCGAATTCGGGTCCTTCTCCACGCGAACCCGGAGTTTTTCTATTTCTTCCATCGACATCGTTATTGAACTTTAATCAAAAAAGACCCAAAAGTCAAGCCATAAGAATGACCGAAACGCACTCTTAACCCTTCTATGGTTTGCCTTTATTGATCCGGTCCGCAACTCTGTCAAGCAAAATGCCGGCGACTTCTTCTTTCGACATGAGAGGAAGTGATTCTTCGCCCTGTCTCACGATTATAGTGACCTCATTCGTGTCTACGTCAAAACCTGACCCTGAAGCGGTAACATCATTGAAAACGATCATGTCCGCCCCCTTGTCGAGCATCTTCTTTCTCGCCCGCCCAAGGTCCCGGCCGGTCTCCGCCGCAAAACCGACGACAAAAGGTCTTCTCTTCATCGAGCAGATTTCGCTGAGGATGTCCGGAGTCGCTGTAAGCTTCAGGGTCAATCTGCTGGATTTTTCGACCTTGACCGGGCTTCTCAACCCAGGAGAAAAATCCGCAACCGCAGCGGCCATTATCGCCACATGCGAACCCTTCAGGTTCTTGAGCACAGCTTCCCTCATATCGGCAGCCGTCTCCACCGGAACAAAGCGGACGCGCGAGTCCGGTCTCTGCTGAGACGGTCCGGATACGAGCACCACTTCCGCCCCCCTCCTGGCCGCGGCCCGCGCAATGGCAAAGCCCATTTTCCCGGAAGACCTGTTCGATATGAACCTGACCGGGTCGAGGTATTCCCTCGTGGGCCCGGCTGTAACGATGACCTTCCTACCTACAAAATCCTTCTTCGAAAAAACAGTCTCTATCGCCTCCAATATCTCGGGGATTTCAGCCATCCTCCCCATACCCTCCTCTCCGCACGCAAGGCTTCCCTTCTGCGGCCCGACCTGCAAAACTCCCAGCCCGGCAAGACTCTCGATATTCTTCACAAAGATAGGGTTCTCATACATCCTCCAGTTCATTGCCGGGGCAATGACGACCTTGCCCTTGAACGACAAAAGGCAGGTCGTGAGCATGTCGTCCGCAATGCCGTGCGAGTATTTGCCTATGATATTTGCAGTGGCGGGGGCGACGACCATCAGGTCGGCGTCAGCGGTCAGAGAAATGTGCGATAGCGGATACTGAAAGGTGTCGAGATGTGTCTTATTTCCGGAGGCCAGCTCAAAAGAAAGAGGCGTTATGAAATTTCTCGAAGCGGCCGTCATGATCACATGGACGGACGCCCCGGCTTCCACAAGCCTCCTCGTTAAATCAACCGACTTATATGCAGCGACGCTTCCTGTTACCCCGAGCAGGATCTTTCTATCTTTCAGCAACACAGCCTTGCAAGGGCAGATCGGCGGGCCGGAACCTATTCCTCCTCGGTCTTTTCTGGGAAGAGTTCCTCCAGGGCCTTCTTGTCATCCGTCTCTTTCTCGTGGAGATAGATCTTCAGGTCCTTTTCGAGCTCGGAAAGGTCCTCAGGTCCGCCCTCCCTCCTCCGTTCTTCAAGCAGTCTCCTGTAATCGAACTTCTTTGCTTCTTCTCTCGCCTTCCGCGCTTCTTCGCCCACAAGGAACTCGAGTGTGCCCTTCATCGCCTCTTCAATGGCGATGGACGTGACCTTCTTCGACTTCGTCTGGAGCTTCGGCTTGGCGCCGAGAGAGAGTTCTCTTGCACGCTGGGCCGCTATCGCCGCAAGGCGATACTTGCCGTCTATATTCTTTTTGTCGATTTCCACGGGCAACGAAATAATATCCATTCTTCCTCCTAAACGCTGAATGTCTTCTCGACCCAATCGGGGTCTATCCTCTTGGTACGCCTGTCCTCGGCTATGACGATCGACTTGAGGTCCGTCAGGGCCTCGGCAAAATCACTATTTACTATAACATAATCATACATCTTATATTCTCTTATCTCCTCGTAGGCCCTCCTGAGCCTCAGCTCTATCTCCTCCGGGGAATTACTCATCCTCTTTTCGAGCCGCTCCTTCAGGGCGTCCATTGACGGCGGCAGAATGAAAATATAAACGCCGTCGTCATAGCGGCCGCGGATCTTCTTTGTCCCCTGGGTATCGATATCCAGTATAACATCTGTCCCCCCGTCTCTGAGCTCCTCTATGCGTCTTATGGAGGTGCCGTAAAGATTGCCGTGGACCTTTGCCCATTCCGCAAATTCGCCCGCCTCGGCCATACGCATGAATTCGTCCTCGCCCACAAAGGTGTAGTCCCTGTCGTTCACCTCTTCCTTCCTCGGCTGTCTTGTCGTGAAAGACACGGAATGTCTTATATTGGGAAGGACTGCGGTCAGCTTCTGGCAGAGAGAAGTCTTACCTGCTCCGGACGGCGCTGAAACGATAAAGAGGTTCCCCCTACTCTTCCTCATCATCCTGCCGGTATATTACTGCGGGACCACTATCCTGGCCCTTTTTCTCTTCCTCTTCCCTTCCCTCGCCGAACCTCTGGGTAATGGTCTCGGACTGGAGCGCGCTCAGTATTACGTGGTCGCTGTCGGTAACGATTATGGAGCGTGTCCGCCTGCCTTCGGTGGCGTCCACCAATTTGCCCCTCTTCTTGGCCTCTTCCCTGAGCCGCTTCATAGGAGAGGAGCCGGGCGTAACTATCGCTATGACCCTTGAGGCCGAAACTACGTTTCCAAAACCTATGTTGACAAGAACAGGACTTAAGTCACCCTTCTTCATACCCACCTCTGTTTATCCCATATTAAGATATCTTATTGTATATTCTGGGCCTGCTCCCTTATCTTCTCGAGTTCGGCCTTCATCTCGACAGCCAGGCTCGACATCCTGTAATCATCGGCCTTGGACGCTATCGTGTTCACTTCCCTGTTCAATTCCTGAAGGAGGAACTCCACTTTTCTCCCTATTGTATCACCATCCGAGAGAATTTTCTTCAGTTGCCCAATGTGCGAGGACAACCTCGTAATCTCCTCGCTGATATCAGATTTTTCGGCCAGAAGGGCCGCCTCCTGAAGCACCCTGTTTTCGTCGAACGCGAGTTCGCCGAAGAGCGCATGCAGTCTCTCCTTATACCTTTCCCTGGAGGAATCCGCCGCATCGCGGCTGAGAGAGGCGATACGGCCCCTCAGGTCCTCAAGGAGGTCGAGTCTCGCAAACGCGTCCCTAGCGATGGCCGCTCCCTCCCTCTTCCTCATCTCCTCTACTTTGTCCAGGGCCTCTTTGAAGGCCTCGAAGAGCGATCCGATATCCTGGTCCGTCTCCTCGGTTATGATGACTTCCTTGAAAGAGGCGATGGTCTCTATACATATTTCTCCCCGAAGCGACAACTCCTCCTTCAGGGAGCGGAGCGAATTATATATACTTTTTGCGAGGTCCATGTTGACCTTTATCGCGGAACCTTTCCCACTGGTCGTCGAGACATAGATGTCGAATTTGCCCCTCGAAAATCTCTCCCTTACCATGCTCCTCAAGGGGAGTTCGTGCCTTGTGAAGTTCTGCGGGATCCTCAGCGAGACGTCCAGGAACCTGTGGTTCAGCGAGCGGATCTCAACCTTGAAGGAGGCTCCTTCGGCAGACCCGAAACCAGTCATGCTCTGTATCATAGAATTATCTCAAACCGAAAAAAAGCATATCCGCGCAGCGCCAAACCTCTTTACGCCTTTATAATATTGGGGCTCTTTATGCCGGCCGTAGCGTTTCTTGTGTCGACCACTAGTTTGCTGTGCCTGACGATAAACTCGTAATCATATGCGGAATGGTTCGTCGAGATCACTGCACAGTCATACCTCTTCAGGCCGGCAGCCGTAAGCGGCACTGAATTCATCTTGAAATCGTATCTCCGCATCCTGTGCGTCTTCCTCACATGGGGGTCGTTATAATCCACCACAGCCCCTTTTTCGGCAAGCAGTTCAATAAGCTTCAGTGACGGCGACTCCCTCACGTCGTCCACGTCCTTCTTGTAGGCGATCCCGAGAATCAGAATCCTCGCCCCCTTGAGCCCCTTGCCCCTCTCGTTCAGGGCATCAGCGATCCTATGCACCACGTGATACGGCATGAAAGAATTTATCTGTCCTGCAAGTTCGATAAACTGCGTGTGAAAATCATATTGTCTCGCCTTCCAGGTAAGATAAAAGGGGTCTATGGGTATGCAGTGCCCGCCGAGTCCGGGGCCCGGATAAAAGGGCATGAAACCGAAGGGCTTCGTAGAGGCCGTCTCGATCACTTCCCACACGTCTATTCCCATCCTGTCAAAGAGCATCTTGAGTTCGTTCACAAGGGCGATATTCACGGCCCTGAAGATATTTTCGAAGAGCTTCGTCGCCTCGGCCACACGCGTGGACGAGACCGGGATGGTCTTCACTACTATTGAATCATACAGTGCCATGGTGGTCTTCAGGCATTCTTCCGAATAACCTCCTACCACCTTCGGTATGCCGGAGGTCGAAAAATCCGGATTGCCGGGATCTTCCCTCTCGGGGGAGTAGGCAAGGTAAAAATCCCTCCCGGCCCTGAGACCGGAGCTTTCAAGGATCCTTCTCATGTCCTCATCGGTCGTCCCGGGATACGTAGTGGATTCGAGGACCACGAGCTGTCCCTTCGCGAGATATCCGGAGATCGTCCTTGCCGTATCGAAGACATAGGTCAGGTCAGGTTCCCTGTGCCGGTTCAGAGGCGTCGGAACGCAGATGATAATGCATTCCACCTTTCTGAGTTTTCCGAAATCCGTCGTGGGATCGAACCTTCCGGTACCCATCATCTCCCGGATCAGTTTCGACGGGAGGTGCTTTATGTAAGACCTTCCCTTCTCGAGAGACTCCACTTTCCGCGGATCGGTATCGAACCCGGTGACATGAAAGCCCGAACGTATAAACTCCCTTACAAGGGGAAGGCCGACATATCCGAGGCCTATAACACCTATCCTCGCAGTTCTCTTCCTGATCTTCTCTATGGTCTTCACGGCAGTCTATTTTACCCGAAATGCCCGAATGAATTCATGCGGAAGGAAGGAACTGCCGGTCCTTAGGAGCAGGCGAGGGATGTTTTTCCACAAACCTGCTGACCTCCTCCGTGATGGCCCTTACCATCTCCGCGGTGCAGAGAAAATAATCGTCGTCGGCCTTTTTGAAGATGCAGGCATCGCCCAGGTATCTCTTATCGGTGTCGAAGATGGGGAAAGAGAGCATCATCGAATCACTCCGCGCCTCGCCGTCGCTGAAAACGTAGGCCGGGTTTTTGACCGAGGGGATATCGAGATAGATCTCGACATAGCTGAATCCGTATTCCTTCACAAGCTCCGATAGGCGCGCCCACAGATCGTCGATGGTATCGCTCCTTGCCGCCTCCTGTCTGAACCGAGCGATAACGTAATTGAAGTATTTTCTCTTCCGGTTGACGGCGTGGCTTCTGAACAGGTCCTTCATAAACGGCATGAACTTTATATACCCGAGCAGCCGGAGACCGAAGACCGCTGCTCCCACAATCAGGACGAGGCCCAGGATGTCCATGCTCGTCTTCTTCCCGATAAGCAGAAGGGCGCCAAGCATGACGGCAATGTTGACGGAATAAAGGACCATCAGGACCTTCTTCTTCGACAGTCCCTTTTCGAGGAGCTTATGATGGATGTGCTCCTTGTCCGCCCCGCCGAGAGGCATGCCCCTGTAATATCTTCTCAGCACCGCATAGAACATGTCCGTCAGCGGCAGTCCGAAGGCGATGATGGGGATCATTACGGTGGCAAACGTGGTCGCCTTATATGACGAGAGGATCGAGGTCGCCCCGAGCAGGAAGCCCAGGAAAAGGCTTCCCGAGTCTCCCATGAAGATCGAGGCGGGCGGAAAATTATATCTAAGAAAACCTGCCAAGCTCCCGGCAAGGATCACATAGGCCAGCTGCAAATGGAAATCGCTGCCCGCGAGCACAAAGAACGTTACGGATATGAAAATGCCCGTGCCGGCGGCAAGTCCGTCAAGGCCGTCGATGAGGTTGATCCCGTTCGTGATGATGATGATCCACAGAACGGTAGCTGGCAGGCTCAGCCAGCCTAGCGTATAGGGGCCGCCCCCGAAAGGGTTAGTGATGACATCGATGCGGATTCCCCACGCATAGATGATCCCCGCGGCAGCCACCTCGGCAAGCAGTTTGTTTCGGACGCCCGCGCCCCTGAGGTCGTCGTATATGCCGATGAAAAGCACAATCGCAGAAGCAATAAGCACCCCGAGCATGCTGCCGTGAAACGAATCCCAATCGCCCCTTGTCAGAGAGAAGCCGAAAGGGACCGCAAAGGCCAGGAATATCGCGATCCCCCCGAGCCTCGGTACCACACCAGTGTGGGTCCTCCGGCCTTCGCCCCTGTCGACCGCTCCGAGCTTAAAGCCGAGTGTACGCATCGCCGGCGTCAGGACCAACGCAAGGACAAGGGCCGCTGCGAAATAGGAGATGAAATAATAAATAAGTCTGACCGTCATATTCGATACCGGGCCCGCGACGCCTGAATCACCCCCTCCAGCACTTCAGCTGCCATATAATGTACCTCGAATAATTGAGCGGAAGTCTCCAGAGACGACTATCGCCGTAACGTACGCTTATGGCGCGGCAGGACGGCAGCAGCGCCCCGAAAGATCGAAACACAGTGGATGGTCTGTCGAGCACAAAACGCTTGACGATCTTATCGATTGAAGACCCTTTGTGAGCGTTTCCCGTTATGTCCATGCTGAAACACGATGAGAAGAACCTTGGTGATCTGTGGCCTTTCTTTTCGATCTCCCGGACGAGAGCATCCGCCGCTGCAATCACGTCCGGGACCCCGCTCCAGAGACTCCTTATCTGAGCGAGTGTAATTTGGGAGATCTTTATAAGCCCAACTCTTTCGAGTCTCGAAACAAGCGAGCGCCGGTCGATCACTGCCCCGTATCTCCACATGGTCCAGAGGATATCGAGGAGTGTCTTCAGCTCCCGGAAGGAATGTGAGTGATGGTGCACCAGCAGCAAGATCAATTGGAGCTCAGGAGAGAGTTTGTAGTTTCCCTCGCTGTCTGTAAGGACCTCTTCCCATATCTGGGCCGAGGTTAGCCCGAAAAAAGAAGGGACCCCGAAAAGCCAGTGCAGTTCAAGGGGTATGGTCCCATGCGTCTTGTAAAAGGTCGCGTGGTGGATGGAGACAAAGCGGTATTCCAGGGGCACATCCGTCTCACAGGAATAGCCTGCTTTTGAAAGGACCTCAGCAGCCCTGAACACGTCCGACTGCCGGACCAGGATGTCCACGTCTTCCGAAAGCCTGCAATTCCTGTCCTCATAGATGTCTCGGGCAATCGCGTTACCCTTCATCACTATCGCAGGCATGCCTTCCTTCCTCAAAAGGGACAGGACCTCCTTTTCGAGGGCTTCCTGCCTCATCGAAAAGACGGAGCTTTGCAAAAAATAAGGTTTTACGTCTTCGATGAATTTTCGGACATGACCTGTCCGGTTCGCAGGACCGTTCAGGAGCTGCGTATACAGGAGCGGCAGCACGCCGTTCTTAAGGGCCAAATCCTTAAGCGCCGGCAGATCCTCCGGGCCGGGCACGGGGCATACTGACCGACCTATCGGCGAAAGGATAGTTGTAAAAAGCCTCCAGAGACGGTCATCTTCCATAGTGTGCATTATCCTCTCACAAAGGAAAGGAGCTCATGTGAAGATTTACTTCTCCGGCTTCTTCACCTGTTCTTCAATCCATTTATATGTGATCTTCAGCCCGGTTTCGAGAGGCTGGGAAGGGGCCCAGCCGAGTTTCTGGCGTATCAGGCGGCTATCGGAGTTCCTTCCTCGAACTCCAAGTGGACCGGGTATATGTTTGATCGAGACCTTCTTCCCGGAGATGCGCATTATGAGCTCAGCCAGCTGATTGATAGACACCATCTCTTCGGAGCCGATGTTGACCGGTCCCATGAAATCCGACCTCGTAAGTCTGAGCGTCGCCTCCAGGCATTCGCTTATATAAAGAAAGGACCTAGTCTGTCTTCCGTCGCCCCACATCTCGATCTCTCCGCCGTCCCGGGCCTCGGCGACCTTGCGGCAAAGGGCCGCGGGCGACTTCTCCCTGCCACCCCGCCATGTCCCCTCCTCCCCGAAGATATTATGGTAGCGCGCAATGTGGACGTTCATTCCGTAATTCCTCGCGTAGGCCATATAGAGCCGCTCGCTGAAAAGCTTCTCCCAGCCGTAATCGCTGTCAGGAGCGGCCGGATATGCCGAATCCTCGGCGCAGTTGGGGTTGTCCGGGTCCTTCTGGTTGTATTCGGGATAGATGCAGGCTGAGGAGGAATAGAATATCCTCTCCACCTTTGCGGTCCTGCAGGCTTCAAGCATGTTCAGGTTGATCATCGCTGAGTTGTGCATGATCGCAGCGTCGTTTTCCCCTGTAAAGACAAACCCCGCCCCTCCCATGTCCGCGGCGAACTGATAGACCTCGTCGAACGGCCTGTCAGCGACCTTTTCGCACAACCTTGGGTCTCTCAGGTCGCCGATTATAAAATCATCTGCAGCAGAAGCGCCGAACTCCGGATACTTCAGGTCGACCCCGCGCACGCGAAAACCTTCCTTCTTCAGTCTCTTCACCATGTGCGACCCGATGAAACCCCCTGCCCCGCAGACTAATGCATCTTTCTGTTCAGTCATATACACTCCTTCATTGTATTAATCTTTATTTGTATGAAAAAAGTCTTTTCTCGCGCCAAGCCGCCAAGCACGCAAAGTAAAAAAATAATTCATTGATAATGTTTTCAATTCCTTGCTCTTCTTAGCGCCTTTGCGCCTTTGCGTGAGAATAAGTCTTTGTCTCGCGCCAAGACGCCAAGCACGCAAAGTAACATACTGTCTCTTATAATCCATTCACAACCCGCTCGATACCGTCTTTGATAAGATTCGCATTAAAATTAATAAGCAGCCCAAGCTTCTTTTCCGTCAGCCTGAGATAAGTCATTAATTGCTTTTTATGAACAGGCAAAACCTTTTCCACTGCTTTCAGTTCCACAATCACTGAGTCTTCCACGATCAAATCCGCACGGAAACCCAGGTCGAGCTTGACATCTTCATAGCGAACAGGTATCCCCACTTCCTTCTCGCACTTCATGCCGGATCTTTTCAACTCGCACATAAGAACTTCAAGGTAGACCGATTCCAATAATCCCGGCCCGAGCGTTGTATGAATTTTATAACAACAATCCACTATTATCTTCGATATCTGGTTTTCGTTCCTATTATTCATTTTTGGTCTTTCTTAGCGACTTTGCGTGAAAAGAATCCTTTTTTGTCCTTTGCATGAGAATGCCTTTACCACCCGATCTTCACCTTCTTAATCAGGTTATATTCCTGATCAAGGGCGCCGAGATAGGTAATTATCGGGAGCATGACCATAAAATCCACACCGAACAGCGGACCCGACACCTCGGTGATACCTCTGATTGTGAAGAACGCAAGAATGCCTCCGGCCTGGATAAGAAACACTTTATGCTTCCGGTCAAATTGACCGCTCTTTTTCAGGGCAAGGAAGAACAGGAGCCAGCTCCAGATTAATCCGATCACAAAGACCACTCCTCCTGCAAATCCCGCAGTCATCAAAACGTAGAGATAGGTGTCGTGGACATGCTCTTCGATAAGGAACCTGTCTGCCTGAAATCCCCTTCCAACTATGGGAGCGTCGAGAATCTTTTGCCAGCCGTGCTTCCATACTATAGTCCTTCCCGTCATTGAATAGAATTCTTCAGTAGTCTGCCCCCGCCTCATATAAGCCGACACCGATTTGGACCACTCTCCCGGTATTGAATCGCTCAAAAGCATGGCCCCAAAAACCACTAATAAAAATAAAGCGATAATTCTCTTCTTGCCCCCCAAGAAAAGCATCTCGAAGGCAATGACAAAACAAAAACCAATTACAGCGCCTCTGGACTGCATAAAGTAAACGATCCATCCGAAAAAGAGCATAGGAATAAGCCACAGGAACCTCTTCCAGCCCTTGCCGAACCAAATGAATACAAATGAAAGCACGCCGGGGACAGCGGCGAAGCGTGCAATCCCGGAGGAACGCGACATGGGCATCTCTCCGATTGTCGGCATCGCGCCGATTATTCCATAGCCCGTGCCACCCGACCGCGCTTCCTGATAAAGGACATCCTTAGCAAAAAATACCATGATAAGAAGGAAAATAGTCACGGTCACCAAACTCAATAGATTCAAATACACTGCGCTTTCGACCGCATTGTCCTTGTCCATATGTATCTTTATAACGGCGAAAGCCGCTAAATAGGCGCCCGCCCAGTACGCAGCCTCGAAGGGGTCCGGAGATAGCAAAGATGCAAACAGACCTATCAATCCGTAATAGAGCCAGAACCTTACGTTACCGGGCAGTTTAGCACGGCTACGACCCACTATCATGAGAAAAACCGAGAACACCAGTACCAGCTGTGGGAACAGAGTACGGATCCAGTGCAGCCACTCGACGGTGTTATCAGGTTTCGACTCAAGTACCCACGGACCGGTGTTGATAGAGCCCCATAGCATTACCCAGAAGATAGCCGAGGAGGAGATAAGCTCTTTGAGCCTGATCTTCCACTTTATTTCTGATGCCGTGATTCCTTCGGACATAGAGATTTCTCTTGCGAGTGGCATACTATTCAGGGGCATTATCTATATATTATTTTACCCGGTTTAGATCTGCAAAAAACACTGTCGTCTAACAGACAAAGGTTCCGTCATCTACTTCACAGAAAGAGCTTCCTGATACTTCGAAACAGCTTTCTCGTATATCATATCAACCAGTTCCGCTTTCTTCTCCCACGAAAAATCCAAAATCCTTTGCAAAGCTCCTTTTGCCAAATGTCGCCGTTTCTCTTCATTGTCTGCCAACTTTTTGATAGCAATTGCCAGATCATGCTCAAACTGGCGCGGGCTTTTTAGCGGAACTCTGATACCACACTCTTCCGTAACGACATTCGAAAAACCGCAGTGATCCGGGCAAATGACAGGAACGCCCTGCGACAATGCTTCAAGGAGGACCGTAGAAGTGAGGTCCTTGAGGCTCGTTATGACAAAAATGTGCGACCTATGAACTATCTCAATGGCTTCGCTTCTTTCCACCCTGCCATGCCACCGACATTCCTCGTGAATGCCAAGTCTACTGGCAAGTCTTTGCCATCTCCGTGTGCATGGTCCTTCACCGAGAATGTCTAGCTGCCATATGACATCTTCGGGCAATCCTTTGAGGGCTCGCAACAAGAGCGGCAGGGCTTTTCCTGGAAGATGCTGCCCGCTCCATGAAAGTTTGAGCGGCTCTCCAGCCGCCCGAACGGAATACTTCTCGGCAATAGCCGATGGCGGACCGATCTCACAGATTACCTCGCCCTCCTCTCCATACCAACTCCTTATTTCCTTCCTAATGCCCTCCGTGGCTGCGATGACTCCGCCCCTCGCTTTCCGGAATGCCAGTTTTGGACCGGAAAGGAACCTCTTGTGAAAAGAGTTAATGACATTGCGTCCTGCATAATAGATGCATCCACTCAGACCGAGTCCTGGCAGGAATTTCCAAGGAGTGTTTTCCAAACCGCCGATCGGCCCCCACACAAATGGAATGTTCAGCTTCCATAGATGTCCGGGAAACCTGAATCCGACATACGTCAACTGATGCGCCAGATCGAATTTATTCTCCACATGCAGTCTATTGGCAAGCTTATAAGCGTCTCTCTGCCATGCTCTGTATGCATAATTCATTACCGGCTTAAGTACAGAACTTTCAATGAATGCCCAGCCCCTCGTAGGAGCATAATGCCACGGTCTGTGAGGCACGTAGAAGAATTTGATATGACCTGAGAGGCGCGGCTCTTCAGAAAGTGCCTTTTCAATGTCAGTTCTATGGAATTCAGCGGTAATAATAAACAGGTCATGATACTCCGAGATGGCCCTTACCCAGCCCCAGCCTACTCCCTCTTCCGACCCTCTAAAAGGATTGCACGCATAAGCGCAGACAAGTACTTTCAGTCTTTCCATTTGTCATAACGGGGATACTGCGTTATACTCAGTACCATAATCTTGCTATCCGATTGTGTCTTTTTCTAATTATTTCCAACAAGTTCTTCACGTTCAGCGATACCGCCTTGAAATATAACAAGATATTCCCCAGAAACTTCCTCTGAAGTTTAAACCCTAACGCTGCATCACTACTTTTTTCAAAGACACAAGAGAAGAAGTTCAATGCCAGCTTCGGCATCAAAAGAAAGAATGGGTCATTCAACAATTTCAACCGTATCGAATTCTTATAAAGATTCAGAAGAAATTCCTCTGAGGGAATTCTATTCATAGAACCGGACCAGTAATGAATAACTTTTAGCGCAGGTATGACTTTTACTCTGAAACCGGCCTTTTTGGCTCGCAAGCAGTAGTCGGCCTCCTCGTGAAGAAACGGAGAAAAACCTTCGTCGAGCAGACCGATTCTGTCTATTACTGCTTTCTTTATAAGAAATACTGAACCCATAATACAATCAACCTCGTAAGGGGAAGATGACTCTTGCTTTATAAACTCCCATGATAACAGTGTGATTCTTGTACCCAGGTGTTGCGTCCTGCCGTCAGGAAATACTATTTTGCAGCCCAATATGCCTGCCTCTTTGTCATTTTCCGCCGCGTCAATGAACCCATTCAGGAAAGTTTTATCCACAATTTTAGTGTCATTATTGAGGAGCAATATATACTCAGGATTATAATTCTCTAAGGCGTACTTAATTCCCAAGTTGTTTCCCTTTGCAAAACCATAATTCCTGTCCAGCAGACATAACTTGACATTAGAAAAAGTTTCTTTGACGAATTTCACTGAATCGTCTGTAGACCCATTATCTACCAGTATTACTGTATGTCCGTTATACGTCTGGCCCAGCAATGACTCCAAACAATCTTTCAAAAAAATCTTGCCGTTCCAATTAACTATTACTATCGAAACAGAAACATTCATCTAACGATTCATCCAGTGAAAAAACGATTTCAGGTCTCTTACGATTCATCGAATCGCCGTACTCCTATTGAATTCTTTCATAATGGTTTCCCAAGAATAATGCCTCCTGACCATCTTTTGACCCTTGTCACCTATCGAGCTCGCGTGCTCTCGATCGCTAAGTAAACTCAGTATATATGAAGCAAAGTTGCCTTCCTGATCGGCGATCAATATATTCTTTCCGTTGGTGACATTAAGACCCTCGGCACCCTTGCCCGTGGACATTACAGGCAACCCTGCTGCCATATATTCAAGAATCTTGAGTCTTGTTCCAGATCCTGAAAAAATCGGCGCTACTCCGATGCGACACGCTCTTACGAAGGCCGGCACCTTTGCATAAGGCACACAGCCTGGATTCACCAACCAGGATTCTTTATATGGCACATCTCCGCCAATTATCACTAACTGGGCATTCTTGCACTTCTCCAAGACTTTTGACATAACATCTTTAAGAAGAAAATCTATGGCCTCGCGGTTCGGTTTATAACTGTAAGAACCCATAAACAGAATTGCACTGTCCCCAATCCCGTATTCCGACTTCAACGCTGCAATCTCCTCTTCAGCCACCCGATCGAACATCTCGCAATCTACACCGTTGGGCAACAGCTCAGGCCTAACACCGTACAATTGTTCAAACTGACTACTGTCTACCTCGGACACGGCAAACGAAAGATCCGCTTCTTTAAGAAGCCTCTTTTCTGCCCAAAAGGTCAAGCCCGTAATTATTTTTCCATGTTTTTCTTTTCTGAGATAATACTCCACGTTATGAGAGTGATAGATTATTCGCGCATGTGGAAAGCTCCTCCTGATTTTGCGAAGAAGAAGCAAATGATACATCACCCACGAAGCCCCTTCCAAAACAACTACGTCCGGTGATATATTTCTTAGCTGGTCAACGATTCTCTCGATCCTAGCAAAAAGCCCTTTTATCTTTTGGAATTTGCTATCAGAAGCACCAGCTAATGTAATCACAGTAACCCCGTCCCTTGTGAATTCCCGCCGATCTTTCGTGCCAAGTTGAATCAGAATACGGTCTCCCGAAGCGTACTTTGTAACGTTGAAGGTCACAGAAGCAGCACCGCTGGCTGGAGGGTAAGCCTCATAAAAACATATAAATACCACTCTCACTTATAACCGTGCAGCCAGATACTTTGACGCGTTCAATGCCTGGCCCGAAGAAAATCTTCTACAATAACTCTTATCTGCTTCACAAAAATTTCGCTTGAAAACATCTTAGACCGACTGGCAAGATGACTGCGGAGTTCTGCTTGTTTTGCCTCGTCCCGCAAAATAGAATCTATCTTAGTAACCGCATCCTCCACACTATCGTATGCGAGAGACGGATGATCAACAATTTCGGCTTGTCCACCCTTTTCCGGGACAAAGGTAATGCACCCCGCCTTGACCATCTCAGCGACTGCAATGCCAAAGGCTTCACCCTGGCAGCCGTGAATCCCAAAGCGATGCTGCCTGATAAGCGCCATTTTCCCCATTCCCACGCAAAGTCCCTCAAACTTGATCCAGTCACGTTCCTTACTGCAGACATCTTCAATAAACCTCGCATAAGAGGAATCGTCGACACTACCAATAATATGCAGGTGAATGTCATGTCCCCTTGTCTTCACCAACCCAAGGATTTCAATAATCCGCTCTATCCTCTTCTCAGGGGCAATGCGGCCTATGCAAACAAAGCCATTTTCTCTATCCTTAATCGATGGATCAGAAACCCAATCGACCACAGGCGGGTAGAGGACTCCCAACTCCTTACCATATTTGGCCATAATTATACCGGCCGTCCATTTTGAATTTGCGAGTATAAGATCTTTTCCTGCAAACGGATTGCGCTGCCTTGGCTTTGCTATACTCCCAACAACACTCAGATAGACTCTTCGCAACAATGCATTACTATGAAATTTCCCCCTCGTTCCCAAAGGAATAGGATGGAGATCCTTTCGAATATCCTCACTCCACGAAAAATCAGCTATGCATTGTATCGCAGGGACACCGAAATCGACTATATTATAGGCGCTGACCAACACATCAAACTCATGGGCAATCTTGAGGCAGTATCGCTGATAGAAGGCGCCGCGCAACGCAGCCGCGCCGGATATGTTACAAAGAAAGCCCGGCAACGGAGCTTGGCGTATATGGAACTCATGAGGCCGCAGGGATGTGCCATAGTATTTATTCAGTCCTTCCAGGTCAACTTCTCCGGTAGTGATGAGAGAGACTTCATAGTCGTCTTTCAGCGCCTGCATCACCCACATTGCCCTCGCCTCAGAACCACCCCGGCCCAGTCGGGGATGCGCAATGCCAACCTTCTTCTTTTCATTATTCCGCAACGCTTGCACCATTCTTCACAGTCTCTAAGAAGATAATGTTCTCAATTAGAACGTTTTCTCTGAAAAACATGAAACCAAATAGCAAAGAAAAGCAGCCGCCAGGAATGAACTGCAGTCGTCTGGTTATCGACCAGTCTACTCCACCCTGCGCGCAATGCTCCGACATCGAGAAATTCTCCGAGGTCGTCAGTAAAATAGTCAGCCACCTCGCTCTTGATCGACTTGAGCCATCGCGATTCCGGAGTAGAGAACCCCAGCTTGTCAGTCCTCAGTCTGATCTTCTCAGGCAGTATCCCCTTTGTAGCCTCGCGCAGGATGTATTTGCTCCACCCGTCATGTATCTTGTATACAGAGGGGATCTGAAAAACATATTCGATGAGGTTGATATCATCGGCAAAGGGCGTCCTTGCCTCTACCGAAAAGCGCATAGAGTTCCTGTCCTCGTATTTGAGCAAGTACTTAAAGTCGAAACTCCTGATTGCATTATGCAAGTCCTGATTCAATGATGCCGGAACATTAGAGTGATAAGACTCAATACGATACTTAAACTCATTCCAAAAATTCTTCTTCATGTAGTGCAATTCCCTTCTCACTTTCATAAACATTGCTTCCTTGATCGCGGAAGGCATTTTGATGTTCACAAACATCTTGATTAGCGCTGACATTAGATATTTCTTGTCGACTGGGGAGTTGCCGATATTAGTAAAGTTATTAAGGATATCCCTTACTGCAAAACTCCTCATTTTTTCCAGGTATGCAGTTATGAAATACCCTCTGTAGCCTGCGAATAATTCGTCGCCTCCCTGGCCATCCAGAAGGACCTTGATCCCGGTTTCTCCCGCAAGTTTCATTACATAATACTGAGCGATTATACTTGAGGAGAGGCACGGAACATCCTGAGCATACATCATATCTTCAATATCCCTGAGAATTAACTCCGGGGTCGGCCGCGCCCGAAACCATGATGATTTTGTCTGCCCGGCCACTATACCGGCCCAGTCTGTCTCATCTTCCGGACCGCCATCGTAGCTTGCCGTGAAGACCTTCTGTCTTTCCCCGATCTCAGGATGTCTGTCATTGGCGAGCAAGCTATTGATAATACAGGCTATAGTCGAGCTGTCAAGTCCTCCACTGAGGCAGGTTCCTACGGGCACGTCAGATCTGAGCCTCAGCGAAATCGAGTCACTAACAAGTTGCCTTGTCTTCTCCACGATTTCCCTGAAATACTTCTCGTCAAAAACCGCCCGGTCGTTTGAATACTTCAGTTCATAGTACTTGCGTCTTGTAAGGCCCATCGACGAAAGATCCAGCCGGAAGAGACAACTTGGTTGAAGCTCCAGAATATCACTGAATATTCCTTCTTCTTCGTTCTCAATCCTTGAAAGGGCGAGATAATCAAAAACCGCCTTAGGATTTATTCCCCTTCCTGCGAAAGGCAGCTTGACCAGTGCCTTTATTTCGGACGCGAAGGCAAAATACTCGGCACTCACATAGTAATAAAGCGGTTTGACACCAAATCTGTCCCTTGCACCGAACAGCATGTTCCTTCTCTTGTCGTAGATCACAAATGCCCACATGCCGTTAAGTTTGTGAAGAAACGCTTCGCCCCAACACTCATAGGCGCTCAAAAGGACCTCCGTATCCGAATTCGTCCGGAAGCTGTATCCGGCAACTCTGAGTTCCTCCCTAAGTTCAATGTAGTTGTATATCTCGCCGTTAAAAACGATCCAGAGGGTGTTGTCCCTGTTGCTCATGGGTTGGTGACCGAGCGGCGAGAGGTCGAGAATAGAAAGTCTCCTGTGTCCAAGAAACAGGTTCGCTCCAGCCCCAAAGGCTTCGATTCGCTGCCCTTCGATCCTACTATCTCTCCCGGTCAGAGGGGTCAGCTCACCGGACGAAGTGTTTATGGCCAGATAGCCTTCATCGTCAGGCCCTCTGTGGACCAGTGCGTCGCAGGCGATCCTGATTAAGTCGGAAGAGATGTTCTTGCGATGATTAAATATTCCGGCTATTCCGCACATTAACGTTCAGTTCCTATAATGAATTAGTAAAGCACAACGAACATTTGTGCCCATTTGAACCTATCCTTCGAGTAGATTTTCATCCGCGGTATTTAAGGGGAAAAAACAACCCTTCAGTAAGTTTATGAGAGCTCATCTTTTGCGATCGCGCCATTTCAGTGCAGCTTGATCGTGATATTTCCATTTTCCAAAAGTACCTCTATATCCATCCCATACACCACAGATTATAGCCCATGCCGAACAGAATCGTTGGTTCAATAGATTCTTTAATACTTGCCCAGACCGATGCAGCAAATTGAACGAATAAAATAGTATTCTCAGTTGCAAAGAAAGCATCTCTCTGCCTCGTATTATGAGATTTCGAGTTTGGTAATAATAAGCTATGGGGCTATGTCTCCCGCCCGAACTGTGAGCGTGCTTGTGGTAAATGATGCTACGCTTCGATACGATAATCGTATACCCAACTTCACGTGCGGTCCAACAGAATGAAAATTCATCGCCATATAGAAATAGTCTATCGTCAAAATAATTACCTGTTATGGCATAAACGCCCATGAGCGTATCTTTTCGAATCAGCATACCCGCGCCGCTTACCCAGTGGAAGTTCCAGAAATGCTCGTCCACTCCCACGGGGGGCATAGGCCAGCGAACAATAGGATGAAAATATTCTCGAAATAGCGGGAAATTTCCATAGCCTCCCAAACACCCTATCTCCCCACTCGCTTCGTCCTTAATGACGGAGCCGACAATACCGGCATCGGCTTCACGTGAAGCCGACACTAGCTGTATTAAACACTCCTTATCAACTTTGGCGTCGTTATTCAGAAGGAAACAAAAATCTGCAGGATGTTTTTTCCTAAGGACATAATGAAATGCCACATTACATCCGCCTGTAAAACCCAGATTCTCTTCGTTTCTAATCAAAACCATCTTAGATTTTGAAGCCACATGTTCGAAATTTTCTTCATTTTGTTCTTTTCCACCCTGCAATGCCTCAGCTCGTGTATATTCGAGAAAGACATGTGCCTTACCCAGCGCTTCACCAGCCCAAGCTCTAATTTTCTCAGATGAACCATCCCACGAACCATTGTCCACAACAATAAGAAGAAAGTTTGGATAGGTAAGCTGTAGGGCAGCTTCCAGACATTCAATGGTATCACGCCAGCCGTTCCAGTTAAGAATAATAATGGCAACATTAGGAGGATTATTCATGGTCATACCGATGAGATCATTGATGTAATTCAAACTCTTCGTGCATATAATCTTTAAATTTCCCACCTACCAAATCATCAAAAAAGTTGACCTTGTTGAATGTGTATTCATTGATGACCTCATGCAGTATCTCTTCAAGAACATCTGTTCTCTTGGGCCATGTGAAGTTCTTACATGTATCTAAAGCGTTTTGAACCATTCTTGTGCATTCTCCCGGATTTTCAATGGCATAGGCAATCTTGTTCGCCATAGTCTCCACCTCCCTGGGAGGCGAAACCAGACCGTTAACTCCATTAGCTACATAATCTTCTGTGCCATATCTCGTCGTAATGACTAAGCTACCACATGCCATAGCTTCAATAGGAGGCAAAGGAAAACTTTCATACCATGATGTCAATAGGACAATATCTGCCCCCGAATACAATGCTGCCAGTTCTTCGCCGAATATCTTGCCGACATACTCGAACTCCACATCGTACCTGTTAGTAGGAGGACGCAATCCATACACTTTCCATTTTATATTTACGTTCTTTCTGATAAGTTTCTCTCTTGCAATTGACACTGCCTTAACCGCATCCCCGAATCCCTTCCATTCCCTAGTCTCATCAAAATAACTAACAACTAACCAATCCTTCTTATCATAGTATTTTTCTTTCGGCTCCTTATAGGATCTAAAGACATTTAGGTCTATCCCCGGATTTAAAAGATAAGGTTCATCATGAAAGTGCTTCCTTATTAGGTTCTTCAACCATATAGAATTGGCCACTTTTATAAGAGGCAGCTTATAAGTGTTTCGCACAATCAGTCTTTGCAACTTGTCAGGGAAAGATATTTCTTCAAAATGCTGCATGTGATAAATGGGTACCGTTTTATCAGATAGATAATATGCTGCATAGGCGGTCAAGCAATAGGTCGCAATCGTTACATCAGAGTCCGCCCAGTTTCTTATGAGCCCTCTTGTCAAGCGATAAAGATAAAGATAAGGCTGATACTTCTTGAAAAGAGAATAAACGGGTGACACTCTAACAATTGGTTTAACGACCCTTCTCAAGATAGATGGCTTTGTTGTAATTTTGACTCTATCCTTCCATATTCCCGGTTCCCATCTCAGTCGCTGATCGGGCAGTACTGCATATACCTCGTGACCTCGTTTGACAAGCTCATCCATAAAACTGTATAAGACCAATGAGCCTCCTGTCCTTCCCCACTCGAATAACAAATAAGATATCTTCATTCTTTCTTTCTATTCAAACCTCATTAAATAACTCCAATGCTCCAGCAACAACCTGATCCATATTCAAATATCTATACTCCGCCAACCTTCCGACGAAATAGACATTGTTTAGTTTGTTCGCTTCTTCCTCGTATTTCCGATACATCTCCTGATACTCCGCTCTCGGAATCGGATAGTATGGGTCTCCTTCGGGTTTTGGATACTCGTAACATATGGTCGTCTTGTCGTGCTTCTGAAGATAAAAATGTTTGAACTCGGTGATCCTCGTAAAATCATGATCATTCGGATAATTTACAACTGCCGCGTCTTGATATCTTTCCACAGACAGTGTTTCAAACTTGAAGTCGAGACTTCTGTATGGAAGCTTCCCATGTTTATAGTTGAAGAAATAATCAATGGGGCCTGTGAATATGAGCTTTTCGTATTCTGTTTCACCAACCACTTCTTTATAGTCCGCGTTAAGGAGAATATGGATATTCCTGTTGTCCAGCATCCTCTCAAACATCTTTGTATATCCATGCTTGGGCATACCCTGATATTGATCAGTAAAGTATCTCGTGTCTCGATTAAATCTCACCGGCAGTCTTCTTGTCACTTGCGGATCAAGCTCGTCAGGATATACACCCCACTGCTTTTTCGTATAATTTTTAAAAAATAACTCATACAGTTCCTCGCCCACCTGTGAAACAACCACATCTTTCGAGTTCTTGATTTCATCGACCTTGACCCTGCGACTTTCGAAATAATCCTCAAGCTCTTCAGGTGTAAACGTTCGATCAAACAGCTTCTCCATAGTATCAAGATTTATAGGAAGATAGACTTCTTTTCCTTTTACTTTTGCCAGCACCCTGTGAACGTAATTGTTCCATTCCGTGAACTGGGAAAGATAGTCCCATACCATCTTATTATTCGTATGAAAGATATGGGGGCCATACTTTTGGACAAGGATGCCGTCTTCATTATAGTAATCATAAGCATTGCCGCCTACGTGGTTCCTTTTTTCCACCAGCAATACTTCTTTCTCAAGCTGCACGGCAATCCGTTCGGCAAGTGTGCAGCCAGCAAATCCGGCACCAACGATAAGAAAGTCAACCTTCATTTTCAACGTGCTCGCTTAGCTCAAATACCGCAAACAGCGAGCAACTCACTCGCTCGCTATTGTAAAGATCCAAGAACCTGAACGGGTACAAGAGGAGCCCTTTTAAGAAACTGATGTATCTTATATTGAGGAAGAAGCGATAATAAAGCGCACAGCCGATATTGCTTATAAGTCCGGTATTATACTCGCTGTAAATCATTGTTGCACCGATCTCATTAAAAAGATACTTCAACCCCTGCGAAGTAAACCCGTCGACGAGGTGGCCGACTTTCTCGTGAAAGTCTTGCCCAAACACTCGTTTATAATTTGGCGTAGGAACAGACACAACAATAATCCCTTTCTCCCCAAGTACTGACTTCAATTGTTGCAAGATTGCGACCGGATTCTTAACATGTTCCAGAAAGTCAATCAGGAAAATCGTATCGAAGCGGTTAGTTACGTCTGCAAATGTGTAAGTTGTAGCATCAGCGCAGACAAACCTCAAACTTTTGTCAATATTCATCTTACCGGCGATCTCGTTGGCATTATTAATAGCATCGGCATTCAGATCGAAGCCGACATAGGATATCTGTTCGATATCTAAAATCTTTGGGAGTTCAAACGCCAGTGTTCCCATTCCACTGCCAACTTCCATTATTCTGTGGGGTTTGTCTTTCCCAAGAAAGTTTCTCAGATATTTCAATACCGGGTTCAATCTGATATGGCTATGCAGATCCAAAGTGCCGAGAATAGCAGTGATACCGCTTTTAATCTTTCCCGTGTAAAGGCACTTCTGAAGATCACCGACAGGCACTTATTCTGCGCTCCCCTTTATGGCACACTTCAATGACGGCATAATGGCGTATTTGCGATAGTAAACAAACGATGACACTAGCACAATTATCTCAGTCAGCAGAATATTTATACTGATACCGACATGTCCCATCCCGAGTAAATAAACAAATATTAGTGCACCTATCAGACTCGCAACACTCGAAGAGATAATAATCCTTGACCACGCCCTGGTAAAGCCGAACGCCAAGAGGAAAAAGTTTGAGTAAATTGTGGCCATGCCAATGATAAAAGGCAAGAAAGACAATATCCTAATCACAGGTATGCTTTCTTTAAACTGCTCTCCGAGGATAAGATTGCTAAGCGGCGCAGCAAAGATACACAAAGAAAAAGATAGCACAAACATGGGCAACCCGATGATCCGTACGAGCCTTTTCATAAAGGCCATGGCGACATCCCTTGATTCATTTGCCAGTTTGCTGATATGTGGATAAACTGTTTGTGACAGCGGACCCATCAGTCCTTGCACAGCCTTGACAATCTTTTCCCCCGCACTAAAATAACCTACGACCGTAGTGCCGGCAAAGATGCCAAGTATAAAAGTATTGCTTATGGTATAAAGACTGATAGCTATCGTTGAGATGAATATGTGCCAGCCTTCCCTAAGCTGATATTTTATTTCGCTTGATTCCGGCCACCTGAACTTCACTTCAAGTTTAAACAAAACTATTAATAGTGCGATTATGCCAACGAAAAGAGATCCGATAGCAGTAATCAAAGGCACATAAGGATAATCATTTTGAGACCTTATAAAAATAAAGATACAGATAGTAAAAAATGCTCTCGAAAACATATTAAATATTGCTATTTGCTTCATTTTCTCCAAGCCCTGGAAAAGCCATGAGGGGAATAGGACACCGCCCAAAACGACGCCAAAGGTAAAAATATAAACCAGCCATTCGGCGCGGAACCTTGGGATACTGAAAACAACGATACACATAACCAGGAAACTTAGAATCATAAGAGCCGCCTTGATCAAGACCACCGAACTGAAGATCTCATCGACTCTCTCCTTGTTGTCTCTGTGAATTGAAACACTCCTCGTTGCCGAAAGGCCAAAACCATAATCAGTAACGAGTCCGAAATAGCCGATGAACGCCTGAGCAAAGGCAAGCAGCCCAAATTTTTCAGGTCCAAGCACTCTCACAAGATACGGAACCGTTATAAGTGGGAAAACATAATTCGCAACCTGAACACTGGAAAGAGACAGGAAATTTGAGATTAGTCTTTTTCTATTACTCACTATTTACTCAGAAACTTTCGTGATTAGCGACAGACTAATTTCCAGGCTGCGGCGCTCGCGCTTCGTCTTTAATCATACTTCCTGATCCCGGCCAGCTCAAGCAGTACATGCCAGACAAACTGCGGGCCTTCGATCAGGTCGCGGCGCCATAGTTTCCTCGGCTCCTTCATAAACCGCCACACCCATTCCAGCCCGCTCCTTCCGACCCACCCGGGAACGCGTTTCACCTTCCCGCTCAAGAAAAGAAAAGCGGCTCCTACCCCTATAGCGACAGGGACTTTCAGTCTGTCCTTATGCTCGAATATCCATCTGTCCTGCTTCGGCAGCCCGAGGCCCACCCAGAGGACGTCCGGCCGCGCCTCGTTTATCATCCTGACAACGCGCTCGTCCTCCTCCGGTGTCAGCGGCCGGAAAGGGGGCGAGAAGAACCCCGCGATCCTATGACCCGGATATTTTTCTCCGATGTTTTCCTTCAGCGCCGTCAGGGTGTCGTCCGTATCGCCGTAGAAGAAACTGCTGTAACCCTTTTTATCTGCAAGCTCAAAGAAGGCCTTCATGATATCGGCCCCAGGCGTCCGCTCCGCTCCACGAAACCCCTTGAGCTTCGCTACGGCAACCGGCGCTATGCCGTCCGGCGCCCAGAGGTCCGCTGAATTGAGCATGGCCCTGAAATCGGCGTCCTTGTGGGCTTCCCATATCCCGTGAAACCCGGTAACAACAACTCTCCTGCACGTTCTCTCGCGGCTCGATATCCAATGGTCTATCTCTCCGACAATCTGCGGCAGCTTAAGGAGCTGCACCCTGGACCCTAATATCTTCACACAGTTATCGCCGCCGGACATCAATCAAATCTCTTGCGAGCGGGTATAAGGTCTCCCTTCGCGCTATTGCGCGAGCAAATGCCGCTCCTGTCATTACTGGATAAATGAAAGAACTGCGACGCCGGCGACAAGACCGCAAACAAGGGCAACAAAAATATAGATGATCCTGTTCCGGCCCGCGCGCAGGGTCAAGATCCCCTTGATCCTTCTGAAGAGGCTCTTTTTCCTGCGGACTCTCTTTCTCCCGGAATGGTGTGAGACTGTATCACTCATAAGAACAGCTGCTATTCATGGAACCTCATCGTCTTGAAACCTTCCTTGCTGCACATATACTCCCTCTGCGCCTCAATGATGTCTTCCCTCACCATCTCCCTGACAAGGTCCTTAAAGCCGGCCTTGGGTCTCCAGCCGAGCCTTGCCCTCGCCTTGGAGGAATCTCCCATAAGACTGTCCACTTCCGTAGGACGGAAATAGCGCGGATCGACCCGGACAAGCGTGTCTCCGACACGCAGACCCGAGGTTGAGGTCAAGGTTGAGGAAGACGACTTCATAACACCGCGCTCTCTGATGCCTTTCCCTTTCCCTTTCCATTCCAGTTCTATCCCCACCTCCCTGAATGCCGCATCGCAGAAATCCCTGACGGAATACTGCTTGCCCGTGGCGATTACATAGTCGTCCGGCTTATCCTGCTGGAGCATGAGCCACATCGCCTCGACGTAGTCCCGCGCATGGCCCCAGTCTCTCTTGGCATCCAGGTTCCCCAGATACAGGTTCTTCTGAAGGCCGAGCACTATCCTAGCCACCGCCCTCGTGATCTTCCTCGTAACGAAGGTCTCGCCTCTCAGCGGCGACTCGTGATTGAAGAGTATACCGTTGCTCGCGTGGATGCCGTAGGCCTCGCGGTAATTGACAACGATCCAGAAGGCATAAAGCTTGGCCGCGCCGTAAGGACTCCTCGGATAGAAAGGTGTGGTCTCCTTCTGAGGTGTCTCCCTGACCTTCCCGTAAAGCTCGGAGGTGGAGGCCTGATAGAACCTCACCCTGCCGGTCATATTAAGGATGCGCAATGCCTCGAGAAGCCTCAGCGTTCCGAGTGCATCCGCGTTTGCCGTATACTCGGGGGTCTCGAAGGAGACGAGAACGTGCGACTGTGCCGCAAGGTTATAGATTTCGTCCGGTTGGGTCTCCTCTATGATTCGTATGATGTTCGTCGCGTCCGTCAGATCGCCGTAGTGCAGAAAGAACCTGGGATGGCCTTCATGCGGGTCAGTGTACAGGTGATCCACCCTCTGGGTGTTAAAGAGTGAAGAGCGCCGTTTGATGCCGTGGACTATATATCCCTTATTGAGCAGAAACTCGGAAAGATATGCCCCGTCCTGGCCGGTGACGCCGGTAATCAAGGCGGTTTTTGGCGCTGGTTCCTGAGTTCTACGCGGTATATCTTTTGACGGCATTAATGCCTCCTCGGGATTTATTGAAGGTCTTTCTTAAGAAAGTCTTCATATGTCAGCCTGAGTCCTTCCTCCAGCCCGGTCTTCGGTCTCCAGCCCATGGCCGCAAGTCGCGAACCGTCTAGCAGCTTCCGGGCTGTCCCGTCCGGCTTCGAGGGATCAAAGGCGATCTCTCCTTTGAACCCCACAATGTCTCTTATCATCCAGGCGAGCTCCTTTATCGTCACTTCATGGCCCGACCCTACGTTAATAGTATCGTTGCCGGAATAATTCCTCACCAGAAAGACGCAGGCGTCGGCCAGATCGTCCACGTAAAGGAACTCCCTGAGCGGAGAGCCGGTGCCCCAGATAGTTACAGGAGCCTCAGCCTGTTCTTTGGCTTCATGAAAGCGCCATATAAGCGCGGGAATCACATGGGCGTTCAAGGGATCGTACCTGTCATTAAGACCGTAGAGGTTCGAGGGCATGCACGAAATAAAGTTTGTCCCGTACTGGCGGTTGTAGGACTCGCAGAGTTTTATCCCTGCGATCTTTGCCACCGCGTAAGGTTCGTTGGTCGGTTCAAGTTTGCCGCCCAGGAGATACTCTTCCTTAATGGGCTGGGGCGAGTTCTTGGGATAGATGCAGGAAGAGCCGAGAAACAGCAGCTTCCTCACTCCGGTCACATGGGCGCCGTGAATGAGATTGCATTCGATGACCAGGTTCCGGTATATAAAATCCGCGGGATAGGCGCTGTTGGCATAGATGCCGCCGACCTTTGCTGCTGCAAGGAAAAGATACTCGGGCCTCTCCTTTTCGAGAAATCTGATTACAGACTCCCGGTCCATGAGGTCCAGCTCCGACGACGACGGTCCCACTATATTGACAAAACTTTCTGACCTTAGCCTCCGCTCAATGGCTGACCCCACCATGCCGCTCCGCCCGGCGATATATATCTTAGAGTCTATATCCATCCAGTTCAAAAGAGGTCAAATAGTTCCAAGGTCAAGTAATTCAAAAAATCCCACGTCAAACACCTTGTTTAACCTTCTTTCCCTTCTTCACCTTATTAACCTTATTTACCATTCTTGACCTACTTTTTTGACCTTATTGACCTTCTTATTTTTGCTTCTGTTAACCTTCTTAGCCTGTTTGAACTTCTTAACCTTATTAACCTTACCCTTTCGCTGCTTTTCGTGTCTCCCGTAGACATCGTCCATTCTCACTATGTCGTCCTCTCCCACATACTCGCCGTTCTGGACCTCTATTATCTCAAGGGGGATCTTGCCGGGGTTTTCGAGCCTGTGAGGCGTGGACTTCGGGACATAGGCGGATTCATTCTCGTGTATAAAGACTTCCCGGTCCCCGATCATCACCTTTGCGGTCCCCTTCACGACTACCCAGTGCTCGGACCTGTGATAATGCACCTGGAAGCTGAGCTTCTCGCAAGGGTTTACGACAATCCTCTTGATCTTGTACCTCGCCCCCTCTTCGAGCACCGTATAGCTCCCCCAAGGACGGTAAGTAGTCAGGTGCTCGGAAACCTCTTTCCTGCCCTCTTTCCTGAGCCTGCCCACTACCTCCCTCACCTTCTGCGCCTCTCCCCGCTTCGCCACAAGGACGGCGTCGTCAGTCTCAACAATCAGGCAGTCTTCGAGTCCTATAGTAGTTATCAATCTCTTGTCCGAGATTATCATGGTGTCCCTTGTGTCCACAGTAATGACGTCCCCGCACCTTGCGTTCGAGTTGCCGTCCTTTTCGAGCACATCGAAGAGAGAATCCCAGGACCCTATATCGTTCCAGTAGAGATCCATCGGGAGCGTAACGACCCTGCCTGACTTCTCCATAACCGCATAATCTATAGATATGTCGGGCATGTCTTCAAAGACCGCGGTCATCTCTTCGAAGGAGAGGTCGAGCATACGGTTAATCCTCGGCTCATGCTGCCCGAATTCGTCAAGTATAGTTCCTAGCGAAAACATAAACATCCCTGAATTCCAGAGATACATTCCCTCCTTAAGATAGCGTCCGGCCGTAGCGGCATCTGGTTTTTCGGTGAAGGCCTCGACGCTATAGAAGCCCCCTGCTTCCTGTTTCCCGCTAGCCTTTATATATCCGTAACCGGTCTCCGGCCCCGAAGGCCTGATCCCGAAGGTGACGATATGACCGTCTTTTGCGATCTCCTCTGCACGGAGGAGATACTCTCTGAACCTGTCCGCAGGCCTGATTACATGGTCCGAGGGCGACACAAAGACCACCTCGTCCCTCCCGCAGCCCAACCTCTCGATACAATACTTGGCCCCTAGGGCTATCGCGGGCGCCGTGTTTCTGCCGCAAGGCTCGAGTATCAGATGAAAAGGCAGGGCATCCGATGAGTTAGTGTTGAGGGTCCTGCGCTTAGAAGAACCATGAGCCGAACCGGCAAAGACCGGAGCGAGATCGGTCTTGACATGGAACTTGTAGTCGTCGTTAGTCATAACTACAATGTTTTCGGGGGCGACCACCCCGTCCAGTCTTTCGGCAGTCTGCCGAAGAAGAGACCTCTCACCGTTAAGCTTCAAGAACTGTTTTGGAAAGTTCCTCCTCGAGAGGGGCCAGAGCCTCGTGCCCGAACCGCCGGCAAGAATAAGCGCCTTCATGCAGCGCCTCCTTCGATAGTCTTCCTTAGTTCGTCTTCCACAAAGGACTTATAGTCCTCGAGGCTCTCTTCGTCGAGGGCCTCTACCCTCACGACAATAACAGGCTGCGTATTACTCGACCTTACGAGGGCCCAGCCCTTTTCAAACCTGACCCTGACACCGTCCGTCACGTTCAGGTCCTCTATTTTGCGGGGACCGCCCACCGCCTTATATCCGCGAAAGTTCTCTACGACCTCTCCGACTATCTCCTTCTTCCTGTCCTCGGAGCACTCGATCCTTATTTCCGGCGTCGAACACATCTGGGGAACGTCCGAGAGGAGCTCCACGAGGTCCTTTCCTGTCTCCTTCATTATCCCGATCAATCTGAGTCCCGCATAAACAGCGTCGTCGTAACCGAAATATCTGTCGCCCACAAAGATGTGGCCGCTGAACTCTCCCGCCAAGATAGCGCCTTCGTCCCTCATCTTCTGCTTTATCAGAGAGTGACCGGTCTTCCACATTATAGGTATGCCGCCGCACCGTCCGATTGCGTCGAACATGGTCTGCGAACACTTCACGTCGCCTATGATCTTTGCGCCGGGCCTTTGCCTTAATACCTCGCGGGAAAGCACTATCATAAGACGGTCGCCCCACACAATATCTCCGCTCCCGTTCACAAGGCCTATCCTGTCGGCGTCTCCATCATACCCGATACCCACGTCCGCTTTCCACCTTTTTGTTTCTGAGATCAGGTCCCTCATGTTTTCTATAACAGTCGGGTCCGGGTGGTGGTTCGGAAAATTGCCGTCGGGCTCGCAATAAAGACGGACCACTTCGCAATTGATGTCCTCAAACAGTTCGGGCGCAATGAGACCCGCGGTGCCGTTTCCTGCATCCACAACCACCGTAAGCCTCCTGAAGCGGCCGCCTCCCAAATAGGAGAATTCTTTCATCATGTAGTCCCTGTAAGCCTTAAGGATTTCATAGCCGTCGACTCTTCCTTTCCCGACGTGTCCGGCGCCCTCCCGGCTCAGAATGATTTCCTTAAGCTTCTGTATGTCGCTTCCATGGATCGTCTCCTTTCCGAGACTTATCTTGAAGCCGTTATATTCGGGCGGATTGTGGCTCCCTGTGACCATGACCCCTCCGTCGAGGTCGAGATGAAAGAGAGAAAAATATTGAACTGGAGTCGTACAGACCCCGAGGTCGAAGACATCGAGCCCCGTAGACACAATGCCTTCAATGAGACCGGAGGCAAGCTTCGCAGACCCGTTTCTGACGTCCCTTCCGACGCTCAGGCATATGGCGTCCGGCCTCACTCTCTTAACAAAAATACCGAAGGCCCTGCCGATGGAGAAAGCGACTCCCCTGTCCAGGTCCTCTCCCACTATGCCCCGTATATCGTATTCCCTGAAGATCCTATGGTTTATCATATCCGTGGAACCCCGCTCCCGTTTCCTGCCTGAGGACCTCGATCTCGCACCTGAGCCTGTCGAATTCTTCGAGTTTTATCTGAAGGAAGTTGTAGCTCTGTACGATCTTCGCGCTGACGCCTTTGGCTGTCAGGACATACATATACGCAATCTTATTCTTTGAATTCTTGAACCTGTTGGCCTTTATGTAGCCCTCTTCGAGAAGGGCATTGACGACATAGTTCACCCTGCCGAGACTCAGACCCATCCTTTTCGAAAGATCCCGCTGTGAAAGGGTCCCGTCCCGCGCTAATTCACGGAGGACATTAAATCGGTTCTCGTCCATCTTAATAAAGGTGAAAGGTGAAAAAGGTCGAACAGCTTAACCATATTATCATTCATAAAACATGGGCAGGTGCGGCGCAAAACTTTTTTGTTTCGACACCTTAATGTAAATCTCCAATAGGCGCTTTGATACGCGTTGCCACAGTCGATTCGTTAATCTCGGATTCTCGATCATGATATCTCGTCGATTTCAAAAAAGTTTTGAGACGTGTCTGCCCGTCATGCGCAGCAAAGTTCATGAATAATCCAGGTTAAGCAGGTCAACAAGGTTAAAAGCGAAGAAGTCAAAAATCGATAAGTTCAAACAGGTCAAAAAACAATCTGAAATCAAGAGATGGAACCTGGAACTTTTTTAACTTTTAGACAGGCTACCGCCGCGTCTTGCCGGAAGGCTGCAAAAATAAAAAGAAATCCGTGCGTTCAGGCACTGAACTAATATAGAACTAACCGGGGTAAAAGGTCAAGAAGAAATAGTAATAATGATATCCGGGGAGGAAAAAGGAGATGTGCTCTGCTATACCTTCTTTATCGATCTGATCTCTATCTCCAGCTTGCAGTGCAGAGCTTCCAGGAGGATCATCGACCGCTTCTTTCCGGGGACATTCCTGTCGAAAACACCGTAGAAATCTTTAAAGGGGCCCTCCTTTATCAGGACCCTGTCCCCCTTTTCAAGGTCTTCAGGGGTCTGAACGACTATGTCGCCATCCATCCTTTCCCTTATGGCGCCTATTATCTCAGGGTGGACAGCCAGAGGGTTTTCCCTGCCGACGATGTATTTGACCCCGCGCGTATAACTGATCATGTGGCTGTGTTTCTCTTTGTCGAAGAGGGCAAAGATATAACAGGGGAAAAGCTGCTCCACGACATCGCAATACTTATTGCGCAGGCGCTTCAGAATCCTTATCTTCGGATTGAGCGTCTCGATCCCTGCGTTGTTGAGCATGCGGACCGTGCTGTCTTCGCACTTCGGCTTTGTGTATATCGCGTACCAGTTCATATCTATGTGCAAGGTCAAAAAGCTCCAAGGTCAAAAAGCTCAGATTACTCTTTGACCTCCCTATCCTATTTGACCTTCTTAACCTTTATTTCCTCCTTCTTTTCCGCTCCCATTCCCAGGCCGTCCTTACAATATATTCTACATTGTCATAGCGGGGCGACCATCCCAGCTTGCGCCTTATCTTCAGACTGTCCGCAATCAGGACCGGCGGATCGCCTGCCCTGCGGTCCGTCTCCACAACCTTGAAATCAATGCCCGTCACCTTTTTCACTGTTTCTACTATCTCCCTGACCGAATATCCGTGGCCGTAGCCGCAGTTAAACACGTCGCTCTTCCCGCCTTCAGACAGATAGTTCAATGCAAACAGATGCGCGTCGGCAAGGTCATCGACATGTATATAGTCCCTTATGCACGTGCCGTCGGGCGTCTGATAGTCGGTCCCGAAAACAGAAAGTCTGTCGAATTCGCCTTTTGCAGTCTTAAGCGCCCGCGTAATAAGGTGCGTCGATTCCTTATACGCCTGCCCGATCCTTGCGCTGCCGTCCGCGCCGGCCACATTAAAATACCTCAGAGAAACATACTTGAAAGCCGGGTCAGGGGCGAGCGCCCTCAGCATCATCTCCACCGCCACCTTGGAGGCGCCATACGGATTGATAGGGTTCAAGGCGGCCTCTTCGTCCACCGGGACCTTCTCCGGTATTCCGTAGACAGCGGCTGTAGATGAGAAAATGAATCTTCCTACGCTGTTTTCCTTCATGACCTCCAGCAGGTTAAGGGTATTGGCCGTATTGTTTCTGAAATACCTGAGGGGCTCCCTGACAGACTCCTCCACCTGAATCAGGGCCGCAAAATGCACCACTGCCTCGGGCCTGAACTCCCTTATCGCGGAACCCAATAAGGCCTTGTCGCAAAGGTCCCCCTTGATCAGCCTGCCCGACAGCAGCGCCCATTCATTGCCCGAGGAGAGATTGTCGAAAACAACTACATCATGTCCCTTTTCACCAAGCGCCTTCACGACATGGCTGCCTATGTACCCGGCTCCGCCAGTTACGAATATCCTCATATTTTCGTTTCCAGTCCTTCTTCCGGAGAATTTTCCCGAGTCTGTATTTTACCTCAGCGCTCCCTTTTTTTCTTCCGATGACCATGAAGTGCCGAACCTGCCTTGACTTTTCCGTCCCGTTTGAGATTAAATATTTGTCTCGGAGGTGACCGTAATGTATGCTATAGTTGAAGCGAAAGGAAAACAGTATAAAGTTTCCTCGGGAGACGTCATCAAGGTTGAAAAGCTGGCGTCTGAACCGGGGGCCGTTATAGATTTTGAAAAAGTCCTTGCAGTTGTAGACGATGCAAAAACCGTGCTGGGGACTCCCTACGTCAAAGGCGCACAAGTCAAGGCCGAGGTAGTAGGTTCCGGGAAAGACAGCAAGGTTCTCGTATATAAGAAGAGGCCGAGAAGGGTATATGAAAAGCTGAGGGGACACAGACAGCCCTTCACCACCCTGAAGATCAAAGAAGTGAATTTCGGAGGTTAGATATGGCACATAAAAAAGGAGTTGGCAGTTCGAGGAACGGTCGCGACAGCGAAGCGCAGCGGCTCGGCGTAAAGAGGTTCGGCGGTCAGATTGTGCGGGCGGGGAATATCCTCGTAAGGCAGAGAGGCACCAGATTTCATCCCGGCAACAATGTGGGCAAAGGCAAGGACGACACCCTCTTTGCCCTGATCGACGGGAAAGTCGCCTTTGAGCGAAAGGACAGGGATCGCCTCAAGATCAGCGTATATCCTCTCCCCGGGCCGGCTGTAACAGGCTAACAGAATCATTCCCATAGGATTTCGAAAGGCGGTGAAAACCGCCTTTTTTGTTTATATGCTTTCTCGAAGAATGCGGGAAGATAAGAAAGGAAGATGAAATCGCGCCGATTTCTTTATGCAACCGCATGGTTAATCGTCGTTTGCAAATAAGGGAGCTCTGATGCAATTTGTCGACTACGTGAAGATCCGCGTGAAGGCCGGCGACGGCGGAAGGGGCTGCGTTAGCTTCCGGAGGGAGAAGTATGTCCCCAGGGGCGGTCCCAACGGAGGAGACGGAGGCAGGGGCGGCCACATTATAATGAGGGCGGACAGGCAGCTCAATACCCTTCTCGATCTGCGGTATCACCATTACTACAAGGCAAAGAGGGGAGAGCACGGCAAAGGCAAGGATATGCACGGCAGAGACGGAGACGACCTCATCATTCCGGTCCCGGCCGGAACGACGGTGAAAGACGAGGAGACAGGCGAACTACTTGCCGACCTCGATGCCGAAGGCAAGGAGGTAATTGCGGCGAGGGGCGGAAAGGGAGGTCTCGGCAACGCCCATTTCGCCACTCCCACAAGGCGGGCCCCGGATTTTGCGCAGCCGGGCAGGGAGGGCGAGGAGAGGTCGCTCGTAATCGAGCTGAAGCTCCTCGCGGATGTCGGCCTGATCGGACTGCCAAACGCAGGGAAGTCCACTCTTATTTCGGTCATATCTGCGGCCAGGCCCAAGATCGCTGACTACCCTTTCACGACACTCGAACCTAATCTCGGGGTAGTGAAACTCGAAGATTTCAGGAGCTTCGTTATCGCGGACATCCCCGGACTTATAGAAGGCGCACATGCCGGCGCTGGTCTCGGTTTCCAGTTTCTCAGGCACGTGGAACGCACCTCCTTGCTCCTGCATCTAGTCGACGTGTCGGAGCTTTCTCCCGGAGACCCCGTGGACAACCTGAAGAAGATAAACAGAGAGCTCGAACTCTACAGCGAGGCCCTCACCGGAAAGCCGCAGGTGGTAGTCGCCACAAAAATCGACGCCGCGGACAAGACCAAGCTTGACAGACTCTCGGATTATTGCAAGAATACCGAAACCGATTTCCTGGCCGTCTCAGCGGTGACCGGGAAGGGAGTAAGGGGACTACTAAGGCACCTTGCACTGAGGATAGACAAATTGAGATGAAGAGATTCGTTGTAAAGATAGGCAGCAATGTCCTCGCCTCGGGCGGTGACGGACTCGACTTAAGAAGGATACAGTCGATCTCCAACGACATATCAGCCGTGCAAGACAGGGGCTTCGAGGTGGCGCTCGTTTCCTCCGGTGCTGTGGCTGCGGGCATGAAGAAGCTCCAGCTGAAAGAGAAGCCCAAAGACATCATCATGAAGCAGGCCGCGGCCGCCGTCGGGCAGAGCAGCCTCATGTGGGCATACGAAAAGTGCTTTGGCTCCCACGGCAAAAAGGTCGCGCAGGTGCTTCTGACGCGCGACGATTTTGCGGACAGAAAGAGGTACATCAATTCAAGAAATGCGCTGCTCGCCCTGCTCTCTTACGGCATTGTCCCGGTAATCAATGAGAACGATACGGTTGCGACGGACGAGATCAGGTTCGGGGACAACGACCACCTTGCGGCCCTCGTAGCAGGAATGATTGAGGCGGAGCGCCTCATAATCCTGTCGGATGTGGACGGGCTCTTTACCGGCGACCCGAGGACGAGCAAGGCCGCCGAGTTGATTCATACCGTGAAAGAGATAACCCCCGACCTCGAAAAAAGAGCGGGAGGGGCGGGAACGGTCGTGGGAACAGGCGGCATGTATTCGAAGGTCCTTGCCGCCAAGAGGGCGGTACGCCACGGCATAGCCGTAAACATTGTCAACGGGAGGACCGAAGGAGCGGTCTCCGCACTTGCCGGAGGTGAACAAATCGGCACCGAATTCAGACCCAGGGAAACGCGTCTTTCTTCAAAAAAGGGCTGGATCGCTTATGCCTGCAGGACGAAGGGGATCATCACCGTGGACGACGGAGCTGCGAGGGCGATCCTTCACGGAGGCAAGAGTCTCCTGCCTTCGGGGATTGTATCCATCTCAGGAAGCTTTGAGGCCGGAGACGCGGTCTACTGTGTGGACACGAAGGGCAATCGCATAGCGAAAGGTGTTACGAACTACTCCTCTTCCGAGATAGAGCGGATCAGGGGTAAAAAGACCTCCGAGATAGAGAAGGCCCTCGGTTACAGTTATTCGGACGAGGTGATCCACAGGGACAACCTCGCCCTTCTGTAGAAGCCATAGGTTTTCTTGACTTTTGGCAGATAATAGGATATAAACAATAATACTGCGGGTGTAACTCAGTGGTAGAGTGTCAGCTTCCCAAGCTGAAGGTCGCGGGTTCGAATCCCGTCGCCCGCTCCATTTAGTCGGATGAAAGATAATACGGAGGAACCATGGAAGACAAGAAATTCGTGTTCGTTTTGACCCATTCCTATGAGAGGCCTGATGTAGTGGCAGGCGCGATGCAGCTGGCGTCGAACATGAAGGCCTTCGACATAGAGCTCGATTTTTTCCTGATGGACGACGGGGTCCTCATTGCCAAGAAGGGGTTCGCGGAGACGCTTTCGGAGCTTCAAAAGAAGGACGAGTTTTCGCCCGTCCATCAGCTCATGAAGACCCTGATCGAAGACTTCGGAGTAAAGTTTTATGTCTGCGCGTCCTGCGTGAAGCACTACGGACTCGACAAGGCCGAACTCGTGAAGACAGCCGAGATAAAGCCCGGCTCTTTCCTGGGAGAAATGCTGCTCGAACGCCAGAACGTCACTTTTTAGGGACACCGGCTCCGCTCGCATCGCCGCTCTCCTTATTGCGCCTGCTGCCGGATCGCAAGACGCAACCAACTCCTGATTAAACGTATACCATAGTGCCCCGCAGTTGTCATTGAAAACAGGTCGCCGGCTCTATTGCACTTTCAAGGTTTTATGGTATTTAATATCTTATGTCCGAATTGACCCCTCTCATGAAACAATACTTCGGCATCAAGGAAAAGCACTCTGACGCAATCCTGATGTTCCGTCTCGGGGACTTCTATGAGATGTTCGGCGAAGACGCAAAGGTCGCCTCAAAGGTCCTCCAGATTGCGCTTACCAGCAGGGACAAGACAAAGGAAGACCCCATCCCGATGTGCGGCATACCGTATTTCGCCGTGGAGTCGTATATAGCTAAACTCATCAATTCGGGCCGCAAGGTCGCCATATGCGAACAGCTGGAAGACGCCAGGGAAGCCAAGGGCATAGTGCAGAGGGACGTCGTGAGGGTGATCACGCCCGGCACCTACACGCCCGAAAGTCCGAAAGAGAACAACTACATCTTCTGTTTCTTCCCCGACGGCAAGAAATACGGCGCGGCCCTTGCGGACGTGTCCACCGGCGAGTTTCTGGTTTATGAAACCGAGCAGGCTATAGAAGACGAACTGAGCAGGTTCGGTCCGAGGGAGGTCCTTTTCCCGGCAAGCCTCAGAGACAACCTGCACTACTCGGAAGTCATGAAAGAATACTATTTTACAGCGGCCGACGACTGGACGTTCCATTTCTCCGAAGCATACAGGACGGTCCTCAAGCACTTCGGGGTGTCGTCCCTCGACGGTTACGGCTGCGAGGGCATGACCGCCGCCATCTCCGCGGCCGGCGCTTTAATTGCCTATATCGACAATACACAGAAAGAGTCGGTCAGGTTCAAAAAGATTTCCCCGCTCTTTCAGGACGCCTTCATGTTCCTGGACTCTGCGACGCAGAAGAACCTCGAACTTATGAAGAACCTCAAGGGAGGCACGGAGGGCACCCTCCTTGGAGTCCTGGATGAGACGCTGACCCCCATGGGCGGAAGGTTTCTGAGGAACGCGCTCCTCAGGCCGCTCATCGATCTGAACGAACTGAGGAGCCGCCTTGGCGCTGTGGAATCCCTTATGGACGATTACGAGCTTATGGAAGTCCTTCGCAGCAACCTCAGGAAGATCCAGGATTTGGAAAGACTCGCCGCAAAGGTGGCCGGGAGGTCCGCCAACCCGAGGGACCTGATTGCGATCAGGAACTCGCTGTCGTGTCTTCCTTCGGTCAGAAACAGCCTCACGGCTTGCCAGAACGATCACCTCAGGGCACTGGGTGAAGAGATATCGGAACTGGGCCATCTGGGGAGATTGATAGATTCCGCTGTGATGGACAGTCCGCCTCTAAGCGTAAGGGATGGGGGCATCATCAGGAACGGCTATAATCCCGAAGTCGATGAGCTCAGGAAGATCTCGACGAGCGGGAAAGACTTCATCGCCGACATCGAGGCCGGGGAAAAGAAAAAGACGGGCATATCGTCGCTGAAGATCGGATACAACAGGATATTCGGATATTACATAGAAGTTACAAAGGCAAACCTCGACCTCGTCCCTGATCATTACATAAGGAAACAGACGCTTGTCAACGGAGAGAGGTTCGTCACACCCGAGCTTAGGGAGTATGAGGAGAAGGTCATCGGCTCCGAGGAACGCCTGAAGGGCCTCGAGTATAAACTTTTCCAGGAGCTTGTGGAGAAGATCGGCGGGGATGGAGACCGTCTGACGGCATGCGGAAACACCCTGGCCAGGATAGATTTCCTTATTTCCCTGGCGGTCGTCGCCCGGAGACATAACTACGCCAGGCCGGTGCTCGACGACAGCGCGGTAATAGAGATCATCGATGGGAGGCACCCGGTCCTCGAAAGGTATCTGCCTGAGCAATTCATACCCAACAGCGTCTATCTGGACAACGAAGGCGACAGGGTGCTGGTAATCACGGGACCGAACATGGCGGGTAAATCGACCTATATGAGACAGACGGCGCTCATAGTGCTAATGGGTCAGATAGGGAGCTTTGTCCCGGCGACATCGGCCAGGATAGGCCTCGTCGACAGGATATTCACAAGGATAGGGGCCTCGGACTTCATATCCAAGGGCCAGAGCACATTCATGGTTGAGATGATCGAGACCGCGAACATCCTGAACAACGCCTCGGACAGGAGCCTTCTGATACTCGATGAGATCGGCAGGGGAACGAGCACCTTCGACGGCATCAGCATCGCCTGGGCGGTTGCCGAATTCATAACAAAGTCTGTAAAGGCGCGGACGCTTTTCGCCACGCATTATAATGAGCTTACCGAGCTGAGCCTTACCCTCGACGGCGTAAAGAACTATAACGTGGCCGTGAAGGAATGGGGAGATGAAATAATATTTCTGAGAAAGATCTCTCCGGGTCCGGCCGACCGGAGCTACGGGATCCAGGTCGCACGGCTTGCAGGTCTGCCCGACGAAGTGATAGTTAGGGCAAAGGAAGTGCTGGCGAACTTCGAAGATCAACTCACGAATCCGGCCAATGCCCGCTCTATGGTTAAGGGCATATCCGGGCTTGGACAGATGGACCTCTTCTTCTCGGGGCAGGACCCCCTGACTGTGGAGCTGATAAACCTTGACCTCTCGAAGATGACGGCCAAATCCGCCCTGACAAAACTCCGGGAGCTTCAGAGGAAGGCCGCGGCCCAGGCGTCTCCGCACAATAAGCAGTGAGCATCTTCTGTCCGGAAAAGTGCTTCCATCCGTAATCCGCAGCAACGGAGACAAAGATAGGTTTTCATTAATCCGGCTTCGCTATCATGATATTTCATCGATTTCAAAAAAGTTCTGAATTGTGTCTGCCCGTCATACAACGAAGTTCATTAATGATCCAGGTTGGACACTGGACCACCCCCGGATGTCTCCTGGACCCGTTTATAGCCTCGTCACTCCGGATTGCAAGCTTCGCTTCGAGGTTGACAAATTCCTTGTGTCGGATAATGTAGAGGATAAGAGATCGTCCCTTCCATATTCTGAGTTTCGGTGTTGACTTTTTTGAGAAAGAAGGGGGGACTTTTTTAAAATACTCATTGACAAAGATGAAAATTCTATGATAGAAATTCACACATGAAAAAGGTCTGTGACCGGCAAGGAGGAATTGAATGAATCCGGAGAATCTCAAATATCACAAGGAGCACACGTGGGTGAAGGTGGCAGGAAAGCGGGCGACCATCGGCATAACGGACCATGCCCAGGAAGCGCTCGGAGACATCGTCTACATAGACCTGCCCGATGCCGACACGACCGTTGAGGCAAACAGCGAGATTGCAGAGATAGAATCAACTAAGGCGACCTCGTCCGTCATATCACCTGTGAGCGGGACCGTGATCGAGGTCAACGAGGAACTGTCCGAGTCCCCGGAGATAATAAACGAGGAGCCGTACGGAAAAGGATGGGTCGCGGTCCTCGAAATCGAAGACGACTCGGAGCTCGACGATCTCATGGATGCCTCCGAATATGAGAGGTATCTCGAAGAAGAGGCCAAATGAGGATAGTCGTTCTCGGCGGCGGCCCCGGTGGTTACGTCGCTGCGCTGAAGGCTGCGCAGCTGGGCGCCCAGGTTACCGTCGTCGAAAAAGACGAAGTCGGAGGGACATGCCTTAACCGTGGCTGTATCCCGACAAAGACGATAATCACATCCACGGAAGTCCTTCACTACGCCAGGAACCTGGGCGATTACGGGATCGACCTCAACGGTACGGTCTCCCCGAATCTCTCAAGAATCATGGAGAGAAAAGAAAAGGTGGTCGCCATTCAGGTAAAAGGCATCAGGGCCCTTTTTAAAAGCTGGGGAGTCGCGCTGATCGAGGGCGGCGGCAGACTGACTGACACGCAGAAGGTAGAGGCCGTAAAAAGGGACGGGACGAAAGAGACCTTGGAGTGCGACCGCGTCATTGTGGCAACCGGTTCGAGACCGGCACAGATCCCGACCTTTCCTTTCGACGGAGAGAATATCCTTTCCAGCGACGACGCTGTCGGAATCCGCGAGATACCGAAAAGTCTGCTCATAGTTGGGGCCGGGGTCATCGGGTGCGAGTTTGCCTGCATTTTCAGGGAACTCGGCTCAGAGGTGACAATGGTCGAGATGCTTCAAAGAGCGGTGTCGACCGAGGACATCGAGATATCGGAAGAGCTGGAAAGGGCGCTGAAGAAGAAACAGATCAAACTAATCAAGGGCACGGGGGTTACAAAAACCGAAAAGCAGGCCGACGGTATGCACTCTTTTCTCTCTGACGGTAAGGAGATCGTTACGGAGAAGATCCTTGTCTCCGTCGGGAGGGCCTTCAACAGCGAAGGCATCGGACTCGACACCGCAGGAATAAACAGGGGGCCTAAAGGACAGATCGTCGTGGATGAGAAGATGGAGACGAACGTGAAGGGGATATACGCGGTGGGGGATGTCGTGGGTGGCATGCTCCTGGCCCATAAAGCCTCGCGGGAAGGCATGGTGGCCGCTTCCAATGCCTGCGACAGAGAGATGAAGATGGATTATATGACCGTCCCGGCGGCCATTTTCACCTCGCCCGAGATCGCATCCGTCGGACTAAGGGAACAGGAGGCTGTCGCAAAAGGATTGAACGTCAGGACAGGCCGTTTCCTTTTCAGGGCCCTCGGCAAGGCCCACGCGATGGGAGAGATTTCGGGTCTTTTCAAGATCATCTCCGATGCCGAAACGGACAGGGTCCTCGGAGCGCACATCATAGGGCCCCATGCCTCGGACCTCATCCATGAAGCCGCCCTCGCGCTGCATGCCGGTCTCAAGACAAAAGACATTGCCGGGACGATCCATGCCCACCCGACCCTTTCGGAGGGTATTATGGAAGCGGCTGAAGACGTCCATGGAGAGGCAATTCATGCTCCAAGAAAATAACCGGATATATCCGTGACCGAGCAGGCGCTTGCAGACAACTGGCTTGCTGCGGCAAAGAAGAAGAACAAGGACGCCTTCTCGGAGCTTGACGTCCTCCTACGCGCCCTGGACCGCTTCTTCAATATCGAGAACCTTCCGGTCCTGAAAGAAGACATCTCGGGCAGGAATTTTTTTGACGAGATGCACGCCGTCAAGGACACCATCCTCAGGGTGGTCGGCATTCTCGACATGCTCATACCCGAGACAAAGAAAAACGTTTACTGGTTTCAGAAGTTCGCGCAGTCCAAGTTTCTCACCGACAAGAAGAGAGACGCCCTCAGGGAAGAGCTTTACAAACAGGACGTCCCCGAAAAGAGCCTCTTTCTCCTCTACGACTCCTTCGTCAACCTGAAGGGCATCATAACCGACATCATGAAGACGGACCACATACCTTACCTCACCTTTGCCAACATAGGCCAGATATTGGCGAGGGAATTGCGGGAGAACGTCCACTTCAACCCCTTCAGATACGACCTCAACCCCCAGTTCGACGTAATCGAAAACAGGGAAATATCCCGCGTCGTAAAAGAGATCGCGGCGCAGGACGTAAAGAAACAGGTCTCGGCCATGCTCCTGCATCTTTTCAAGTTTCTGAGATACCTGAGGTACGCGGACACCTCGACGAGGTTCGGCTCCCTGAACTCTTCTCTCCTCATCATTTTGCTGCTGCGCTCCGAGTTCGCCTTGTTTACCGGCTATCTGGAAACAGTGACACGCAAGGTCGAGGACCAGGAGCTGAAGGCGCTTGTGAAGGCGGTCTCCTATCAGTTCTCCATGGAATCGAAACGGGTTTTTCTCCAGGAGCTGAAGGACGTCTTCAGGAACAAGTCGCCCCAGTACCTCAAGGGGAGGATAGAAAACGGCCACGGGATATTGAAGAACCTTTCGGAGCAGAGCATCGCCCAGATCGTCCATTATTTTTCTCCCGAGGTGAAGGAGAGCGATATCTTCGAGACCTTTGTCACGAGGGTCGAACAATCCCTCAGATTGCGCGAGGACATCATGATCCTCCACAGGTTCCTTTTTCTCTTCGAGCAGGCGACCTCTGAAAAAAAGGCCCGCGTCTTTGATGCGATGAGGAATTTCATGCTCTATTTCCAGAGTTTCACCTTCAAGCTCCTGCGGTATGACGATTACGAGGAATTCGTATCTTTCTTCAGCAAGATGCTCGCCTTCAACAAGAATGAGATCAGGGGGAGGGGGCTCGATAAGCTCTCGGACAAGACAAAGCAGTTCAGGATATTCATAGAGACATGTCTCAGGCAGATCTCGAACAGGTCCGAGTTGGCGGGCATTCCTGCGGACATGAGCAGGATCGAAAACAACCTGAATCAATACATGGAATGATCTAAGAGATTGAGGTTAAGATTAAGGCTAATGCAAAGTAAAGGCTGCGGATAAGGATAGTCCGAGAAGTTTCTTAACCTTAACCTCAATCTTAACCTAAAAACAAGGAGGCTTTATGGGAAAAATCGTTGATGTCAGAGCGATGGAGATACTGGATTCGAGAGGTAACCCGACTGTTCACGTAGAGGTCGTCCTCGAAAGCGGCGCTTCGGGCAAGGCCGGGGTACCCTCTGGTGCTTCCACGGGCGAGAAAGAGGCGCTGGAGCTCAGGGACGGCGGCACGAGGTACCACGGCAAGGGCGTGCTTAATGCCGTCGGCAACGTAGTCCAGGAGATCGCGCCGAAGCTTGAGGGCGTCGATTCCGTAAGGCAGACATATATCGATAATATGATGATAGAGCTTGACGGAACTGAGAACAAATCCAGGCTTGGGGCCAATGCGATCCTCGGAGTCTCTCTTGCGGTATGCAAGGCATCCGCAAATGAGGCGGGACAGCCCCTCTATCGATATATCGGCGGATGCAACGCCAAGGTGCTTCCCGTGCCGATGATGAACATCCTCAACGGCGGCGCGCACGCCGACAATAACCTGGACATACAGGAATTCATGATAGTGCCGGCGGGCATGACGAATATTGCCTCTGCCGTTTGCGCCGGGTCCGAGGTCTTCCACAGCCTGAAATCGCTCCTGAAGAAGAACAAGCTCAGCACGGCCGTCGGAGACGAAGGCGGGTTCGCCCCGAACCTCAAGAACAATGAAGAGGCGATCAAGCTGATTATCCGCGCTATAGAAGACGCCGGTTATATCCCGGGAAGGGACGTATCTGTCGCACTCGATGTCGCCGCCTCGGAGCTTTATTCCGAAAAGGGATACCGCTTCGAGGGCAGGACCCTCCAGTCGGAGGCCATGATAGATTATTACGAGAAGCTCTTGAACCGCTACCCGGTCCTCTCAATTGAGGACGGTCTTTCGGAAAGGGACTGGAAGGGATGGAAACGGATGACCAGGAGACTAGGCGGCTCGGTCCAGCTGGTGGGAGACGATATCTTTGTCACCAACACGGAAATCATGAAGGAGGGCATAAGACAAAAGATCGCCAATTCGGTGCTCATCAAGCTGAACCAGATCGGCACGCTTACCGAGACGCTCGATGCCATAGAAATGGCGAAGACCGCCGGATATACTGCCGTGGTATCTCACCGGTCGGGAGAGACGGAGGACACGACGATAGCGGACCTCTCAGTGGCCTGCAATACGGGCTTCATCAAGACCGGCTCTCTCTCAAGAAGCGACCGCGTGGCCAAATATAACAGGCTCATGGAGATCGAAATAGAGTTGGCGAATTCTTCACTATACAAAGGAAGGGACGCGTTGTATAATTTAGCGTAGATGAACTCGCACAAGCTTCTGAGGAGCCAGGTCGTTTCCGAGATAAGGAAAAGGCGTCTCGTAGCCTTTACCCTCATGCTCCTTAGCCTTCTGTATCTCGCGATAACCTTTACGTTCGGTTCTTCCGGTCTTATAAGATACTTCGAGCTCAAAGCAAGAAAGGACCATCTGGTCCGGGCAATAAAAGACATCGAGACCAGGAATGCCCGCATGGAAACAGACACGAGACTGCTGAAGCAGGACCCTTTCTATATCGAAAAGCACGCGCGGGAAGATTACGGCATGGCAAAGCCTGACGAGTATGTCTTTAAGTATGAGCAGTAGCAACTCGTCCGAGGTTGCGGGCCGAAGCCTTCCCGACCCATGAGATACCCGCTTTACGTCGCCTTTCTGTGGCACATGCATCAACCCTATTACAAAGACCCCTTCACAGGGATCTACCGCCTTCCCTGGGTGAGACTGCACGGTGTCAAGGACTACTTCGATATGGCCGCCAATCTCGAGGAATACCCCGAAATAAGGCAGACCTTCAATCTCGTACCTTCGCTGATCGAGCAGATCATCGACTACACCGATCATAATGCCGGGGACACTTTTCTGGAGGTCACCCGGAAAAGGGCGGGCGACCTGACCGGCGATGACCGCGCATTTATCCTCGAAAACTTCTTCCTTGCCAACTGGGACACCATGATAAAGCCGTTTCCTCGCTACTACGAATTGCTCTCGAAAAGGGGCTTCACCTATTCCAAGAACGATCTCCACCGCATCGCAAGGTATTTCAGCGAAGGTGAATTCAGGGACCTTCAGGTGTTTTTCAACCTTGTCTGGATAAGCCCCGTCCTGAGGAAGAGGGACCGGTTCCTGACCGGCCTTCTGGAGAAGGGAAAGGAATATACCGAGGAAGAAAAAGACATTCTCCTCGATAAACAGTTCGCCACTTTGCGCAATATCATCCCGAAATACAGGGAGCTGAGCGCAAAAAGCCGTATAGAGCTATCCGCATCCCCTTTTTACCATCCCATACTGCCGCTTCTCTGGGACACGGACACAGCGAAGGCACCGACACCTGACATACGTCTTCCGAAGAAAAGGTTTTCTTTTCCCGAGGACGCCGGGACCCAGATGAAGACCGCGATCGATTATTTCGAAAAGGTTTTCGGAGCAAGGCCCGCCGGCATGTGGCCATCCGAGGGCTCCGTCAGCGAGGACATAGCCCGGGCGGTCCGGGCGGAGGGTATACAGTGGATAGCGTCCGACGAGGACGTGCTCTCGAACTCCATCGGAGAAGGTCTAAGGGGCCCGTCGGGAAACGCCACGCGTCCTTCCGCTCTGTATTCGGCCTATGATTATTCCGGCCTCTCCATCATATTCAGGGACCACAGGATCTCGGATCTCATCGGATTTACATATTCGGGCTGGGAGCCGAAGAGCGCCGCGGACGATCTCATGGGCAAACTGGGCCAAATCCATGACTCCCTGCCGCATGATGAGCCGCACATAGTGCCCATAATTCTCGACGGAGAGAACGCCTGGGAATATTACCGGAATAACGGTCACGACTTCTTCTGTCATCTCTACGATGCCCTTTCGAAGCACAGGAATGTGAAGACGACCACTGTTTCAGGCTACCTTGCCGAGCATCATGGGAGGAAAAAGTTGAGCCGGCTACATGCCGGCTCCTGGATCAATGCGAACTTCGATGTCTGGATCGGACACGAGGAGGACAATACCGCGTGGGATTACCTCACAGAGACCCGGGAAGCGCTTGAGGAATTCCTGAAAGAAAATCCCGGCAAAAAGGCAGATATCGACTGGAAGTCTGTATACGTTGCCGAGGGAAGCGACTGGAACTGGTGGTACGGTGACGAGCATTCCACGGAAAACGCCAAGGAATTCGACGAGCTTTTCAGGTTGAATCTCATGAAAGTTTACAAGGACATGGGGAGAGAGGTCCCCCCGTACTTATATGTCCCCGTGCTGAGGGAGGACAGGGCCGTAGCTCCTTCGATGCAGATCAGGGGCTTCATTCGTCCCAAGATCGACGGGTTTATGACGAGCTATTTCGAGTGGTACCAGGGGGCATACGTGGACGTGGCAAAATCAGGGGGGAGCATGCATATGACCGAAGGACTTATATCCAGGATATATTACGGGTTCGACCGTGAGAGCCTTTTCGTGAGGGTCGATCCCAGAAAGCCCTTCAACGAGTTCCCGGAAGATGCAGTTGTCTCTGTAGAGATCGTCAGGCCCTCCCAGTTCAGGCTGGATATCCTCCTAAGAGACAATACGGCAGCAAGACTCCTTCGCGGGGACGACAGCGGCTGGACAATCGCCAGGGAAAGCCCCGATTTTGCAGTCGCCGACATTCTCGAATGCGCCGTGTCCTTTACGGACATAAATGCGAAAGAACATGACGAGATCAACTTCTTTGTCTCGGTCAGCAGGGGGGAAGAAAAGATCGAGCGCTGTCCCTGGAGGGGCTATATCTCGGTTTCGGTGCCGACCGCTGAATTCGAATCCACTATGTGGTATTGAAAAAGGTAAAACAGGTCAAGAAGTCTAAATAGGTCAAAGAATCACTTGCCCCTTTTTGACCTTTTTGAACGATTCGAACTATTTGACTTTTTCGTCTAATAGCCCTTCTCATCCGCCCGGCCCTTGAATTTTCCCGTTTCGGCGCGCAACAGATCAAGGGTCTCTTTCAATAAATCGCTTTTTTGCGCCGCGACCTCTCTCCTGTCTTTGGCATATTCGAGTATGTCGAGCGTCCTGCCGATAAACTGAAACCTCTCCTTGAGAAGTGAAAAACTGTTCCTTAGGGTCTCTATCGCGCGATTACATTCTCTGGCCACGTCCTTGAAGTCGTCGTCCCTCCTCAGGTAGATATTTACGGACAGGTCTCCCATAGCCGCCTTCTCGACATCCCTCTTAAGTCTGAAAAGCGGACCGGCGGTCCTGCGCATGAGATACAAGAAAAAAAATAGAAGGGCCAGCAGCGTGATACCGGCGGATAAGACGCCTGTATAGACCAGCTGCGGGGTCACGATGTCGGCTATCGTGTCGGCCTGAATGTGGCTCTTCCACCTCAGGGCTTCGAGTTTCCTGTAAGAGAGATAGTTAAAAAGCGTGAGATTGACCAAAAGACCGGCGGCGCATATCGACGCCACCTCCAGGACGGTACGCCACTGGTATTTCCTGTCGGTTACATATTGTCTCCTTCTGTTCTTCATCCTTCTCCTCTTTCCTGATTATCCGTTTCCGGTTAACGCCTTTGCATAGCCGGTATCACAAGTTGTGGCACCGGATGCAGAGCCTGCTGCCCACGTTACTCATGACAAGGTGGTTCGGAAGACGCGAATAGGCGTCATGGCAGGTCCCGCACCCTATCCTTCCGCTGAAGAGCCTTATCTTCTTGCCGACACTCGAAAGCGGTTTCAGATTCCCGTCCTTCATCCTGCTCTCCTGATAATCGACGCCGATGGGATGGGAGGACGTCTCGTGACGCCAGATGCCTGCCCCGAAATCCGTCAGCTTACCGGCAATCCCGTCGTGACAGCTTATGCATTCCATAGACAGCTGATCAAGGGGCTGCGAGGAGTCGGTCACCTGGAATCTCGCCGAGAGATGGGCCACTCCAAGTACCGCCCGGTGGCCGCCTTCCGGTATCATTGTCGTATGGCATGACAGGCAGAATTCCCTTCCGGTCACCTGTCTTCTCAGAAAGTAGGTCTTTTCTCCGAACTGGGTAAACCTCTCAGCGTGTATGTTGTGGCACGTGACGCAGGTGAGTTTGCCGTTCTGCAGAACAAAGTCCGGTGGGACCTTCGCGGTCACGGGAATGATACCTACGGGATGCGAAGACTTGCCCGAGAACTTCTTATGGCATCTCCTGCAAAGTTCGGTTACCGGAGCGGTCAGGCTCCTTGGGTCCCGCTCGGAATCAATATGGCAATTCCTGCATTCGGAAGGCTCGAATTTGTGCGCGTTGTCGAATACAGCGTAGCCGAGAATGATTACAGCGGCTATGATTACGGCAACGAGCAGAAGCACCTTCATACTCTTATCCCGGACAGCCACTTATTTACCTCTTCGACCTTCCGGACCATCTTCAGCCGCTTGTCCTCGGCAGCCTCCGCATCTCCGTTTTGTACGAGAAGGCTTAATTCACAGGTGTCCTGATAAAGCTCGTCTATGGCCTCACAGATGCTCGAATGTCTATCGCGGTATTTTGTCGCAAGCTCGTTCAGCGCGTCGGCAAGAGGCAGCACGGCGTCTTTCTTCCTGAAGCGCGCAGTCGCATCGAGCCCGCCCTCGGCCATGCGCGCTGCGACCCTTTTGACCCCGACCAGCGGACCGACTACTCTATGGGTGCTGAGAATAATGAGGGCAACAATCCCGAACAGACAGACCAATGCGAAGAGGCCGTAGATGGACAGGGTGTCTCGGATCAGCTCTGTCTTGAAGTAAAAAGCTGTGGAGACCCTTTGAGAATACAGTTCGCCGAGTCCCCGGTCTATATAGTGATAAAAGAAGACCGAGTTTACAAGGATCAGCGCAATAAGGAAGAGAGAGATTCCGACAATGAGCCTGATTCTGAAAGACCTTGAGACCACGTCCAAGTACATAAGTTCTCCTTTCACTAAGGGAGATCTTCCCTCCTTCGCTCTCCGCGCGGAGAATAACTCCCGCGCTTCAAAAAGAACTTAAGTAAGCCAGCTTGCCGCTCTATACCCCATAACTAAAAAATATCACTTTTTCCTTAAGTGTCAACATAGGTCACTCCGGTGTCTTGTCATCTGCCCTCCCCCCTCGCGTTCCCTGTGTTTAGGTGGTGGAATCCCTGACTTCTGAGGGCTGGCAAATTTCATTTGATTCCGTTATCATTTACGGTAGCTTTTGATTTGTTTCCACGGGAGGATTTATGATTCTTGGCGTCAATATAGACCACGTTGCGACATTGAGAGAAGCCCGCAAAGGGGCCGATCCGGAACCTGTCATGGCGGCGACACTCGCGGTCCTCGGCGGAGCCGACGGCATCACCGTGCATCTGAGGGAAGACCGGCGACACATAAACGACAGGGACCTGAGACTTTTGCGCGAAATGGTTCCGGTTGAACTGAACCTTGAAATGGCCGCTACGGACGAGATGGTCCGCATTGCCCTTGAGGTGAAGCCCGATATGGTGACTCTTGTGCCCGAAAAGAGACAGGAGCTTACGACAGAAGGCGGTCTTGATGTGTCAGGACAGAAAGAGCACGTCAAAGAAACCGTGAGAAGACTGCATGAGTCAGGCATCCCGGTAAGCCTCTTTATCAACCCACGCATAATGGACGTCGATATATCGAGAGAGACGGGGGCCGACATGGTCGAGATCCACACGGGGCTTTATTCAAACGCAAAAGGTGAAAAGCAGAAGGACGAGCTGCGGCGGGTAGTCGATGCCGTGAAGGTTGCCTGCAAGCTCGAGCTGCTGGCGAACGCCGGTCACGGACTGAATTATTTCAATGTAAGGAACATTGCGGCTATAGAAGGGATAAGAGGACTTTATATAGGCCACAGCATAATTTCGAGGGCGGTCTTTATAGGCCTGGAGCGCGCCGTGAGAGAGATGAAGGAATTGATCGCTGTAGTCTGATCATTCGCCGCGTTGCGCTATTTCTTCCTGTCTGTTCGGAACTCTGATGAACGCCTTCCCTGGGCGGTGTCCAGGATCATAATGGGATCTGCGATGGCGTCGGAAGTCCTTTTCCATTCCTCCTTTGCCTTTATGGTCTCCGCCGCCGCCTGCTGCGCGTGGCGATCTCTTTTTCACGCTCTGCTATCTTTTCCTCCAATTTGGCGGCCACCACCTCGCCGTACCTCTTCAGATACTCCTCCTCTTCAGTGATGAGTTCCGGAGTAATAGCCTTTCCCTTCCTTTGTTCGCGGAGGATTATTTCCACCTCGTCCCAGAAATCAGCAGGCTCTTTCGGCTTGATGATATAAGCTTCTGCTCCGAGCGCGATGGCGAGGTCCACGTCTTTGTCCGCCCTGTAAATGGCCGAGTAAAAGATAAAGGGGACAGTCTTAAGTTTCTCGTCTTCCTTTACCGCCCTCAGAAACTGAAAGCCGTCCATGATCGGCATAAGCGCGTCCGAGATTATTAGGTCCGGGGAATGGATCCTGGCCATCCTGAGACCGTCCAGCCCGTCTTCGGCTTCCACCGCTTCATGGCCTTTGTTCTCGATGATGTATCGGAGCAGCCTTCTGTCGTCGCCGTTGTCGTCGACAATCAGGATCTTCATTTCTTCGGCGCCTCAAGGATCTTGCTTATCTGTTCCACGATGGTCAGCGGGTCTATCGGTTTTTCGAAATAACCGTCGCAGCCGGCAGACAATATCTTCTCCATGTCGCCGCGCATAGCGTATGACGTGATCGCTATGATAGGGATGCGGCCGTCAGCCTCGGAATTCCTTACCCTGCGTGTCGCCTCAAGACCGTCTATGCCGGGAAGGTTGATATCCATAAGGATAAAGCTGGGCTTCTCTTTAATCGCCAGTTCGACACCCTCTTCCCCTGTCCCGGCCGAAATCACCTCGTAACCTCCTCTCCTTAAGGCATAGGATATAAGGTCGAGATTGTCCTTGTTGTCTTCCACCACGAGCACCTTCTTCATCTCTTCTCCCCTTTTCTTAACTTTGCCGGAATCCGTAGGCAGAAAGAACTTCCCTCTCCAAATTCGCTTTGCACGGTTATGTCGCCCAGCAGAATTTCTGTCGCGATTTTCTTCACAAGATAAAGACCCAGACCGGTCCCTCTTACCTTCGCGCTGAGAGGTGAAGGGATGCGCGTAAAGGCCGAAAAGAGTTTCGGAAGGTCTTCCTTTTTCATACCTATACCGGTATCGGAAACGATGATTTCAACAATGTCCGGGGCTGTCAACCCTTTGCTGCTCTTCACAAGATTGATCCTTATCTCGATCCGTCCCCGTTCCGTAAACTTGAGGGCGTTGCTTAAGAGGTTCATCAGGCACTGAAGGAGCCTTCGTCTGTCATTGCTCATTTCGAAATGCGGAGATTCGACCTGCAGCTCAAGGCCCTTTTCTTCTATCTCTTTTCTAAACATCGACACCCCGTCTTCAATCAAACAGCCCAGGTCAAAATCTTCCAGCAGGATTTCATGTTTCCCAGCCTCGATCTTGGAGATATCGATGACATCGTTGATAAGGGAGAGAAGGTGCCTGCCGGACCTCAGGACCGCCGAAAGGTTCTTTTTCTGTTCGTCATTGAGAGGCCCAGTCCACTCCTCGAGAGTGATGCTCGAAAAACCGATAATCGAATTCAGGGGAGTCCGAAGCTCGTGGCTCATCGAGGCTATGAACAGCGACTTGAGCTGGTCAAGCTCCTTCAGCTTATTATTTGCCTCTTCCAACTCCCCGCTTTTCTTCTGCAGCTCTGCGGTCCTCGCAGCTACCCTCTGCTCGAGCCTCTCGTTGAGTGCCCGGATTTCTTCTTCGGCCTTCTTGTGCTCGGTGACGTCCCCGAAGACAACCACCGCGCCTGTTATCTTGCCGTCCTCGACAAGAGGCGAATTGACATGCTCCACGTCAAACCTGCTTCCGTCCCTTCTCCAGAAGACCTCTTCCCGGCCCCTGCGCACTTCGCCCTCCGTGAGGGACCTGTGAAGCGGACACTCCTCCACAGGATACGAACGGCCGTCTGCTTTCGTATGATGGAAGAGCTGGTGGCTTTTCGCGCCTATGAGCTCCTTGACACCGTATCCGAGCATCTCCGCAGCGGCGGGGTTTATAAACACGATGCTCCCGTCTACATCCGTGCCGTATATTCCCTCTCCGGCCGAATTCAGGATCATCTCATTCCGCTGGCTCAGTCTCATCAGCTCCTCCTCCGCGAGCCTGCCCTCGGTGATGTCGCGCGCAGTGGCATATGTAAGTCCGTCGGCCCTGTTATAGTAGGCCCTCCACGACAGCCACCGAAGCGACCCGTCCTTGCACACATAGCGGTTTTCAAAATTGAGGGAAAAGCCCCTCTGCAGCTGACGGACCATTTCTTCAATCGTAGACTGCTTGTCGTCCGGGTAGACAAAATCGATGAACGGCTTTGCCACAAGCTCCGACTCCGAATATCCGAGCGTCTCCGTGCAAGCGGGGTTCACCTTCATAAAAGCGCCGTTAGGATCGGCTATGACCATCAGGTCGCTTGAGTTCTGAAATAGCTTGAAATACTGTTCCCTTTCCGCCTCCGCCTTTCTGCGCTCCGTGATATCACGGGCCGCGGCAAAGACTCCGAGGACGTCCCCCGCTTCGTTTTTATAAACCGAGGCATTGTAGAGGACCGGCCTTGTAGATCCATCGCGATTCTTGATCTCCAGAGGATAATCACGGACAGCGCCCTCCCTGAACACCTGCTGGTAACCTGCCCTTGCCTTCCCGGCTTCTGTGAAGTAGTCAGAAAAATCCGTACCGATAAGCTCCGCCCTCGTGCGACCGGTCACCTTCTCCGTGGCTGCGTTCACATCAGTGATCTTGCCGTCCGCGTCGATTGTGACGAGTGGATCAAGACTTGCTTCGATCAAGCTGCGGTTGTAAGAACCCGCAGCCTTCAAATCTGTCTGGTAGCTCCTGATCGTGTCCCTCATACTGCTGAAACTATTTACGAGCGTCCCGACCTCGTCGTTTCTCCTCTTAGGCATAGCCGCGGAAAAATCGCCTCTGGCAAGACTCCTAGCCGCATGGGCCAAGAGGTTGACCGGCCTTACCGCGGCCCAGTCGAGAATAAAGCTTGCGGCTATAACATATCCGACTATGATAATCAGCATGATGGTTATGAGTTCCAAGTGACGTTTTCTTATTGCCGATAGTCTGGGAGCGAAATCGACGTCCACGACAAGCCTTCCCAGGTGCATGTCGAGATAGTCGATCTGCTTTTCTATAATGCGGATATCACTCACGGTTCCGCTCCGGACCGCTGGCGGAGGAGTCTTTAGGGGATAGATCATCCTGCCTTTATCGTCGAATAAGCGCACACTCACCCAGTCCGTGTTTCTTTTTCTCAAGGTATCCAGATCCCCATAAACAGTGTCAAGCTGCCGGGCAAGCAACAACGGGACCAACGCTTCTGCCACACTGTCTATGTGCCGCTCAGCAGATATCCTGTATTTATCCTCGATATTTGCAAGCGAACTCGGCATCCAATATCCATAGAGATAAGCCAGCAGGAGCAGACTCAGGGAAACAAGCGGCAGTAATACCTTTATACGCAGGCCAGCGACCATTCTTCAGTCCTCACGCCAGAAGGGGTCCCAGTAGCCGTCAAGGCCCCATCCCTGCATTATTTTGTAATCGTCCTTTGACGCGGGGACAAATTGCTTCACCGGCACCTTTAAAAGCAGGTCCCGTCCCTCGCTGGTATTCCCAATGTCGAGCAGTGCCTGGCGTACCTTTTCCCTCAGCGCTTCCGGCACGCGCGGATGGGCAGCGACGGGATGAGAAGGCATGTCCCTGGTGGTATAGATAACCCTGAGTAAATCCCGGATGGCATCGTCCTGCTCCTGCAGGCTCTTTTCCACTCCTCCTCCTGCGGCAACAAGTCCGTTTGCTACATGAAGGTACACCGAGCTGTGCGTTTTGACATAGAGCGGCTTCACCCCGACATGATAGAGTCTCTCGATGTCCGCACGCACAAGGAGAGAGGCGCCAAGGGCGTTGGGCGAGGGAAAGGCGACGGTCTTGCCGTCAAGGTCGGCCACCTTTTGTATGGGGCCGTCCTTGCGCACCACGAGTATTCCCCGCAGGGGGGCCTTGTCGCGGACAAGTGGGATATACCCCTGGATGTTGTTGGCCTTGAGCATGTAATACGGATTCATATAGACGAAGTCGAAGCCGCCCCTCACGAATTCCTTTTCGAAGTCCTGTATGTTGAGGGTAGTGATCAACTCAAAGGTCAGCCCCGTCTTCTTCTCCAGTTCCTTTATGATCGGTTCCCATATCGCATACAGCCTGCGCTGCTCAAATTGCGGCACGACTCCGAAGACATAGGTTTCCGACGCAAAGGCGTCTTGATCATAAAACAGAGTTGCACGGTGATCCCTCGCAAACAGCGGAAAGGAAAACAGCAGGACGGCTGTCAGGACTGCACATATAATTCGGCATTGGCTGCGGACCCCGTGGGCTTCCGGGTCTTTCGCCGGATAGGGACTGCCACCATAGTCCCTGTTCATAAGCATTCCCCCTTTAAACGGAGAATAGGGTTTGACTCACGCACGAAACTGAGAATATATATAAATTTTAACTGAATGTACTATGCTGTCAAACAACCAGGCTGCGTGCAAGACGCCCGGCAACGGCTTTTATTGTGTGCATACTATAATTAGAAAAGCGGTACTCCTTTCAAGCATAATCGGAGGGCAGGCTTAAACTGATCCACCGGCGTTTAATCAGGAAAAGGAGGGAAAGGCCGTGCTTGAGGAAGCCCTCAGAAAAAGCGAGAAGAAATTGAGGGACATCACCTCAGCTCTCGGCGAAGGGGTCTTGTTCCTGAACGCGGGCGGCGGCTACGGGTTGACCCCGGCGCGCATCGGAATTACTTGGCGGGACTCTCCTTGAGCCTCGGCAGCGCTTCCTTTGCCGCAGCCGTTTGCGCCTCTTTCTTGTTCTTCCCGATACCGCGACCGAACATCTCTCCCTTGATAAACACATCAATGGTAAACGTCTTCAGGTGCTCTTCGCCTTCCTGGCGCGCTATCCGGTATTCCGGCAGCACCCCGTATAGCAACTGGCTCTTTTCCTGAAGCTCCGTCTTATAATCGTGGTATTGACCGGACGATATGACAGACAGGACCCTGTCTTTAAAGAGACCGAGGATGACCCCCCTTACCCTTTCATAATCGCTGTCGAGATAGATCGCCCCGAAAACAGCCTCCATCGCATTGGCAAGCAGCGACCTCTTCTGCCTTCCGCCCGTGTCCTCTTCGCCCTTGCCGAGGCTCAGATAACTGCCGAGAGAGAGCCCTTCGGCGACTTCAGAAAGCACGGCCCCCTTCACTATGTAGGATTTTATCTTGGACATGTCGGACTCGGTAAAGTCATCGCTATACCTGAAAAGGTATTCGACGATTACGAGGCCGAAGACGGAATCACCGATAAATTCGAGACGCTCGTTGTATGCCTTTGCCTTGCCGGGGTTCTCATGGTGAAAGGATTTGTGAGTCAGTGCCTCGACAAGCAGCCCCCTGTTCTTGAAGGAATAGCCTAGGTCTTTCTCAAGGTTCTCTGAGTTTTCTGAATAAGAGGCACGCATTCGTTCCGCCGAAACCAAAGGAATTGGAAAGGGCGCAATCTACATTCGCAGTCTTCGGCTTAAAAGGAACGTAATCGAGATCGCACTCTGGGTCGGGGTTGTCGAGGTTGGTAGTGGGCGGGATTACGCCGCGATTGATGGCCAACACGCTTATTATTGATTCAACTCCGCCGGCCGCGCCGAGGAGATGTCCGGTCATGGACTTTGTAGAACTTACGGACAGTTTATATGCGTGATCTCCGAATACCTTCTTTATCGCTTTAGTCTCGATCTCATCTCCATATTTCGTAGAAGTGCCGTGTGCATTGATGTAGTCCACCCGGTCGGGAGCGATATCTGCGTCCTTCAACGCAGCTGCCATGCAGGAGGCAGCGCCCTCGCCACCCACAGAAGGGGCTGTGATATGGTATGCGTCGCTCGTCATACCGTAACCGATGACCTCAGCATATATCCGTGCGTTTCTCGCCCTTGCGTGTACCAGAGACTCGAGTGTGACGACCCCGGCCCCCTCGCCCATCACGAACCCGTCCCGGTCCGTATCAAAAGGCCTGCTCGCACGCTCGGGTTCATTGTTCCTTGTCGAAAGCGCCTTCATGACTGCAAAGCCGCCTATGGCCATAGGGGTGATCACTGATTCGGTGCCGCCGGCTATCATAACGTCGGCGTCACCCCTCTGGATGAGCCTGAAGGCGTCGCCGATAGCATGGCTTCCGGTGGCGCAGGCCGTCGATACCGCCGTGTTCGGACCCTTCGCGCCGAACTTTATCGAAACCCAGCCCGAAGCGAGGTTTATTATCAGCATGGGGATAAAGAAGGGTGTTATCCTGCGGTAGCCGCGCTCCAGATAAGTCTTATGGTAGTGTTCGATCGCCGGCAGTCCTCCTATTCCCGATCCTATAATCACGCCGACCCTCTCTGCATCGTCCGGAGGGACCTTCAGTCCGGAATCTTCGACCGCCATAGTAGAGGCCGCAAGAGCAAACTGGATGAACTTGTCCATCTTCTTTACTTCTTTGGACTCAATGTAAAGCAGCGGATCGAACCCTTTCACCTCGCCGGCAAGATGCACCGGGAGGTCGGAAGAATCAAAGGTAGTGATGGTCCCGATTCCCGACTTTCCTTCGAGGAGCGCCTGCCAGGAAGGCTCCACCCCCATGGCGAGAGGGGTAACGAGCCCCAGACCAGTTATGACTACACGGCGTTTCTCCATATTCCCTGAGGCCCGGTCTATCCCGACTTCTTCTTTATATACTCGATCGCGTCAGTTACTCTTACGATCTTCTCCGCGTCTTCGTCAGGGATCTCTATATTGAAAGCCTCTTCAAAAGCCATGACAAGCTCCACGGTATCGAGAGAGTCGGCCCCCAGGTCTTCTACAAACGACGCCTCCGGCGTCACCTCTCCAGGGTTCACTCCGAGCTGTTTCGATATAATCTCCTTAACTTTTTCTTCAATCATCATTACACCTCCATTATTAAGTTCAAAAAGTTAATCGCAAAAATTGCAGGGTCTCATCTATATAAATTGCTACATGTACATGCCGCCGTTTACATGCAGCACCTGACCGGTGATATACGGATGCGAGGCGAGGAAGAGCACCGCGTCGGCCACGTCCTCGATGGTGCCGAACCTGCTCATGGGAATCGCTTTCTTCATCTCCTCTTTGACGTTCTCCGGAAGGGCGTCCGTCATCGCGGTGGTTATAAAGCCTGGAGCCACGGCATTCGCAGTTATGCCTCTGCTCGCGTATTCTTTAGCGACAGTCTTTGTGAGGCCCACAATGCCGGCCTTAGAAGCGCTGTAGTTAGCCTGTCCGGGGTTGCCCATGAACGCGACCACCGATGCGATGTTGACGATTCTGCCGTAGCGCTGCTTGGACATGAGCTTGACCGCTTCTTTCGAGCAGAGGAACACACCTTTTAAGTTGATCTCTATAACCGAGTCCCAGTCTTCCTCCTTCATCCGGAGCAGAAGACCGTCCCTCGTTATTCCCGCGTTGTTTACAAGGATATCCAGCCTTCCGTATTCCTTTGCGATATGTTCAAAAGCCTTTATCACCTCCCCGGAGTTCGATACGTTGAGGCCCAAGGCCGACGACTTCACGCCTCTTTTGGCGATATCCGCCGACGCTTCCTTAGCCTGATCAAGGTTCACATCGCCTATCACGACATCTGCTCCGCTCTTAGCGAAGGCGTCTGCTATCGCCTTGCCTATGCCTCTTGCGCTTCCAGTTATAAAAGCGACCTTTCCTTTAAAGTCCATAAAAAACACCTCCCCAAAAGACGGCTATAATTGTAACAAAGAAATCTTTTTATTTTCCAGTCCTTTTGTCAAATCCCGCGATCTCCCGAAAAGACCGGGATATAAACCCTCTTCCAAATGGCAGTTAAGGGGAGAAAATTTGCAATAACGGAAGGATTTTTAGTTATAATAACCGATAATGCTTTTAAAGGAAAGGGGACCAAAAATCCATGCACCATAAAGTGTATCTGATCGATGTTACGAACAGGGACGGTGTCCAGACATCTAGGATACTGCTGCCGAAGCTCTCCAAAACCATGCTCAATGTTTACCTCGACGAAATGGGGTTTTACCAGAGCGAAATCGGCTTCCCGACACTCAAACACGAAGTCAATTATATTAATGCGAACCTGGAATTGGTGGCGTCCGGCGCCATTAAAAGGATCCATCTCGAGGGCTGGTGCAGGGCGATTCCCGAAGATATCGAGCTCACCTTCAAGAATTGTCCCTCTATAAGGCATCTCAACATCTCGATGTCGACATCGGATGTGATGCTCCAGGGCAAGTTCCAGGGGAGGAAGACCTGGAAGGACATAATAGATTCACTTGAGAAATCCGTAAAGATCGCCAAGGAACTGGGGGTAGAGACGCTCGGTGTCAACGCCGAGGACGCATCGAGGACCGAATTGAACAGACTCATCGAGTTTGTCCTGGCGGGCAAGGAAGCCGGTGCAGACCGTTTCCGCTACTGCGATACCCTTGGTGCGGACGATCCCATTACGATATATGAGAGGATTAAGGCCCTCGCGCTCGCGACCAAGTTCCCGGTCGAGATGCACTGCCACAACGACCTCGGTATGGCCGAAGCCGTTTCCGTGGCGGGCGCCCAGGGCGTAATTGAGGCCGGCATCGATGCTTACATCAATACGACCGTCAACGGATACGGCGAGCGGGCCGGCAACTGCGACCTGGTTTCCACAATCCTGGCACTGAAGTTCTCGCACGGACTCAAGGACAAGATCCCTCTTGACGAGCATGTAGACCTGAAGAAGGCGTGGAAGATCGCCAAGTATGCCTCATATGCCTTCAACCTTCCGATACCGATCAACCAGCCCGGTGTCGGAGCAAACGCCTTTGCCCATGAATCAGGCATCCATGCGGACGGCGCGCTGAAGGACAGAAGGAGCTACGAGCTCTATGACCCCGAGGACGTGGGAAGGGGGGAGCCCGAGCTGCTCGAAACGGGAAGGATCATAACCACCGGAGAGTATGGCGGCATAAAGGGCTTCAGATATGTCTACGATAAACTCGGCATTCATTTCCATGACGACAACGAGGCAAGGAAGATCCTCGAACTTGTTCAGTACGCGAACCTGCACACTCAGAAACCTCTTACTGACGACGAGCTGCGACTCATAGCGAGCCATCCCGACATTGTCAGGAAGGTCCTCACGGTGAACCTGTAATGTATACGATCACTCTTATCCCGGGAGACGGGGTCGGACCCGAGATTGCCGAGGCCACGAGACGCGTCATCGACGCAACCGGCATCCCCATAAAATGGGAAATTCAGGACGCGGGAGAAGATGTGTTCGAAAGGGAGGGCTCTCCCTTGCCGCAAAGGGTCATCGACTCCATTAAAAAGAACAAGGTGGCTATTAAAGGGCCTGTCACGACCCCCGTAGGAAAAGGCTTCAGGAGCGTGAATGTGACCCTGAGGCAGACCCTGGACCTTTACTGCTGTCTGCGCCCTTGCAAGAGTTTCAAAGGGGCTAAGACCCGCTACGATAATATAGACCTCATTATCGTGAGGGAGAACACGGAAGACCTCTATGCCGGGATAGAGTTCCAGAAGAGCGCAGGCGAGACCTCTAGGCTCATCGACTTTATCAGGGAGACCACCGGGAAGAAGATAGCCACCGATTCGGGCATAAGCATTAAGCCCATCTCCGTGTCCGCCACCGAACGTATAGTGAGATTCGCCCTGGACTACGCGCGGAAAAACGGCAGGAAGAAGGTCACAGCCGTCCACAAGGCAAATATAATGAAGTATTCGGACGGCCTTTTCCTCGAAGTCGCGCGAAACGTCGCGTCACAGTATACTGATGTCGAGTTTGAAGACAGGATCGTCGACAATATGTGCATGCAGCTCGTCCAGAAACCGGAATTATATGACGTCCTCGTTCTCCCGAACCTTTACGGAGACATCCTGTCGGATCTTGCAGCCGGTCTTATCGGAGGGCTAGGTCTGGCGCCCGGGGCAAACATAGGAAGCGAGATTGCGGTGTTCGAGCCTACACACGGCAGCGCTCCCAAGTACAAGGGCTTGAATAAGGTCAATCCTATTGCTATGATACTATCAGGTGTCATGATGCTGACCCATCTCGGGAAAACTGAAGAGGCGAAGAAACTGGAAAGAGCGGTTGCCGCTGTCATAGAAGAGGGCAAGGACGTTACCTATGACATGAAGGCGACCCCGGATGACCCGACCGCTGCAACGACGTCCCGTGTTGCAGACGCCATCATCGAGAAGCTACGCTGATCGTTCTGATGGAACCCCCCAGTATAGAGACGACACAGACAACCGGCGTATCGGTGTATCGGAGTAACGACTTTTCCATTCTTTGTCACCGTTACCCTATTGCACCGTTACATTCGTAAAATCCCATGTGGTTCGATATCTTTCTCATCGTAATCTTTATTTTATTGAACGGTCTTTTCGCCGCCGCTGAGATAGCGGTAGTGACTGCGAGAAAGAGCCGCGTAAAACAGCTTATGGAAGAAGGCAACAGGGCCGCCCGGATACTGTATAAGTTCAAGGAAGAGCCCGACAGGTTCCTGGCCACGATCCAGATTGCGATCACCCTCGGCAGCGTCCTTGCTTCGGCCATAGGAGGCGCCGCCGCGATCCAGGTCATTAAACCCATAATCGCCCAAGTTCCCTACAAGCCGATTGCCGCCTCAAGCGATGTTATATCCATCGGCATAGTCACTCTCCTGATCACCTATTTCGCGATGGTCTTCGGGGAGCTTATCCCAAAGTCCATTGCGCTCTCCCGTCCGGAAGAGGTGGGGCTCAGGATATCGAAGCTCGTCGAAGGCTTTTCGAGGGCAACCGCTATCTTCGTGAAGTTCCTCACGTTCAGCGCCAATTTACTGCTAAGGCCGTTCGGAAGGAAAACCTTTACAGAGAGAGCATATGTAACGGAAGAGGAAGTGAAGATGCTGATCATGGAGGGCGGCGAGCAGGGCGTTTTCGAACCGACCGAGCAAGAGCTCATCCACAGCGTTTTTGAATTCACGGATATGTCCGCGAAAGAGGTAATGGTCCCCTCGACCCGCATGGCAACGATAGGTCTGGGCATGTCAGTGGAGGAGATAAAATCGATCATAGCAGAGGAGCAGTTTTCGCGTTACCCGGTGGTGGGCAAGGACGTAAACGACATCAGGGGAGTCCTCTATGCCAAGGATTTTCTCAATGCGTTTGCGAGGGGAGATGCCGATGTGAGGAGGCTTGTGAAGCCGCCTTTCTTCATCCCTGAAACGATGAAGATAAGTAATCTCCTGAGGGAGATGCAGAAGAAGCGGGTCCACATGGCGCTTGTTATAGACGAATACGGCGGGGTCTCGGGATTGGTGACCATGGAGGACCTGATAGAGGAGATTGTCGGAGAGATAAGGGACGAGTACGATATAGAGAGCCCTGTCATCCAGTTGAGCGACGGCTCGCTGCTAATTGACGCCTCGATCAGCGTAAAGGACCTCGAAGATGATTACCAGATAGAGATACCCGAATCCACCGAATACGAGACCCTCGGGGGGTTCCTTTTGACGGCCCTGCAAAAGATTCCGAGGATAGGAGACACGGTCGAAGTCCCGGGGAAGAAGATAACCGTATCGGAGATGGTAGGCCAAAGGATCGCGAAGGTCAAACTGGTTAGACTGCCGGAAGAGGCGGTGAAAGAAGAAGCCGCGCCGGAGTGACGATCGGTTAGGGTCCGGGCCTTCCTTTATTACCTAATATCACGATCACCACGCCTCCGAGGATTACCGGTACGGCTATGATCTCAAAAAATGCGATCTTCTCTCCCGCAAATACCACGCCCAATAATACAGCGATAAGAGGATTGACATAGGCATAGCTGGTCGCAAGGGAAGGCCGCACCCTGCGCAGCAGATAGACATATGAGCTGAACCCTACTAGCGATCCGAAGATGATCAGATACACAAGCGCTCCGACAGCCTTGAATCCCGGTTGGGATCCGACCCGTTCTCCGGTCACCATGCTTGCAAGAAGCAATAGCACCCCTCCGGCCAGCATCTCGACTGCGCTTGCCATCATGCCTTGAGGTAAAGGCAGATGACGGCTCCAGGCAGATCCGAATGCCCAGAACATTGCCGCAAATATCAGGGCAATGGCCCCTACAGGATAAGTCTTTAGCTCGCCTCCCATATTCAGGACCGCGACCCCTGCGAGACCGAGTGCGATCCCGACCCATTCAGATGGGGAAGGCCAACGCCTCCAGATGCCTGCAAATAAGACTGTCCATAACGGGGTAGCTGCAATAACGAGGGCGGCAACTCCCGAGGCCACCCACTGCTCTGCAAATACCACGCCGCCATTTCCCCCAAAAAGTAAAAAGGCACCGACAGCGGATGCTCCTTTCCATTCCTTCACAGTAGGAACGGGAACTCCGGTAATCCGCAGGAAAAGATAAAGACAGCCTCCCGCAACCACATACCGCAGACCGGCCATCAGAAAAGGCGGAAACCCTTCGAGGGCTATGCGAATAGCAAGGTATGTCGAACCCCAAACAAAGTATAGGGAAAGCAGGGCCAGGATGATTGAGTACCTGCTGCCCTTCTCTTTCAAATAACCGACCAAGTCGTCTCCTCTTTGTTTCCCGCAATAGTTTTAGATTGCCCAAAATAAAAAGGCCACGGTCTTTAGGCCGTGGCCTCTGAGATCTTCCTTCCGCCCGATATAAGCTAGGAAAATCCCCCTCGGGCCATGGCAGGGTGCCATGCCTTATTAAGATTTCTGACCACAAGCGGAGCAGTGAAAAACATGCCTTGACTATAAGACTAAACAAATTTGGATGTCAAGGGACATTTCAAATTCGCGATAGTCACAAAGCGAGCTTGCGGCCAAAGGCCATCGCTTCTTCACGCAGAGCCGTGTTATGTTTCAGTTCGTCCGAATACATCGAGGCATTAGGCACAAGAAGAGAATCGCAATTAGAGCCTATAAAACCGGCAACTGTCTTGAATGTCTGCTCGACCAGGGCGGGGCCTGGATCAATGTCGCCGCCCGCGGTGCAGATAAGCGCCCATTTGAGATGAGAGAGCTTATGCGTGTAACATCCTCTCGCAGGGTCAAACTTAATAAGGGAGTACATCCTGTCCATCAATAATTTAATCTGTGCGCTCGGTCCGAAGAAATAGGTCGGCGTCGCAAAAACAACGACGTCATAATCCGGCATTCTCTTCAGCACCGGCTTCACATCGTCATCCCATACACACTCGTACTTTTCAGATTTCTGGCATCCCATGCACGCAACGCATCCGTTGTTCTTACTCCTCAATGATGCTACGTCCACCACGTCAACGTCTGCGCCGGCCTCTCTCGCCCCGTCGGTAAACCATTTTACAACAGTATTCGTATTGCCGTTCTTCCTCGGACTACCGGTTAAAACAAGAATCTTCCTGCTCATCGAAGTTCTCCTTATGTTCTTCCCATAGTTATATACCTTGGTCTACATGTGCAGGACAGATATGCGAAAAAAACCATACCAACAATTCCTTAAAGTATTTGAAACATATGCGTCCTGCATCTTATTTAAACTGTAACCTTCATTCATCTCCAGGAAATATCCGCCTCCTTCCTGAGAGGCAATCTGTGGTACTTATATTTCGTATAGCCGATCATCATCGCGCCGAAACAGGCGTGACCCTCCGGCAGCGCAAGCGCACGCTGAAGCGGCGGCCAATGGGATGCAGCCATCATAAAGAACCCCGCCCAGCATGTCCCCAGTCCGAAAGACGGAGCAGCGAGGTCCAGGAATGTGAGGGCTATCGCGCTGTCGGTTTGCGCCATAGCATAGTCTTTAGGAGCGTGGGCAATGACAAGTCCCGGCGCGTTACGGCAGATGGGATCGAGTCCGGACTCCCACGCCTTAACCATACCCGGCATGCGATATCTCTCCGTCATGGGATGTTTCTCCGCGATCATATGACGTATGAGGTCCGCGACCAGGCCCGCCATCTCGCGCACTCCAGTTCGCGAGCCTACGGCGAGCCACTTCACCTGCTGGCTGTTGGACCCTGTAGGCGCATAACGGGCAATATTGATGAGCTTATCGAGTTTATCGCGCTCAATCTCTTTGTCCAGGTAGGTGCGGATAGAGCGTCTTGACCTCAGAAAATGCTCGACCTGGTCGATGCCGAGAAACATATTACCCTTAACCGGCGGGCAGTCTTCAGTCTTCATTTCTGTAAGGGAAAAAGCCCCATGCGGACAGACGGCAACGCAATGGCCGCATCTTATACAAAATTGCTCGGCCATTTCCACCGGCGTCGGCGTGGAAGAAGCGTCCTTCATCTCAAGAAGGCGCAGCGGGCACTCTGCGACACAGATACCGTCCCTCTTGCACTTTCCATCGTCAATCTTATACAGTCCCATTCAATACCTCCTTTGCGGCATCATTAATTTTCCGGTCGGTTCTTGTTGTCGAAGAGAGAATAGAATAATCATTTGGTCAATCCGAGCATAACGCGTAAGGAAGCTATGCAATCCTTCAGCGGCCTTTCGGTCTTTTCGAGACGGGTCAGCATAATGCCGCCTTCAATGGCCATGACAATGTGGCGGGCCAGTATCATGTCCGGGACATCGTTTCTGATCTGACCCGCGATCTGGGCCGCTTTAACTACTTTCCTCACCCTTTCGGTTATATCATGGAAGACCTTCCTGACAAAAGACGACAATCTCCTATCTTTGTCACCCATTTCCAACGCCGTATTGCCGAATATACAGCCTCCTGAAAAACCCATTTCCCTCTGAGCTCCCAGTATGCCGATGAAGAGATTGTTCAGGCGTGCTCCCGGCGTTCTTCCAACTAGTATGGAATCAAGAAACGCCAGAAAATCAGCTTTCGCTTTTTCGAGGACCGCCAGAGACAATTCCTCCTTTCCGGAAAAATGAAAGTATAGACATCCTTTCTTGAGTCCGGTCGCCTCTACAAGGTCACTGATGCTGGTGGCTTCGAAACCCTTCTTGTGTATTAGACGCGAAGCCTCCGAAAGGATCCTTTCCTTGGTCAACTCCCCTTTGGATCTTGTGTCTCGGCAAAGCGGCTTCATTCGCTAAGATTCTCCTTTCATAAAACCGACCGTTCGGTCTATTTTATAGCAGTTTCTCCTGAAATACAACAGGAAGATCTGAGGCCGCTGTTTCGGCGGCAGCCGGCCGGTCGCGGCGCATCGAGGCTTTTTTCGTCTTGGCTGCCGCAGTCGCCGGATATTTTTTTCGAATGCCTGTTGACAAACAATTACGATTTCATGTAAGGTATATTCTCGTTCTTTGAAATGGCTAAAAACGTGCGTAGTAAACCTGTCGATTCGAGTTTAAACCAGTTTCAAATGAGAGTTTGATCCTGGCTCAGAACGAACGCTGGCGGCGTGCTTAACACATGCAAGTTGAACGGAGTGCATTATTGTAGCAATACAGTGGTGTACTT
>JAJYIF010000029.1 GCA_021790195.1 Nitrospirota bacterium
CTGCTATCAGCGTCCACGCATTCAACGAAATCAGTCCTTTGCTTGAAATGCAACTTCCAACCCCGTTGCTTCCACAGCCCCGATCGAACCATGCCACGGTCCCATTGTTGCTTATCCTGAAACGATAACCGCTGTTGTCGCCTTTTGATACAATATTGCCGCTTGCAGCAGGTGCGCTCGATATATACACCCATGCTGTGATTGTAATTGATGCGGGGTTAAGACTCGCACTGTTGTTGACGGTCACGTAGTTCGCGCCGTTGAAGCTCCCCGCCCTCTCGAATTTGCCCCACTCCACAGTATTGGCCCCGCCATATGCCGTGCCGTTGTTGCCGTTCGGCGATTTATCTTTCACTTCTCCCGACGTACCGTTCCACGATGTCTCATCCATCGGCATGATGAGGGCGTGAGCAATGTTTACATATTTGCCCCACGTTGTAGTCCCTGTCTGCAGGTAGCGATCGGCGATGCTCTTCTTGTCCCAGGCATATTGTCTGGGCACCTTGCAGTCCGAGATCCAGGTCGGCTGGGACCACACGCCGTTGACCCATTGACCGCCCGCATTCTGACAATGGGTCTGGTCGTCATATCCGGCTATAGTGCAGTACTGCGCGCTTTCGCAGGACGCCTGATCATTGTATCCCGCTTTGCTGCAGTAATAGGGGTTGTTCGGGTTCAGGCAGCCCGTAAGCCACTGGCCACCGGCAGTTGTGCAGGAGGTCTGGTCGCTGTACCCGGATATGCTGCACGCATCGTATTGGGTCAGATAATAGCTGCCGGTATTCGGGTTCACCGGAATGCTGCAATATGAAAAGGGCTTCGTATCCTTGTTCTGACTGCTGTGACAGCCGAGGCAATGGGGGGTCACCTTCTCGACCTCGTCCCTCTCCGTGCCCCAGACCCCCGAAACCCAGCCGTAATATGCCGCGTTGCAATCAGTCTGTGTCGCATAGGAAGAATTGCTGCAGGCGTACGAGGCCGTACAGGTGTTCTGATCTGCGATCCCGGGTATGGTGCAGGTGTAATTATCGCTTCCAACAAAGAGCGCATTGAAGGTCATAGCTGTAAGCTGCGTCCACTGACAACCGTTCGCTGTATCGGCGGCACAGGACTGCTCGTCCTGATGACTGTTGGAGCAATAGTTATTCTGGCCTCCGCTGCAGTAACCTCCGTTGGCAAGCGTTGCAGCCGAGGGAGGCGTCCATTGACAATTAGTGTCGGCCGTGCAGGCGGGCTGGTTATTAAATGACGAACAATTAGGATCGGAGCCGCTGCAGGCGCCTCCGTTCACATAATTGATGGGCCTCGTGCCGGGGCCCCAGACAACGAGGTCGGCGACAGAGCCCGGGGTGCTCACGTGAGTCTTGTAGTTGTAGCCCAGGTGGTAATTCGAATCTATAAGCCCCAGGGGCGTGGCCTCCCAGTGGCATATGTAGCAGGTCCTGTTGGTCACGGTGATTCCCTGGACATGGTGCGAGTTCCCCTGCATCTGTCCCATTATGTCTATCCTCTTGCCGATCCCTATGTGACACTTTGTGCAGTCCCTCGGCAGGCTGAAGCCAGTATGCCTCGGCACAGGCTTGTTCATATGACAGGTATTGCATGCAAGACCCGATGCATGACTGTCGTTGAATCTGTGCTGATGGCATGAGGTGCAGACCTTTCCGTTGTTATGGCCGTCCCCGCCCGTGTTCGTCCAGTGCTTTGCCTCGACCAGGACTTTGCCGGTGCCGTCGGTGAGGGACTGGTGGCAGACATTGCAGATGCCGTCATACGTGCCGGTCGCGGGGTCAGGGGTACTCACGGCATAATAACCCCAGGGACTCTTGGGATTATACGTCTTGGTCTTAAACACAACGGCGGCCCTCGTAAGAGGTTTACCGTAAACGCCGTCGGTTGAGGTGGCAACCCCGCCGTCCGAGGCCCCTGAGGGTCTGCTGTGAATCATATAAATATTCTGGTCGCCGTGAGGGTCGTGGCAGTCCCAGCAGAATTTACCGCCCCTCGTAGTCCCCGCCCGATAACCGCTGCCGTCCGTTGTTGCCGTCCATTTGCCGCCGCTCGCTTCGCAGGAAGACTTGTTTATGTAATTGGCATCCGAGCACGTGCCGAGAGTCCAGCCGCCGCTGTCTATGAAATAGTTATAATGCTTGTAGCCGAAATGGAATGAAGAGGCCTTTGCTTTATGGGCCGTCTTGAAATAACAGGTCCCGGCATTCTGAGATATGCAATCCGCGTCCTTTGTACAGCTTATGGGAGTATTGTTGGGCTGAAGGGAACATATACTCCCCTGGCCTCCGTCGTAACCCAGACTGTATCTGTTCGGGTCGCTCGCCGGGGCCTGGTGGCAGCTCGTGCACTGCCCTCCGCTGTCGTCGTCATGGCACTTCAGACAGACCCCCATCCATACATATTGGTTTTCAACGTCCGCCTTCTGGTCCGAAGTCCAGAGACCCGATCCCGTATTATGCCGTTTGTAATCCGAATACGGCGTGTTGGCATCCGGCTGATAGACAGGGTTCATGAAGTGGCACGAGGCAGTCGTGCACGATGTGAGTCCGTCCGTAAACGACGTGTGGTCAACGCACGGGGAGGTAGCCGCGCTACCATCGGCCCAGGTAGTCTTACAGTATTTCTGACCCGGTCCTATATTCGACAGTTGGGGAGCAAGGGACTCCACTTCGCAGGTCCCTCCCGGAGGACATTGCGAGTTAGTGGAGCAGGCCGTGCCCGAGGAGTTGTCGCATGTCGGCGTCACATTGTGACAGCTGAGACATTCGGAGTCGAGTCCCTCCATATGGCAATACACGCACTCTTTCTCAAACCTGCTTCTGAACTGAGGATGTTTCTTAAGCCTGAAAGGATTAGTGGGGTCCGTATGAAGGACTGTATTGTCATGACAGTACCAGCAGGGGTTGGGCGCGCTCTCAAAATTTGCTGCCGGGTTCTGTGACACAGGATAAGGGTTGGCATAAACGTCGTTGTTTATCGCGGACCTCCCATGCCCCGTTGAGGTCCACTCGCTCAGGTTTATTGTGGGTCTCTTGCTGGGATCGCCGGTAAAGTTGCCGTAATAATCCGTGTCATGATCGCTCCCGTGGCACCCCTTGCAAAAGGCATAACTGTCGCTCAGCGTGCCGCCCCACGCGGGATTCATCGGGCCGGAGCTGGGCGAAGTGTGGCAAGGGTTCGTGCAGGACTTTGGGCGCTTGCTGGGGTCCTGTATGCCCGTGCCGTTTCGGCCGTTATAATACAGATATCCCTGCTGATTGGGGTCGGCGAGAGAGGGATCGAAATAGATATCCGGCACCTTGTTGACGTGGTAGGCGGGATTCACGTGGGCGGCCTCGCCCATGCTTCCGGAAAGGTTTTCCCCGGCTGAATGGCAGTTGGTGCAGACGCCGTTCGATACGGTCTTATAATGGCATGTGCTGCAGACAAAATTGCTCTGTATATGGCGTGGATGAGAGTTCTCGCTGCCTGAGCCCGGCCCCCCGTTGGGGAACATGGGCGCGGCGGCCATCCATTCATCCCCTGCCGGCCAATCGACCTTGCCGCCCAGCGAACCGCATAGAGTGCCGCCTGTTGGATCACCGGGGCCGCCGGTCAATCCCTGGCAGAAAACGCCGCTCCACGTGCCTCCGTTCGACTCGCATACGCTCTGCGTAATGCTGCTGCAAAGTGTCGGTAAGACCTGGCCGTTCGATTGGACTGTTCCCCCGTCGTGGCAACCACCGGTTGAGCAGCTGCCCTGAGGGTGTCCGTGGCAGGAGTTGCACTTCATGCTTCCTCCGTTCCAGGGAGCGGGCGTCACAATTGTTTGATTAATGTTCTCCCTTCCGTCGCTGTGACAATAGATATTTGAGCAGACCTTTGTCGAAGGGTCATATGACGGGTCCGCCAGTCCTTGAATGCCCCAGTTTTTGATCCCCTGCGCTACTGCCTGGGTCGTGTGCACGCGGATATCTTTTGAGCCGTTGACGTGTTTCGTCTTATCCACAATATTGCCGTTCACATCCGCAGTGTCTGCATGACAGTATATGCACGGGTATTTCCTTATCCACTCTGGGTTCACAAGGCGATAATGGCCGTTGGAGTTCATGGTCAAAAGAGGTGTGAGGTCCGTCTGGCTGTTGTCACAGACCTGGACCCACCTTCCGCTCAGTCCTCCGCTCTGGGTGCTTTCACATAAGGTCTGGGTAAGTCCGCCTCCTCTGCAGACACCGCCTGTCCAGGTGAAGGACGAGCTTGTGCAGGAGTTGCTCGTCGAATCCCAGGTCCCTCCGCCCTGAACGCAACAGAGACTCTGAGTGGTGGCGCAATAGATGTCCCAGTTGCCGCTTATAGCTGCACAATTGGCCTGTGTATTGTCGTCTGTCTGAGCAACGGGCAATAACGGGTTGGAGGACCGTCCCTTGTGGCAGGAGTAGCATTTCATTATGCCCGTGCAAGACTGGTTCGTCGAATCCCAGTTCCCGCCGTTCGCCTGGCAATCGGCTTGGGTGCCCGCGCCCCCCCACATAGGTGTCTTGAACTCATTCGGCACATTCCTGAGCGGGTCTGCATTAGGGGCCGGATTGGCATTGCTGTGACAATAAAGATTGGTGCATACTCCATAATTGTTTCTCGGGAAGCCTTGAGGCATGGTTTCAGAGCCGCTCGAGAGGCCGTTATAGGTCGCGCCCACAACCCTGTTGTCGGTCTGGTCAAACGCCCAGTCCGCCGCGTTGTTGACATGTTTTGTCCTGTCGATAATGACGTTTGTCTTGTCCACTGTTGCGCTATGGCAGGTTACGCAGGCTAAAGAGGAAATCTTCGTCGATATGTTACCGGCGTGCATAGGATGACTTCCCCTTTGAGGAGGATTTGCAGACGTGACCCCGTGACATGCTCCGCAGGCGGCTGTTGTAGGATTGTTAGGATCGTCATTCCACCTCGGCGTTATGCTTGTTCCTCCGTTCATGTCGCCATTGACGTTCATCGTCGCGCCGTGGCAGTAGATATTCGTACACTCGAATTCTGTCGTGCCCTGAGTTGTTCCGTTGGTGAAGTTATAACTATAATTGTTGATCAGAGGCTGCCCGGTATATGTAGTACCATTTCCGGAATACGCACCATTGAATAAATTAAAACCGAGCTCTATCTTGTAATCCTGCTGCGATTTATCGGTCATCCCGCCTGTATGGCAAACATAGCACGAGAAGTTGTAATTGCCGCCTCCTGTAGCGTGCTTGATATGCGTGACCCCGTATTGGGATCCGGTGGCCTTTGGGTCGAATACAAGCCCGCTCTCACCTGAGGTGTTTAATTGCGGCGGATTGCCGTGACACCCGTTGCAGTTCGGCTTGAAAGCCCCTTTATGGTCGTGACAGATAGCACAATTTTCACCGTTGTGATGTCCGGAGTCCGAACCCTGATTATATTTGTGGTAATTGGTCTGACTATGGCAGACCTCGCAGACATTGGTAGAGGTCGTGGGGTCCAGGCGCGAATCGTCTCCCATCATGCCCGGCGTGATCCCCGGGGTCCCCGACTTGATCCTGAAGTCAACGTTAAACCATGTGCCTCCCGCGGCCAGACAGGCTGCCTGGGTCGCAGGTCCGGGAACGCTGCATCCTATGTCGGCGCTCGCCGGAAAGTCATTGATCGGGGAGTTGGGCGCTGCAATAATATCTTTGATCAGATAAATGTTCTTCGTATCATGGGCCGTGTGGCAGGTGGTGCAGAGAAAGGCGCCGTATTGACCGCCGGAAACTCCCCAGCCGTTAGGCGCCCATTTGTCCGGTGTCCACGTCCCGCCGTTATTTGTACATTCACGCTTGCTGGCGCCGGACGCGCCTGCGCAGGCGCCGAGGAAGTCCGAGCTGTGCGTCTTGATCGCATTATCCCAGATCGACTGGGCATACCCTGCATCTCCTGGAGCCGGCGTGTTCTGGTCGGTCCTGTGGCAGCCTTGACATGTCTCTTCCGGAGGGCGTTTCAGAAGATCGCCGTTTCCGCTGCCGATGTTGCCCCAGACCGGTGTTCCTGAAATATGCGCGGATAATAAAACTGCGGCCACAAATACGACCGCTGTTGACAAGGCATACCGTCTTATTGACATAAACAGTCCCAACCGCCGGAATAATAAAGCCATCCTGTCACGAGGACCTTCCGGAGATCTTCCCCATCATCCGCAATCCGGGTGTTAAGCCTATCTATCGGGAAGCAATAAACCATTCTATTGTATCTTTCTGGATCGCCTTTCTCATTAATTTGCGAGGCATGGTCGGTCCAAGCACAGATTCGATTTTCCTGCGCCTTTACCTACCCGGCCCGGCATCAGACCTAAGCTACTGTTACTGGTCCGATAGGAAAGCTATGAAAGGAAGACGGGGGGTCCGCGAAAACAGATCAGATGGACTGGAATTGTATCAAGAAAACTTACCGCCTCGAAACCAAGACTCATTCTGACGAATTCCGGCACTACAAGCGCTGGAGCTTCTGCTTTGTCTCCGGAGGAGAGATCATCGGCGAACTTGCAGAAGGCGCATTCAGAATAAGTCTTGAAGGCGGCATGATGATGAAGAGCAGTGGCAAGAATGGCGCTGAGAAGAAGCGCAACTAACAGCGCGGAAACGTTCCTCAATAATGCCACGGTGGCTTTCCCTCCAAAAAAAACGCTCACTGTTGGGCAACGATGCGGCATCCGCATCTCTCTTCATCTTTGCCGTTCGATCTAATCTCTCAAATAGCAATTATTATGCCGGATAATAATTCTATCCTTTGGTTTACTAAATATGTAAATTCGCAAGTGTCGTAAGAAAATCATAATCCGGCATGTTCAAAACGAAAAAGGTGCAGCACCGTGTAAATCGTTGTATAAGAGCCAACGCCGCAGAGTTATCTCGAAGAAAAGAGAGCGCTAATTTTCGCCGAATTTCAGTGTCAAAACTTTATGTGGACATGACGATCTTTCGAAATTGATAGTCACAGACGGGGTATAAGAAAGCATTTTGCCGGCTCACTCCAAGAAGCTCCTGTGCGAAATAACTACAAGGCCATAGGTGGTTATTCGTCAAATAACGCAAAAAGTCAACACATATTAAGTTTTGTTCAGATAAGGACTATTACGATGATGCGGGGGATTTTAGAGTGGTCTCCCGAAGTGAAGGAGCAGGTTTGGACCTCCGCGCATCTTGCCCTCTTTCTCCATCAGCATATCCAGTGCAAGGGTTGCAAGGTCATCAGCCAATGCTTCCATCCCGGAGTCTTTTCCCAGGTACAACAGCTTCAGGTAGAAGCCGCAGTCGCTGCAACTCTCCATCTTGACTGCGCCGCTAGAGCCTTCCAGGATATGGTAGTCGATCCCCTGTGTAGATTCGCAGGTGCTGCATTTGATCCGCACCATATGCCACTCTGAGGCGCAGAGAGAGCAGGAAAGGTAACGCAGCCCTTGCTCTGCACCTCCGCTCCGCACAATGCCTGCCATCGGATATGAACCGCACACGGGGCACAAACCGCCCTGTTCCGGTCTGCCGAAAGCATCTTCCCGCAAAGATGACGCCATCTGCACCCAGTAGACCTGCAGCGCAGCGGCGACAAACGGCAGTTCCTGAGGAGAAATTTCGGCAGGATTTCCCGCCAATATCCTATCTGCCGTCTCCTCCAATACGGCCTCAGCTGCCTGCATCAGGCCGGCTACCGTCTCGCTTGCCGCCCGGGGAAGAGCCGACTCTCTCATCTTCTGAAGAATTATTTTCAGCCCATTCCTCCAGATAGGGCCCCGCTTCATGGATCCGGCATCAAGGAGCGGTTTGCCCTGCTCGCGGCAGCGGGCCTGTTCATCGGCATCGGGCAGTGACACCTCGGGGAATTGGTCCAGGACCTCTTGCTGCGCATCCGCAAGCAGAGCCAGAAAGGCCAGGTAATCCCCCATTGCATGATCCCTCGACAGGAACCGGAGACGCTCGGCCCGGCGTGCAAACAGATCCCTTCCGGGCAGGAAGAGATGATAGATCGCGCTGACCGGCGCTTCAATCTGGCCGGTTTCGAGAATACGGACTTCGGCGCTCATTTACCTCCTCCGGTTATCTCTCTGAACCATGCGGGATGATGCTGTTTCGCCCAGGCGCGTCTGACCCTGCCATACAGCATCGCTTCTATGCTCTCCTTCGTCCAGATGGCCGCGTAGATATGGAAGAGGAGCAGGCCGATCATGATCGCCCCGAACGCCGCGTGCACCACGGCGGAGAAGCGTATCAACCAGAGCGGGAACAGAGGCGAAAAATATGCGCGCCAGATGACGATGCCTGAGAGAAGCAGAAGCGCCATGCTGATCGTCATCAGCCAGAAGAGGAGCTTCTGCCCGCCGTTGAACTTGCCTGCCTCCGGCATGTTCCGGTCGTCGCCGCCAGCCATTTCCCGGACATGGCTCAGCCATTCCCGGTCCGAGGGAGTCATGACATTGAATTGCCGGAAATGAGCATACATGACGGCGAAAGAAATTAACATTGCCACACCGAGGAAGGGGTGTATGATGCGCGTCCAGACGCCGCCGGCAAACAGCATGGTCAGCGGGTAGTAGAGCGGCTCAAAAAAGCTCAGCCCGGACAGCGCTGCCAAGAAGAAGAGTATCGCCGTCAGCCAGTGGTTGGCCCGCTCGGACGGCGTATACCGCAGCAGTTTTTTCGGGTCATTTTTCATCTTTAAACTCCTTCTCGATCTCTTCAGAGACTTCATTGGGTCCCTTGGTTACATAATGCATAACGGCGCCCAGAATGCCAGCTCCAAATGCCATTGTGACCAGCGGTTTGGCAACGCCCTTCCACAGGGAGACCAGCGGGCTGATGTCCGGGTCTTTGACCAGGCCGTGATACAACTCCGGCTTATCGGCATGCTGCAGAACATACATAACGTGTGTGCCGCCTACACCCGGAGCATCGTAAATACCTGCTTTTGCAAACCCACGGCTCTTGAGGTCCGAGATACGGCCCTCTGCATGGTGGTACATGTCTTCCTTTGTGCCGAAGACGATGGCTCCGGTGGGGCAGGTTTTTGCACAGGCAGGCTCCAGGCCTACTGCCACGCGGTCGGAGCAAAGGGTGCACTTGTAGACCTTGCTGTCCTTCTTCGAAAGGCGCGGGATATTGAAAGGGCAACCGGCGATGCAGTAGCCGCAGCCGATGCAGCTCTCCTCGTGGAAATCCACGATGCCGTTGCTGTATTGCACAATGGCGCCCGGCGCAGGGCAGGCCTTCAGGCAGCCCGGATCCGAGCAGTGCATGCAGCCGTCCTTGCGGATCAGCCATTCCAGTCCCCGGTCGGTCTCCACCTCACTGTATCGCATCACTGTCCAGGAGGCTGCGGTCAGATCCATAGGGTTGTCGAGAACACCGTGGTTGGCGCCGATCACGTCCCGCGTATCGTTCCACTCCATGCATGCTGCCTGGCAGGCCTTGCAGCCGATGCATTTGGAGACATCGATCAACTTCACCACTTCCTGAGTCTTGCGCCGGTCCGGAGGTTGCGTGCTGGTAGCGGAACGGCGGGTTATGTCAAGGGATTGTAGTGCCATGGCTCACCTCCTATGCCTTCTCTATGTTGACGAGGAACGACTTGAACTCCGGTGTCTGGGTGTTCGCATCGCCCACGAAAGGGGTAAGGGTGTTGGCTAAGTAGCCGTTCTTGGCGAGTCCCTTAAAGCCCCAGTGGATCGGGATGCCCACGTGATTGACGGTCTTTCCGTTGACCTGAAGGGGCTTCAAGCGCTTAGTCACCACAGCCTTCGCTTTTATGAAGCCGCGGTTGGACCACACCTTGACCCAATCGCCATCTTTGATGCCCTTTTCCTTAGCCAGCTCCACGCCTATTTCCACGAACTGCTCCGGCTGGAGGATAGACGCGATGCGGGTATGTTTGGTCCAGAAGTGGAAATGTTCGGTGACACGGTATGTGGTGGCGGCGTAAGGGAAATCCTTGCTTGTGCCAAAGGCCGCCCTGTCATCTTTGAAGACCCGCGCAGCAGGGTTGTTGACCACCTTTGGGTGCAGAGGATTGGTATCGATAGGTGTCTCGAAAGGCTCATAGTGCTCGGGAAAGGGTCCTTCCGCCATCTTGTCCAGTGCGAACAGACGCCCCACTCCTTCCGGCTGCATTATGAAGGGACTCATGGGGTTTCCTGGAGGGACATCCGGCTTGAAGTCCGGCACGTCCACCCCGGTCCATTTCGCGCCGTCCCACCAGATCAGTCTGCGCTTGGGGTCCCAGGGCTTCCCGGAGGGGTCGCAGGAGGCGCGGTTGTAAAGGATGCGCCGGTTGGCCGGCCAAGAGAAGGCCCAGTTGAGTGTGTTGCCTAGGCCCGACGGGTCGTAATTGTCGCGCCTCGCCATCATATTGCCCTTCTCCGTCCACGAGCCGGAAAAAATCCAGCAACCGCAGCTTGTGGAGCCGTCGTCCTGAAGCTGGGCAAAGCCGTCCAGCTGCAGGCCCTTTTTCAGAATGACCTTGCTCTTGTCCTTGGGATCGGTCAGGTCCGCCAGGGCCTTGCCGTTATATTCTTTAGCGAGTTCCTCGGGCGACGGCGCATGGGGAATGTCGTAGTTCCAGGTGAGGTTCAGTATAGAATCGGGGAAAGCCCCGCCCTCTTTCTGATACAGCTCCCGAAGCTTCAGGTAGATGCCGGCAATGATATCCGCGTCGGGCTTGGCGTCTCCAGGAGGGGGAGCGCCCCTGTAGTGCCACTGGAGCCATCGCCCGCTGTTTGTGAGAGACCCGTTCTCCTCGGCGAAACATGTGGAGGGAAGGCGGATCACCTCGGTCTGGATTTCTGAGGTCTTCACGTCATTGTATTCGCCGTGGTTTTCCCAGAAGCACGACGTTTCTGTAGCCAGGGGATCGATCACGACCATATATTTAAGTTTAGAAAAAGCGGCGATCAGCTTTGCCTTGTTCGGTATCGAACCCAGGGGGTTGAAGCCCTGACAGAAGTATCCGTTCATCTTGCCCTGGTGCATCAGTTCGAACACCTGGAGCACATCATATACCTTGTCCAGCTTGGGCAGCCAATTAAAGCACCATTTGTTCTCCTTGGTGGCGGCCTTGCCGAACCAGGCCTTCATCAGACTGACGTGGAACTTGGCGTAGTTCTGCCAATAATCCAGCTGCCCGGGGCGCAGCGGCTTGAACGCACGCGCGCTGATGTAAGCGTTGTAGTCAGTTTCCTTGTCTCCCGGCAGGGTGAGGTAGCCGGGCAGGAGGTTCGACAGTAGCCCCAGATCGGTCAGGCCCTGAATATTCGAGTGGCCACGGAGCGCGTTCACCCCCCCGCCCGCCATGCCCACATTGCCGAGCAGGAGCTGAACCATGGCCGCGGTGCGGATCATCTGCGATCCCACGGTGTGCTGGGTCCAGCCGAGCGCGTACATGAAGGTGAGCGTCCGGTCAGGCACAGAGGTGGTTGCGATGATCTCGCAAACCTTGAGAAACGTATCTTTTGGCGTGCCGCAGATGTTGCTCACTGCGTCAGGCGTGTAACGTGAATAGTGTTTCTTCAGCAGCTGGAACACCGAGCGCGGGTGTGTCAGGGTAGGGTCCACCTTTGCATAGCCGTCTGGCCCGATTTCATAGGCCCAGGTGGATTTGTCGTACATGTGCTTTGCTGCCTCGTAGCCCGAGAACAGGCCGTCCTCGAACTCATACCCTTCTTTTACGATGAAAGGGGCGTTGGTGTATGCCTTGACGTATTCATGCTGGATCTTGTCATTGGAGAGCAGATAGTTGATCACCCCGCCCAAAAAGGCGATGTCAGTGCCGGTGCGGAGCGGCGCATAGAGGTCGGCCACCGAAGCGGAACGTGTGAAGCGCGGATCGATCACAATGAATGTAGCTTTATTATGGGCCTTGGCCTCTGTCACCCATTTGAAGCCGCAGGGATGGGCCTCTGCCGCATTGCCGCCCATGACTATTATGACGTTTGCGTTCTTGATATCGACCCAATGATTGGTCATCGCGCCGCGGCCGAATGTTGGGGCCAGACTGGCCACCGTGGGGCCGTGTCAGACCCGGGCCTGGTTGTCGAACGCCAGGATTCCAGTGCTGCGGACCACCTTGTGGGTAATATACCCGGATTCGTTACTCGAGGCTGAGGCTGCCAGGAAGCCGGTGGTCAGCCAGCGGTTGACCGTGGCGCCGTCTGAGTTCTTGGTTATAAAGTTCTTGTCGCGGTCGTCCTTCATAAGCCGGGCCGCTCTGGTAAAGGCCTCGTCCCAGGAAATGCGCTTCCATTCGCTTGCTCCTGGGGCGCGGTATTCCGGATACTTAAGCCGGTCCGGGCTGTGGATGAAGTCCACAAGGCCGGCGCCTTTAGGACAGAGCGTTCCCCGGTTTACGGGATGGTCCGGGTCGCCTTCAATATGGAATATGGACGGCTCCGCGTTTTTCGCCTTGTCCCCCATGCTGTACATGATCAGGCCGCAAGCGACCGAGCAGTACGGACAGGTATTACGGGTCTCGGAACTGCCGGTCAGCTTGAACTCGCGCACCTCGGCAAGCGCATTATCAACGGAAAAGCCGAGCGCCACCGCACTGGACGTCGCCAGTCCGCCGGCGCAAACCTTGAAAAACTGTCTTCGCGTCACGTTCATGTTATACCTCCTTAGTTTGCGCAGACGACAATATCATGCAGACGCCCAGTCCTGTCTTCCACAGATATTCCCTCTCCCGCCCAGATCACAAACCATGTTCTAGAAATAAATAATAGAATGGATTGTACTGCCTGTCAAGACGTGTTCCAGCCCGGAGAATCCGATTCCTTGCCCAGAGACTTACAGCGCGGTATAATGAATACCATGAATAAGCGCCCGGCGGAATGTCACAGGGAAGGCAATATGCGTTGCAGTACTCTTGATTTCGAGCAGCTTCTTGGTGAGTCGGCGAGAATACACGGCCACCTCTGTCCCGGCCAGGTGCTCGGCGTCCGCATGTCTATTTTAGGGCTCAGCAGGATCGGCATCCTTGATCCGAAAGGCCGGGACAGAAAGAGCATCATCGTGTTCGTCGAGATGGACCGCTGTGCGACTGACGCTGTGCAGTCGGTCACAGGTTGCAGCCTCGGGCGCAGGACCCTGAAGTTCATGGATTACGGCAAGATGGCTGCAACATTCGTGAACCTGAAGACAGGTGAAGCTGTGCGGGTCGTTGCCAGGGATGATTCGCGGGAGACAGCCGGGGAATACTTCCCAGAGATCGAAAACAGGCATGCGGCCCAGCTTGAAGCATATAAGGTCATGCAGGACCGCGAGCTTTTCGACGTGATGGACGTAAGGGTCAGGCTCAAGCCTGAAGACATGCCGGGGAGTCCTCTGCGAAGGATCAGATGCGATTCCTGCGGGGAATACGTTCAGGACCTGCGCGAGGTCGAAAGGAATGGAAGGTTCCTATGCCGGCCGTGCGCAGGTTCCGGATATTATGTGCCCGTCGTCCGGGATATTTCTTGACCGTCGTTATGCAATTGCTCCATAGCGGGCGAGTCCTGAAGACGGAGTTTAGTTATTAACTGTCTCATAATAGTCTGTACTTCATAGTCGTCATTCCCGCGAAGGCGGGAATCCAGGTTGAGAAGCATGGATGCTCGACTAAGGACCTCGGGCATGACGGACGAAAGCCAAAAGTCTGTAAATATTATTTTGAGACTGTTAATATCTGCTCAAGACTTCGACAGCCCGTCGGACATCCGCAAGGCCGGGATCTATCTTTAATGCGGATCTGAATTCTCCTATAGCATCTTCCTTCAGCCCTTTCCTGAGATAGGATATTCCAAGATCCCTGTGCGCCTCTGCGTAATCCGGCCTTAATCTTAATGCAGTCTTGTACTGATATTAAAACAAAGACTGCACAAGAAAGTTTTTCGCCGGAACTGCCCTTATTTGTGAATAAGGCAATGGAAAAAGGAGGGGCTTGCGCCCCTCCAGTGGGGGGGGGAGGAAGCTCAGAAAGTCACATCGAAGGTAAAGTAGATGTCATGCGCCTTGTCGAGCGGCGGAAACATCTGGGCATTCATCGAGTTGTTCAGGTCTGACATGCTCTTCGGCTGGCCGACCCAGTTGTTGCTTCCTGTGTACTTGAAGTCGTAATACTGGTATCCGAGCCTGAAGTAAGCCTTGCCGTATTTTGAAATAGGCTTGCTCCTGATCTCCTGGATGACATAGGCCTCATACACGTTGCCGTGGACCCCGAGCTTGCTCGTCCACATGTCGTCCGAGGTCGGATCGAAGGCAAGCCAGTATTTCGAGCCGTAGTTGTATTCCAGGCCTAGCTTTGTTCCAGTGGAAGGGAAATCATACCGCGCACCGAGATAGATTGCGCCTCCCGTGCGGTCCTTCTTTGCACCGCCGGCATCGTACATCAGTCCGCCGACCGGGAGCAGGCCGCCCGGAACGCCGGGCGCTCCCGGACCGAAGAGACAGAATAGAGACTGAAAAATGGTTATGGGCCGCCTCATGTTTCTCAGAAAGTCAGTCCTTGTCGCTCGAGCAGCATCTCTCCAAGAAATGATCCGGGCTTGATCTCCGAATTGGGAATGCGCTCCGCCTTATCGAGTCCGTAATGATTGACGCAGGACGCGCAAACATAAAACTTCACCCCGAATTCTTCGATGAGGGTTCCCATAAGCTCATGGACCGGCGAGAACTCGTCCTTTTTCTGTTTCGTAAGCGTCTCCGCAAAACCTTTTTTTGCAAGCTGCACGCCGGCGTCCATGAGAAAGAAGTCGAGTTCCACATCAAACGCCTTCATGTTTGTGGCAAGCTGCATTGCGCCCGCAACTACGTCGACCTTGTCATGACATTGGGTGATAATGAACACGAACTTTTTCTTCTCCATGCGAGTATCTCCTGTTGTTTATTGATGACTATGACTCTCTTGATGAGGTCTTCCTGCATTCCCTCTGTCCGCACGGCCTGCAGGGACATTGCCCCGGAGACCGCCCCTTCTGCGTCGCTACTTCCTTCTTGCGACAAAAAGCCGGTCATGCTCCCCGGCCTCAAGGACCCCAAAATAGTCATGACCTGCCTTTTCGGCCCAAGCAGGGATGTCCTTGCGAGTTCCGGGATCACTTGATTTAATCTCCAGGACCTCGCCTATCTTTACCCGTCCGATCCATTTCTTGGCTTCCAGGAGAGGTCCGGGGCACGAGTTCCCCCGGGCGTCAACCACCCTGGCTATAGCGAGCTTGGTAAGGTCCTGATTCCTCATAAAGCTCCCTCCTGAAAGATCTTGCCTTGCTGCATTCCACACATATAACGCAATCGGCGTGCCATTCGGTCGGGAGCGGACTGAACTGCCAATAAAGTTAATATAATCGCTGATATAAGACCCATTCGAAGCGAGATTCAGGTGCGTTGCCGCCTCAATTTATGTTGCAATATAAGTTGACAAATGTTAACATGTAAACAACTTTTACGTTTACTTAAGGAGGCCTGCGATGGACCAGCGGGAAATGGTGACCTATTGGAAAACGATCGTCGACACTATGACCGACGGTCTCATAGTCGTTGATGTGGACGGCATGATCGTCGCGGTTAACCCTGCAACAGAAAAGCTCACCGGATTCACAAGAGAAGAACTAATCGGCAGCCCGTGCACCATACTCAACTGCGACCATTGCTCCATCCGCTCCTCCGGACCAAATTTCACCTGCGCCCTGTTCGAGACAAGACAGATTGAACGCCGCAAATGCACTATAAAGAAGAAAGACGGCGAGACAGTGCCCATCATAAAGAACGCCACGGTCCTGGTTGGGAAGAACGGCAGAGTGAGCGGCGGGGTTGAAACGATCACTGACCGGCGGGCCCTTGTGACGAAGGACAGGAAGATAGAGAGGTTGAGCTCTTTGCTCGATATCAAGGACCGGTCGCACGGGATAATCGGCAAATCGAAGATAATGCAAAACGTGCTTGATCTGGTTGCCGACGCCGCCCTTACCGACGCTCCGATCGTCATCTACGGGGAAAGCGGGACCGGCAAAGAGGTGGTCGCAACGGCCATACATGATCTCGGCAGGAGAAGGCACGCCCCCTTTGTCAAGGTCAGCTGCGCCGCCCTTTCCGAGTCCCTTTTGGAAAGCGAGCTGTTCGGACATGTCAAGGGCGCTTTTACGGGCGCGGACAGAATGAGAAGGGGTCGCTTTGAACTGGCCCACGGAGGGGACATATTTCTCGACGAGATAGGGGATATCCCGCTTTCCATGCAGGTGAAGATACTGCGGGTCTTGCAGGAAAAGGAATTCGAGAGAGTGGGGGACAGTACGCCGATAAAAGTCGACTGCCGGATCATATCGGCGACACACCGGGACCTCCCTGAAATGATTGAGCGGAACTCCTTCAGAGAGGACCTCTTTTATCGTTTGAACGTAGTCCCGATCTATTTGCCCCCTTTAAGAGAGAGGCGCGAAGACCTCCATCAGCTTGTCGATCATTACCTGGAGGTGAACCGCCTTAAAACCAACAAGGACATCGAGGGCATCAGCAGCGAAGCCATGGACGCCCTGACATCCTACTCCTGGCCGGGCAATATAAGAGAGCTTATCAACACTATTGAATATGCCTTCGTGGTCTGCCACGAAGAGTTCATAGAGCTGCGGCACCTTCCCGACACGATCAAGAATATAAAGCAGAAGCGTTCCTCTGCCGCCGCGGGATGGGACGAGCGTGACCGGCTGCTCGATGCCTTGAGACAGGCGGGAGGGAAAAAGAATGAGGCTGCGAAACTGCTTGGCATTACGAGGCAGGCCCTCTGGAAGAAAGTCAAGAAATTCGGCATCGGGGCTAATTACGAGGCTAAAGACAGCTAAGCGAGGTTCGGGCGGGCATGTCGATCTGAGGTATTGACAATCGGCTGCGATGAGATATCCTTGAACATAGAGACGCTTGGAGGCCGCCGAAAGCGGAGGCGGACCGTGAGAAAAGAACGCTGCGCAAAGTACGCTGTGAGAATATATCAGCTCAAAGGAGGATATTGCGATGAAGGGAAACCAGAAATTGATTGAGACATTGAATTCGCTTCTTGCCGACGAATTGACGGCGATCAACCAGTACATGGTGCACTCCGAGATGGCCGACAGCTGGGGTTATGAAAAACTCCACAAGCATTTCGAGAAGCGAGCGATCGATGAGATGAAGCATGCCGAACAGCTGATCGGCCGCATTCTTTTCCTCGAGGGGACCCCGATAGTGAGCAACCTGAAGCAGATGCACATCGGCAGTGAGATCCCAAAGCAGCTTGAATACGACCATGAACTGGAATCCGCCGCCATCAAGGCGTATAATGCAGCGATCTCGCTGGCCGGCGAGGTTGCCGATTTCGCAACGCGGGAAGTGCTGGAGCATATCCTGAACGATGAGGACAGGCACATAGACGGCATTGAGGCGATCCGGGACCAGATCTCTCACATGACACTGCAGGTTTTCCTGACGACCCAGGTGGAGGAAAAGTAGAGACTTTTATTCTGTTCGGCCATAGATGTGAAGATGTTCTTGTGAAGTTTTGCCGGGCACCCCGGGAATGATATCTCTTAATCTATCCGGTAACTTCCTTCAGCCAACCCAGATAGTCTGCCGACCCTTCGGCAACCGGGACGGCAATAATCTCGGGGACCGTATAACTGTGGAGCTCTTTTACTCTCTCCAAGAGTGAGTCGAAGAGGCTGCGCCGGGTCTTGGCGATCATCAGGACTTCGGCCTCATCCTCGATCTTCCCCTGCCAGGAATAAATGGACCTGATATTTCTTATTATATTCACACAAGCGGCAAGCCGCGCCTCCACTAAAGCACGTGCCATCTTTGAAGCTTCATCCTCGTTAGAAGCGGTAATAAAGACTATGATGGTCTCCAAGGAACCTCCCTTCGGCAAGACTCCTCTGACCAGGGGCAAACCTTCCTTGCCGCTCAGAATAACTCATCGTTTGTAAAGACTTTGGAGCGCATCTGCCCTGCATCTTATGCGCCTCAGGGTCTACTTATCTCCTTCAGCTTTCCGTCCTTCATAAGGACGGTCTTCGCGCCGCTCTTTTCGATCAGGGTAATCGTCGGCCTGAAAAATACAAAATCCTGATGAAACGGGGTCTGGACTTTCCCGCCGAACGAGCTGTTATCACCTAAGGCAATATGTATCGTTCCGAGGATCTTTTCCGATTCGAGAATATTGTCCGGTCTCTTTGCCTTGTCATTTGTCCCGATGCCAAGCTCGGCGATGTTTGCATTTTCCTTACGTTCGTTGAGTCGGCCGCTGAGGATTTCCACGTATGGCTCATCCCCTTCCACATTGACGACTAATCCCGACTTTACGGTAAGCCTGACCGGAGACTTCAGTTCCCTCATCGGCGCCCAGTCAAGAACCAGCTCTCCATTTGCGGTGCCCTCAAGTGGCGCAATATAAACTTCTCCGGCGGGAAGGTTGCCGAAAGAACCCGGCTTCGTGAGAATCCCCGTGTCCGCCAGCGCCTTTCTCCCCGCCTTGGACAGAGAAATATGTGTGCCGTTCGCAGTTCTTATCTCTATCATGTCCGCCTTAGCGACAGCGGAGGCCACCGAGGTTGTTCTCTTTGCCAGGTCCTTCCAATTAACATCCATAGCTCCCTCGAACATGGACGCCTCAAAGAGCGGCATGCTGGCATAGCGCGATTTACATACGCTTGTAAGGAAATCTCTGAACCTTGTATGGCTCGTAGAGTAATTGGAAAGCGCGATGACCGCATCCACGCAGGAATTCCGATGATTATCTATGACGGCCTCAGCCTTCTTTATCCCATCGTCAGAAATCTTTTTTGCGAGGAGGCCGGGCAACAGATCAGACTTTATCAGTTCCTTAACAGCCTTTTCTCCGAAAGCAAGGCGCCATAATCCTTCGGGCGGCTCCGTTCCATGACTCATAGTCGAGGGATATTCGTGGTAGATTATTTTCTTGGCAAAAGACTTGCCAATTTCGGCGGTGAGCAGGGCAATGTCTCTAAGTCTCTCCCTCCTGCACTGGATCTTGGCGTCGATAAGCTCTTTCTCGGATATCAGGTCGGTGAATACAAGGACCGTCTCTTCTCTCTTGACGCCGAGGTTGGTCGTATAAATCGCGCGAATGGAATCCGACAGCATAGGTCAATAGTACCTTTTTTGAAACAACAATCTCAATAATTCATAAACTTTAAGCTGCTGTTTGATCGGATAATGCGCGCAGCCGATTATGAAAAAGACAATGAGAAGTGGGAAAAGAACAAAGCATATTCTTCCGTTGAGCATAATCGCGTCCTGCGTCCGCCTCCTAAATCATATTAAAGTATCTTTGTGATTACGTAATAGCGCATCAACCGCTCTTTTCAGCTTGCCACCGTTTCGCGTTATGTCATTCACAATTGAGATCGTGTTGGCTCTGAGTTTGTCATAGTCTTTAATAAATTTGTATACAGCAGCTGCTGCTGCATAAGGCTGCAACGTATCTATTATGACGGTCAAATCAAGTGATCCTGCCCGTATTTCATAGCATGAAACACGCACGCAGTTTGCTCCAAAGCGATAATCGGCAAAAGCTTGTAGGCGGGATTCTACTTCTTTGGCTATAGCTCGTCGCAGTCCTTCATCAGTCAATTGACTTTTCGGTATATCAATCTTGGGTAAGATGGCTTTGATCTCGGCAATAAAGTTGGATGCCTGATCCTCTCTATCCCGAAAACGAACCAGTTCCGTTTTGACCGTTAGTGAATACGCAGCATCGGCTTGTTCATTCCATAGCGCCACAAGGGTATCCACCCATTCGCTCAGCGCTTTTTTGGTGTCGGAGATATCGCACAGTGGCTTCACCTGATGCGCCACGCAAGTATTGCGAAAGTCGTTGACGGCTTGTACTGAGCTTAGGAGAGCACGTGAACCCGGAAGTTGAAACTCTTCTTTTACCGACGAAAAAACGCCGGTCAGAGCGGTTTTGTCATTCAGAGCGTAGTCCAAACAGTTTCGGAGAAGCCCTAAAGGCGATACGCCGGTCTTATACACCAACGTCTTTTGGAGATTTCGTCCAAGCTCCTCGTAATGCCTCCGCATTCGATGGTCCACCTTATCAAGATAAGGGGCGAACCACTCGCGCTGCCGGGGTACCGCCTGCGGCAGATAAGAACTTAACTTTTGAATAATCAGCCCCTTTGCAGCCTCGTCCATGACTCCAAGAAGCGCTGAGAATACGGGCGCGTAGTTCACGCCTTGTTTCCTTTCGAAGAACAGATACAGGGAAACCGCCTCTTCAACTGCCTTACGATACCTCTCCGGCAATCTTGATATTTCATCCATAGGAATAATCTCGGACACCATGGTCTGTTCGGCCGTCGTATCTATCGTTCCCGCACCAGCGAATAATGGTAGTTCCTCCCGAGGGATTTGCATATTCAACAACTCCTGAAGAGAAGGGGCGCACACCCTTGTCAACTCTGAAAAGGTGCTGCCCTGGAAGCGCTGAAATACCTCCTCGGCAATGAAGACATACTCCCATTTTGAGGTCTTGCTTGATGCAGACTTGCACCAGGCAGCAGCAGCGCGGGCCTTTGCAGGGACATCGCGATCGATCTGTCCCTTGGTCTCGACAAGATAATATCCCGAGCCTGTACGTACAAGGAAATCCGGCAGATAAAGCGCAGGCCTCTGTCCGTCGGCCAAATAGTCAATGCGCAACGCCTGAGGGCCTGCATTTTTGGCAAATGCGATAAGGTCTCCGGATTTATTGAAGAATTCCACGAGGGCTTGCTCAAGCGAGCGATTGCAGGGAACGAGGTTGAAGAGTGTGCGATCGGACCTTAGGGCGGGTCTCCTTTCACTGACTGTAACCTGAAAAGGACGCCAGCCCGAGACAGGGATGGGTACCGCCTCTACCGTACGCGCCTGCTGTTTGATCGTCTTCTTCCGGATGAGAGGGACAAAGACGGCCCGCACATGCTCGCGCACGTCGCTGTCCGAAAGGCGCGCGACAAGCTTGGGATCAAAGATCGAGTTGCCCGGTCCAAAAAGGATTTGCTCGAAGAAAACTTGCAGAAGCGGCGCAAGCACTTGATGAGTTCCTTTGACTTTACAAATATATTCCAATTCCTGGACAAAAAAACTCAACGCCCCGACACCGTCCTGCAACAGGGCCAGGATTACTTTCATCTGCTCAACTACTTCACCTGTAATAAGATGGCGGCCTTCATAAGGAACCTCACTCGGCCCCATCTCTCCGATAGGGAGAGGACTATACGGCCTGAAAGCTTCCCTGACTTCGGACTCGCTGATAGGGCCGAGCGTAGCCAGTATCTGCGCGGCCGCCGTCAACCGGGGGATCAGGATGTCCAACTTGGACCTGTCCTTCTGTGGGTCCGGAAAGATCGAGACCGTTGTTGTAGGCACCCGATCCACGTCAACTATTTCAAGGGGCAAACCCTCCTGAGCGAGTTCGTCGCGATAAAGCCGCGCAAATGCATCATGCTCCACGACCGCTACAACCTCGTTTGCCTGTCCCGGCGGTGTCATACGGCGCAGGCCCCTGCCGAGTGTCTGCTCCGGCAGAATCTCCGCCTTTGAGGAGTAAGGCCGGAGAGGCACAATTGTTGTCACATTGCGCACATCCCAGCCCTCGCGAAGCATGAGCACTGAGACAATGCAATAATACGGACTGCTGCCCGAATCAAGCTCGCGGCTGAGCTTTCTCAGTTCTTTGAGGTCCTCGTCGCTGATTCCCTTCTCGTCTTCTACAAAAACCTGCTGTTTGGCTGTGCCGCTTCCGATAGTCTTGATCTTTCCCTTAAGTCTGATGTGCAGGTTCAGCGTGCGCTCATTCAACTCCTTAAAGACTTCGTCACCATTGAGCCGCGAGGCTATCTGATCCGCCGCGGTTGTGTCCTTGCACATCACAAACAACAAAGGCTTCTTCCCGCTCTTCTCCCATTCTTCCTTGCTCTTGAGCCAGCGCTTGTATCCGAGAAGAAGGTGTGCCTCGTATTTGAATGCCGCGTTGTCCGTCGCCTGTTCAACAAGTTTGCCGGCGCGTCCTATTATCGGCGTCTTGATGATTCCGGCGTCCACGGCCTCGCCTAAAGGCGTGTCACAAATTATGTGCTTGAAGTAATTTCCTTTATTGTCTTTCGGTGTTGCGCTGAAATCGAGTTGGGCTGCCAACCCATCTCCTCCGCGCTTCCGGCAGGTCTCATCGAGAAACTGGACCGCTTCATTCCAGGCCGAATCCGGGTCCCACAAATGATGCGCCTCGTCATTCAGGACCATTAAGCGAGGATGCCCTGTTATGCGTTCGCGCAATTCCGTGCCGGTGTCCAATGCCTTTGCCTTGGACACTGCCGGCCCCATCCAGTCATAGGTATCGCCGCCGTCTCTCTTACGCTTTTCCTTATCAAAAAGTCTATGAATGTTCGTCAGATAAAGAACGCCGCCTGTCGTGGCCCCGCCTGCTTCATCCTGGAGAACGACGGACAAATTCCAGTCGCCGCGCCACTCTACGGGTATAAGTGGGTCTTCGTCGAATATATCCGGCCCGCCGCCCTCTGGTTTGAAATCCTCTTTAAGGCGTTCAAAGACCGTAAGGTTAGGCGCAACAACAACGAAGTGTCGTGCCATCGGGGAATCGCTTTCGCGCAGCGAATGAAAATAACTCCAGACAATAGCCAGGCTCATCACCTTTGTTTTGCCCGAGCCGGTCGCCATTTTGAAAGCAAAGCGGCTCCACGCATCTTCTTCTTCGGTGATACCGAGAGCCATCTCTTCCGAATACTGTCCGCCGAACTCAGCAAATACCTGTGACAGTCTGTCCAGACGGCGGACTTCCTTGAGATAGATCAGGGTCTCAATTGCTTCACGCTGGCAGAAATAATAGCGAAACTCCTTAGAGTCGCCGTTACTGCCGACTGTATGCTCCCGATCAAACCAGTAGCTCAACAATTGACGTGTTGTATCGCTTGCGCCGAAATGGAAGTTCTCCCGCCACTCTTTCACAGCGGCCCTGAGGTTTTGAGCGATCATGAGCGGCGAGGGTCTGCGGTTGTTTCTGACTTCGGCGCCCTCTCCGCCCTCTCGTCTGACGCGATGCTTATTCGGCTCCTCCCATGCGGCAAAGAGAGGTTCTAAAGCTTCGCTTTTGATGGTAAGCTCTTCAGACATTCGAGTTTTCCTGTTTCTCGCGCCATTGCACAGTGCAATAGGGGATAAAAATGCTGACCTCCACATTATTTCCCCCTCTTTGGAAAAGAGGGGAAGGGGAGATTTTATTAATCATAGACAACTCCAAATCTTCTCCACAACCGCTTCCATATTTGCGAAGATGTCACGGTCGGAAAACCTCAATACTTGTAGACCAAGTCCAACAAGCTCACTGTCTCTTAAGCTATCTTTCTTTTGACCGAGTTCAGTATAATGCTGCCCTCCGTCAAGTTCTATGACGAGGCTTGCCTTCGGGCAATAAAAATCAGCGATGAAGCGTCCAATAACCTTTTGCCGGTAGAATTGATAGCCCTTCATTTGTTTGCGTCTCAGTCTTGACCAGAGCTTATTCTCGGCGTCTGTCATGTCTCTTCTAAGCTGCTGCGATAGAGGCTTCAATCTATTGTCGTAAGGAAGCATTACCGAAAAATCTCCCCTAACCCCTCTTTGTCAAAGAGGGGAATAACACCTTCTGCAAATCGTGTGACGCTCAATCAAGAAGTCCGACGCCACTCCTCAAGCGCTTCATCAAATCCCTCACAGTCCTCAGGATCTCCTTTACCATAGAGTTCAGAGACATCATGCACAGCCGAAACGCCCTGGCGTTTTGGCCAGTTCCTCGGCGGAGAGGTTGTCCCAAAAGCCGCCATACCGCTCATCGGGCAAGGGGACGCCTTCAGGCATCCGGCTCAAGACCTCCTTCATCCTTAGAAACTCCTCATAAGGCAAAACTACAAACTGGGGTTTGCTTTCCTTTCGCAATATCTTTGGATGAAGAGTCAGCGACGTAATCTTTTTCTTTTTCCGGGCCGTTTGTCTCATCGTCTTATACCTCCACTTCCACGGTTACGCTCGTATCACACCCAAACACGTCAACTACTTTCACGCAGATTGTATGTTTACCTGTCTTGTTATAACCATGAGCGGCATCGCTCACTGTCTTTAGTGTTCGGTCCTTGCGAGTGCGGTAGTCCTGCCACTGATGGTTGAAGGGTTTGCCGGGCTGCCAGTCGAAATCAACCGCCCAGAAGTCGATGAAGTCGAAGCCGCTTTTGATCGCGCGTTCTCTAAGCGCTTCCAATTCCTTTCCGGGGACTTCGGCCAAAGACGGCAGGAACTTTGTGAGTTTAACATCGACAACTGTCTTGCCGCCTTCCTTTCTCTTAACAGGCGCGGCTTCCAGCACTGCCATTTCGAGAAACGGCGGAGGGCTCTTGCGGTTTTTCTCCATGATCTCACGAGGAATGGGGATAAGCTTCATCTTTACGCCAAGCTCGGCCTCAAACGCGATACAGTGTTGCCGCAGCTCCATCTCGAATTCCCACGCAAGGCAATAGACCTCTCGCCCGCCCGCCTGAGCGACTGCCTCCGCAACCGCTCGCGCCTCCTCGCGCGTAAAGATAGAATCGATTCCGTCAACATGACAGAACGAGCCTGACTTGCGGCCGTGGATGAGCGGCGAGGGAGTATTCGTCAAAACCTCGGCCTTGAAGAATTCGAGCACAACGCGCCGATGTTCTTCTTCTGCGCCCTTAAGGCGGTCCTTTTGCCACCACTGCCGCTCATAGCGGCCAAGGTTGTAAACGTCGAATGCCCGATAAGGCTTGCCCTCCTCATGCAGCTTCCGCTGAAGCTCGATCATTCTCTTTCGACTCGTGTGAATCGCGAACCTTCCAAGATCAGCCATGATCCATCGACGGCCAAGACGCTCCGCAACCGCGCCGGTTGTTCCACTTCCGCAAAAGAAATCCGCGATAAGATCGCCTTCGTTGGATGAGGCTTTGATTATGCGATCGAGAAGTGCTTCGGGCTTTTGGGTTGCGTACTTCGTATCTTCAACGGCTTGGGAATTTACGCCTCGTATGTCATCCCAAACGGATTGCAGAGCAGGTCCTTTCATCTCGTCCAAATACCGCTTGTAGCGCGGAGTCTTCTTGGATGTAAAGACAATGCGCCCCTCTGTCATCAACCTATCAATGTTCTCTTGCGAATAGCGCCAATGATTGCCTGATGGCGGATTAAGTTCAATGTCCCCAAATCTTCGAGATGGACCTGGTCCAGTAGCCGCAAGTGATGTTAGCTGGTACTTCCGTCCGCTTTCATCGACTAAATTGTAATGTGATTCAATATATGAATCATTAAGCCCGGTATATTGTTGATTAAACGTAAAACGCTCAGAATTTGTATACAGGAAGAGGGAGTCGTGGATTGATCCATAGCGTTTCGGGTCGTTATGGGGCAATGATCTCTTCCAGATGATCTCATTTTGAAAAAAGTCCTTGCCGAAAACCTCATCCATCACCAACTTCAAGAAGTGTCCGACATGATAGTCGCAGTGGAAATACATACTCCCGATATCACTTAACAGTTCCTTAATCAACATCAGCCGTTCATACATCATATGCAGATACGAGTCCGTCCCTTTCCCCCACATATCCCTGTATGCCACCATTTCAAGAGTTGACTGGTCTTTGCCGACAGTCTCTTTTTCGTCACCGATAGGAACATCCATTGTGAAGTCGGCGCCTACGTCAAAAGGTGGGTCTATATAAATGAGGTCAATCTTGCCTTTGAATTCCTTGAGCAGGCTTGCCATGACGAGCTTGTTGTCGCCCCAGATGAGCATGTTGCGAAAGTCATCGACTTTAGCGCGCTTCTTTTCAAAGAGGGCGAGACTGCCCTGGGCCTCTGCCCTCTGGCGCGGCTCGTCCACAGTCTCGATGCGCTGCATGGGCATGGAAAGTGCCGCAACGTCCACTTCCCGCCGCTTGCCGAACTCATCGTACTTCCCCTCCCACACAAGCTCCGTCCGCATCTGCGAAAGCGGGTGTGGATTGCCTGGTCCCCATATGAACTTATCCGACATTATGCGCTCCCATGGCGAAATTCCTAAGAGGTAGTTTGCGGTTATTCTCCTTTGGTCCCCATGGTCCCCTCATAAAATGCGCTCGACCTCCCTGCCCGTTCGAATATGTGAATTCCCAGACTAAACGCAATGCACTATTTTATACATTACGCGGGAGTTTGACAACGCAGGAATTGTCAGCACAGGAAGGTCAAGAGTATTAAAAGCAAAAGAAGCGTATACTCAGCTTGCCTTCCTGAATTTACGCAATTCCTTACGCACAGCTTCACCGACAATTTCCTGGATCGGCCGTTTATCCTGTCTGATATAATTACGCAGCGCCCGGTTCATGGAAGTCTGATAGCCCTCTCCCTCGCGCTCAGCCTCGTCTCTGAACCACTCGAGGATGTCCGTATCGATCCAAATGGTAATCCGGCTCTTGCCCCTGTGAGGAATCACCGGTCCGCGTTTTCCTTTACTGAAATCATATTCTCTCTCCATATCACCTTTCCTTCTCATAGACCCGCCTTTCTCTGATAGTCGCTTTTCTGGCCGAAATCAACCTTATTTCTTCCTTGCCTTCATATGCATAGACAACAACCAATATCCTGCCCAGGATATCCACACCGAGCGTAATAAAACGCTGTTCAGTATGTTGTTTGTCTTCGATAGTTATGCCCATAGGGTCATCGAGAACCGTCGAGGCATGAGGAAACTCCACCTTATGTTTTCGAATATTGGCTTCGGCCTTATTGATGTCCCAAACGACCCTCACCGACTCATTATATGTATATTATATGTATATGTCAATCCCCACTCATAGAACATCCCAGACGCATAGAACAAGCTTTTGGCTTTTCAAATGAAAGAAGAAACAAACACGGAATGGCGAGTTTGGTAACAAGCCGGGATTTGACCGAGACTATCTGAAGAGTATTTCGAGCTGTTCGAGGTGCTCGCCGGGGAAGCTGATGGGATAGTCGTTATCGAAGCATGCCCTGCAGAAATCAAAGGAATCCGGCACTATCTTCTTGAGGCCTTCGAGACTCAGGTATGCGAGGGAATCGGCGGTAATATATTTCCGCGTCTCCTCGATCATGTGGGTGTAGGCGATAAGCTCCTGTCTTGTAGGAGTGTCGATGCCGTAGAAACAGGGGCCGACCGTAGGCGGCGAGCTTATCCTCACATGCACCTCTTTGGCGCCCCCGAGCTCGCGCAGCATTTTGACGATCTTCTTGCTCGTGGTCCCCCTCACTATCGAGTCATCCACTACTACCACCCTTTTCCCATCGAGGAGTTGCTTCACCGGGTTCAGTTTGATCTTCACTCCGAAGTGCCTTATGCTCTGCTTCGGCTCGATGAACGTCCTTCCCACATAGTGGTTCCTTATGAGACCGAAATCGAAATGGATGCCGCTCTCTTCCGAGAACCCGATCGCGGCGGGCACCCCGGAGTCAGGCACCGGAATCACGATGTCCGCATCCACCGGCAGCTCTCTTGCGAGCTGGCGGCCGAACTCCTTTCTCACCCCGTTTACATTGCGGTAACCGAATATGTAGCTGTCAGGCCGTGAAAAATATATGAACTCGAAAATACAGTGGGCCCTTCTGGAGCTTGCAACGGCCTTCATCGAGCGGAGCCCGTTTTCGTCTATTATCAGCATCTCGCCGGGCTCGACGTCCCTTACGTATGTGGCGTTTATCAGGTCTAAGGCGCACGTCTCTGACGCAACCACGTATGCGCCGTCCACCTGCCCCAGGCACATGGGTCTCACCCCAAAGGGGTCCCTCACGGCGATAAGCTCTTTCTCCCTTAATATAAGGAGACTGTAAGCCCCGCTGATCTTGTTCATCGCCTGGATTATCCTGTCGTACGGGTCGTCGCTCTTTGCATGGGCAATCAGATGGACGATCACTTCGCTGTCCGATGTGGATTGAAATATGGCCCCCTCTTCCTCGAGCTCTCTCCTCAGCTCCGCAGCGTTTACAAGGTTCCCGTTATGGGCCAGAGCAAGGGAGCCGAGCGCAAAGTTTGCCAGAATAGGCTGAACGTTCTTCAGAACGCTGCTTCCCGCCGTGGAATAGCGGTTATGCCCTATCGCGGAGTATCCGGGAAGTCTCTTCAGCCTCTTTTCGCTGAAAATGTCCGCGACAAGGCCCATGGATTTTTCGAGGAAGAGCTGTTTGCCGTCGGACGAACAAATGCCCGCGCCCTCCTGTCCGCGATGCTGAAGAGCGTAAAGACCGAGATAGGTGAGGTTCGACGCCTCCGGATGGTTGAAGACCCCGAAAACTCCGCATTCCTCATGGATGTCGAAGCCGGCAACAGGACGTGTGAAACGGGAACCGCAAAACTTCCTATCCCTTCCCATTACTTTCTTGCCCTTCATCTCTTTTTTCTCATCCCTCACTTTCCGCTTGTCTTTTCGGGAGGGAACTTCACATATTGTTCCCAGAGCGCCAGAAGGTCCTTCGTCGCCTTCAGGTCGCCCAGACAATATTTGGCGATGTCCAGGCACCTCCCCGACAGATAGAGGTCCCGCACGTCATAGCCTGTTATGCCGTCGGACTTAGGGCTTTTTATCCCGAACGTCCTGCACCACATGTCCAGGCTGAATCTCCTTCTCGAAGCCCCGTAAAAGGTGAGCTGATCGAGGAGGTCTATATGCGAGCCGTTATATCTGTTCGGCATCAGGTCCCTCGTCGGTTTGATCTTATGGACAGCGGACCGGATCATAATGAAAGGGCAATCAAAGGTCCTTCCGTTAAAAGTGACGACCTGGTCGTATCCTTTGACCATCTCCCAAAATCTCCTTATGACCTCTCTTTCGTCGCCTGAATAGAAACTTATCCCGTTTTCCTCAAAGGGCAGAAGAGCGTCGTTGGGCGTCTGGAAATATACTGCGCCCTTCATAGTGTCGGGATTCAGCATCCCGATGGCCACGATCTCCCCTGTGAGAGGATAGAAGGAAAGGCTGTCTTTCACGCCCTGGATGTCTTCTTCGGTCTCGGTCCATTTGAGGAGATAATCCTGCGTCTCCTTTTCCAGGGCCTCGAAATCCCTGCCGACCGTCTCGATGTCAAATATGATCCGGGACATCTTTTCTTAGCGTGTAGCGTTTAGCGCATAGCGTGTAGATTCAAAGTTCGTAAGTTGATCCCTATACGCTGCACACTATACGCTACCCGCTTTGTTTTTATGATGCCTTGGGCAGGTCCTTAAAAACCCGCCACGTCTTAAGGAGGTCCACCGCCCTCTGAAGCTGGACATCGTCTTTTTCATTGACCTCAAGAGGGGCCATCTCCTCCTTCTCGGGCTGCGAGGACTTTTCTTCCACCTTATCGTTCTTGAGATGTCTCTCGAGGTCCCTTTCTCTTATCACGGCGTGCTCCTTTATGCCGTCCTTAGGCTCGATCTTCGATATTATGTCCGGTGTGATGCCGGTCGACTGGATGGACGTGCCGCTCGGGGTATAGTACCTCGCCGTCGTCAACCTGAGACCCGATCCGTCGCTCAATGGAATAACGCTCTGGACCGAGCCCTTGCCGAAAGTCTGAACTCCGAGTATGACCGCCCTGTGCCAGTCTTTGAGGGCGCCGGCGACTATCTCGGAGGCGCTGGCGCTTCCCTGGTTCACGAGCACGATCATGGTAGGTTTGTCATAGTACGGGTTGTTCCCTCCCGTTTTGTATTCGTTCTTATCTCCCACCCTGTCCTTTATGTAAACCACTAGTTTCCCCGGAGGCAGGAACTGACTTGCAACGTCCACGGCGCTGTTGAGGAGTCCGCCGGGATTGTTCCTGAGGTCGAGGATAAGGGAATCCGTCTTCTCGCTGTTGAGCTTGGCGAGGGCGCTTGCCAAGTCCGAGGCGGTCTGCTCCTGGAACTGCGTGATCTTCACATACCCTATGCCGTCTCCGAGCGCCTTGGACTTCACGCTCTTGATCTTTATTATGTCCCTCACTATGGAGAAGTCCTTTGTGTCCTTCCACCCTTCCCGCAGGATGGTCAACTTCACCGCCGTTCCCTTGGGTCCCCTCATCTTGTTCACCGCGTCCAGGAGCCCCATGTCTCTGGTGTTCTCGTCGTCGATCTTGAGTATCTTGTCGCCCGCCTTTATTCCGGCATTGTAAGCGGGTGTGTCTTCGATGGGCGCTATGACGGTGAGGATATTGTCCTTAATGCCTATCTGGATGCCGAGGCCGCCGAACTCCCCCTTTGTGTCGACCTGCATCTCCTTGAACTGGTCGGGGGTCATAAAACCGGAATGCGGATCCAGGGAGTTAAGCATCCCCCTGATGGCCCCATACACCAGGTCCTTCGTCTTGACGTCTTCCACATAGTTCTTCTTTACGTAAGAGAGGGCCTCAGTAAAAACCTTTATACTTTCGTAGCCTTCGACTTCCGCGTCTACAAGCCCTACCGACCATCTTCCCACCAGAATGCCCGTGAAGGCGACGGTCATAATCAATGTCAGGGTAACAAGCAGTTTTTTCTTCGTTAATGTCACTTCTCTTCCTCCATCTATTTTCTCCTTAACCATTGCATTGGATCGAGAGGCTTTCCCTTGTATCTTACTTCAAAATAAAGGGAAGGGGCGTTCAGAATACCTGACTCTCCAACCTTGCCGATTACTTCTCTACTTTTTATTATATCTCCAACCTTCAAAAAAGTCTCCGACAGGTTCCCATAGAGGGTATGGTAGCCCTCCCCGTGATTTATGATAACGAGATTGCCGTAACCCTTGAACCAGTCCGCGTAAACGACCTTTCCGGCATATACGGCGCTGACGGTATCCTTGTCCGTCTTGATATAGATCCCATTTCTGAAAACAGGGGTGCCGAACTTGGGGTCCTTCTGGCTCCCATACGGAATGACCACCCTTCCGCTCACCGGCCACGCAAGAGATCCCCTGAGAGCGGAGAAGCCCTTGGCCTCGAATGTCTCTTTCTTCTCGAGCCGCTTCATCATTTCAAGGAGCCGCTTCGAGGCCTCTTGCAGCTCCCTGAGCATCCTTTCCTGAGTGGTCTTCTCCCTTCGAACCGATGCTAGGAGCCTCTCCTTCTCATGCTTCGTCTCCGTAAGGGACTCCTCAGCAGGTTTGATCTTATCCATGCTGCTCTTCAATTCGGCGCGCAGGCTTGCAAGCTGCCTCTCCTTGCTGTCGAGCATTTTGATGTTCTCGCCGTAGTCTTCTATAACCTTGCGGTCGCTCATCGCAATGTCCTCAAGGTACCGCCATCTCCTTTCGAGACTCGCCAGATCGTCCGTCGCCGTCAGGAGAAACAGCAGATCCCCGGACTGGCCGTATCTCTGCATGACTCTAAGTCTTCTCTTGAGCCACTCCTTTTCCTTGTCCATCTCCCCTTTTACCTGCGATATTTCACCATCCACCCTCTTCATCTGGGATTCGGTTTCTCTCGCGTGCTGCTGGTGCTTCCTGAGCTCCGTCGCAATGGAATCGAGACTCCTGCCGATCTGATCAAGCTCGCCGAGGACCGAGTGCTCGCGCTTCTTGGCCGCATCGAGCTTCTCCCGCCGCTTCTCCATCTCTTTTTGTATCCTGTGATACTGCTCCCTGGGACTTTCTGCCGCAGCAATATTGGGGAAGATCAGGCAAGTGGACAACAGACCGTAGACAAAGAAGACTATAATATTATAAAAGGGTCTGTCAATTCCGTATTCCGCATTCTGCATTCTGAGATTTATGAAAACCTTATCCTTCCCATGGCGATGACCGAACCGGTGATGCCGAGGCCCAGACCCACCACCGGCAGGAGCAGGAAAAACTGGGTAGGGAAAATGACTGACCTTATCAGGGGGATCGCAGCGCTCAATTTCAAGAAAAGGCCGTAATAGAAACCGAAGACGATCACAGCGCTGAGAAGACCTCCCACCGCTCCGATAATGCCTCCCTCGATGACAAAAGGGGCCCTGATGAAGCCCCTTGTAGCGCCGAGAAGTTTAAGGGTCTCCACCTCTTCCCTCCTGCGATAAAAAAGGAGCTTCACAGTGCTGTAGCATATGAAGATTATGCCCGAGACCATCACGCCGGTAAGGACAAGACCGACCGTCTCTATTCCGGCCTTGATGGAGTGGATGGAAAGCAGGAACTTTTCCCCGTACTGCACGTCGTCGATGCCGCGCATCTTCCTCAGGGAATCCACGAATTGCTTGATGGTATTGGGACCGACAGCCTCCTTCTTGAACCTTATCTCGATCGACGCGGGCAGGGGGTTTTCGTTCAACCCTTCAAGTATGTAATCAGCGTCTTTAAGCGATGCCCTGAGCTCCTTCAGGGCGTCGTCTTTCGATATATATGTGATCTTCTCTATAATCTTCTGCTCTTTGAGAGACGCAATCATTTCCCTGGCGTCCTGCTCGCTCACCTGATCGTTGAGATAGGCCACTACAAAAAACTTCTCGGGGAGCTTCCTCGCGAATAGTTCTACGTTGTAGATGGATGAGGAAACCAAGGCTATCATCAGCAATCCCATAGCTATCGTGACCATGGAAAGGAAGTTGATCCATTTTTCATGCCAGAGACTCTGGAATGCGACCCTTACGGAATAAGACATCTTCAGCCCTGCTCCTCTCTTATAAGTGCGGCGTTGTCGAGCCTCAGCACCCTCTTTCCGGTGTCCCTGAAAAGCAGGGGGTTATGCGTGGCTATCAGCATCGTGACCCCCCTGGCGTTGATATCTTTGAATATCCTGATGATCCCCGCGGCCGTGTCGGGATCGAGGTTCCCTGTCGGCTCGTCGGCCAGCAATATGGCAGGGTCGCCTACTATGGCCCTCGCGATAACGACCCTCTGCTGCTCGCCCCCTGAAAGCTCGGACGGATAACCGTCGGTCTTGTGCCTGAGATTCACCATCTTGAGGGCGTCGAGGACTATGGGCTTGATCTCTTTTTCGGAGACCTTTCTCACCCTGAGGGCCAGGGCCACATTGTCGAAAACATTTCTGTTAGAAAGGAGCCTGAAATCCTGGAAGACAACGCCGATGTTCCTTCTTAGCTTGGGAATGCTGGAGCCGTTTAGCTTGTCGGATTCCCACTGCGAAACCATCACCTTTCCGTTGTCTGGGAACTCCGCGGCGTAGATGAGCTTGAGGAAGGTCGTCTTTCCCGCCCCGCTCGGGCCGGTGAGAAAAACCATTTCTCCTTTTTCTATGGTTAGATTTATGCTCCTGAGTGCGGTAACAGTGTCATAGAACTTTGATACCTCTCGGAATTCTATCATAGGGAGGTCTTGATCGTGTCCACAATGCCTTTTGCAGTCAGTCCGTATGCTTCCAGCAATTCCCCGGGCTTGCCCGACTTCCCGAACTTGTCCTTCACGCCCACCCTCTTTACCTTGACCGGATGCTCTTCGGACAACAGCTCGCACACCGCGCTCCCGAGCCCCCCTATTATTGAATGCTCCTCGGCAGTCACGACTAGTCTGGAAGACCGCGCCGCCTTAAGGACCGCTTCGGCATCGAGAGGTTTGACGGTAGGCATATTGATGACGCCTACATCCAGCCCTTCGGATGCCAGCATTTTCCGGGCCTCCAGGGCGGAAGAGACCATAATGCCGCAGGCAATTATGTTAGCGTCCTTCCCGAGGTGGAAGAGATAAGCCTTCCCCATATCGAATTTGTAGTCGTCCGGCATAACGGCAGGCGCCTTCATCCGGCCAAGCCTGACGTACACCGGCCCGTTGTAATCGACAATCGCGATGATCACCTGTTCGGTTTCCATGCCGTCGGCAGGGACTATCACCGTCATTCCCGGCAAGGCCCTCATTAAGGCGACATCCACTATCGATTGATGGGATGCGCCGTCCTCGCCCACGGTAATGCCGCCGTGCGTTGCGACAAGCTTCACGTTGAGCCCCGAATAACAGACCGTCTGGCGTATCTGTTCCCAGGCCCTGCCAGTCTCGAATATTGCGAACGTGGATGCGAAAGGGACCTTTCCGGCCAGGGAAAGTCCCCCGGCAGTCCCGATCATGTCCTGTTCTGAAATCCCCATATTGAAGAACCTTCCGGGAAAGGCCTTTGCAAATTTTGCGGTCTTTGTAGAACCGGAGAGGTCCGCGTCGAGCACGACCACATCTTCCCGCCTTTTCCCAAGTTCAAAGAGTGCGGCGCCGTAAGCGTCCCTCGTGGCCACGGCCTGCCTGCCCCCCGGTTCCCGATTTCCGGCTTCCGTCTTCTGTCTTGTATCACCCATCTATTCCAACTCCTTCAGTGCCTTTTCCCGTTCTTCCTTGGAAGGGGCGACACCGTGATATTCTGCCTTGCCCTCAAAAAAGGAAACCCCTTTGCCCTTCACAGTCCTTGCGACTATCATAGAGGGCTTTCCTTTTATCCCCTCGGCCTCGTCCAGAGCAGAGACGATCTGGTCCATATCATGTCCGTCGATATCGATAACGTGCCAACCAAAGGCCTTCCATTTCTCGGTAATGGGCTCAATCTTCATGACATCGCAGCAGAAGCCGTCTATCTGGAGCCCGTTGTTGTCCACTATTGCGCAGAGGTTGTCAATGCCGTAGTGAGCGGCGGTCATAGCGGCCTCCCACACCTGCCCTTCCTGCAGCTCTCCGTCTCCCAAAAGACAATATACCCTTTGACCGGTCCCGCTCATCCTCAGACCAAGCGCGATGCCGTTGGCTATGGACAACCCCTGTCCCAGGGAGCCTGTCGATATCTCCACACCCTTGAGGGTCTTTGAGCTCGGATGGCCCTGAAGAGGGCTGTCTATCCTTCGGAGTGTTTTCAGGACATCTTTATCGAAATACCCTGAAAGGGCGAGGACGGCGTAAAGCAGCGGCGCAGCATGTCCCTTGGAGAGGATGAACCGGTCCCTTTCTCTCCAATCCGGGTCTTCGGGTCTGTGTCTCATCTTATAGAAGAAGAGCGCCGTGACCAGATCGGCAGCCGAGAGCGAGCCGCCGGTGTGGCCCGAGCCGGCCTCCGTCAGCATCTTTATTATCTCCCTCCGCACCTCTTTTGCCCGCTGACGCAAGGAATCAGTGCTGATGGCCGCGCCCGGCCGGCTCACGGTTTCACCTTCTTAGTTATATGTTCGAGCAGAATATCATCGAGACTCTTGGTGTCTTTCTTGACTTCGTCGGAATTTCCAGTCATCTTCTGGCCTCCCAAAGTTCTAGCAGTCTTGTCGTCGTCTTCTCCCTTGACAACATCGCATTTCCCCGTTATCAGCTCCCTTATCATCTCCCTGTGCTGCTGCTTCATGATCTTTCTCAGTTCCGTCTCGAAATCGGGTCTCCCGACAATATGAGCATAACCGGTCTTTCTCGATCGGAGGATCGCGCCCTGACAGTATAGAAGAGTTATTATAAAGGGGTTGGCAATGCCGCTGTCCTCTGTCTGGACATGGTACTGTTTTCCCTTATACGGAACGTTCGTATTGTAACCGATAAGCATTATTTCTATGCCTGCCCGGCCTTATGAAGTTGAACCGCCATCGCACCGCTAATTATTATATACGCGATGAGCCGGGAGATACAAGATAGGCGGGAATAGCAGGAATCGTCCTTCAGCAAACAGCGGTTGTATCCTGGATTCAGAATGCAATAGTTCAAAAGAAGAGCCCGGAGTCGGTTATCCTCTTCCTGAATTCCGGCTCCCCGCCCCTAAACTCAACAATGCAAGAAGTTCAAAAGGTCAAATAGGTCAGTAAAGATACTCCTTAACCTACCCGTACTATTTGAGCTGCTTACCCTTGTTTCCGTCGTCGAACCCGACAGATTACGCCATCCCTGCGTGCTTTCTTTCGTGTCGTTCCATGAGATAGAACATGCCGCCGGCCATGGCAAATACAAGGACCATAACTATCCAGTGGGGAAGGCCCAGCACCTCAGGAAGCAATGCCCCTCCCATCTGCGAAGACATGTAGAAGGCCTCGACATCCTGATAGATAATACCGAAGACGAGAGACCCCGCCACTATGCCGATCATAGTGACCAGTGCGTCTATCCTTCCCGAAGCAAAACCCGCCACAGCAGTCCCAGGGCAATAGCCGCTGATCAGGAAACCGAGACCGAACAGTCCTCCTCCTACAATCTGGGGCCAGAAAAAGGTCGGAACAATCCAGACCCTGCTCATATCCAGTAATCTCAGGTCTGAAAGCAGGTACAATCCCGTGGCGCCGACGAGTATTGCCGTAAACATCGCCTTCGGGACGGCAAAGTCCGTGAAATAGAAGACCCCCGTCAGCTTATGGGGATCGCCGAGCCCCCCCCGTTCGAGGAAAAGACCGAAGAAGAACCCGAGTATTATAGCAAACAGGAGTCCCGTGCTCTGACTGAATACAAAGGGCGCCGTCATGACCATAACCTCCTGGAAAACGCCGCGCCGAGGTATCCGGCGGCAAACATCGAGATAACGAATATCCATCCCGCAAGCGCCAGCTGGGCGCCGCCGGACAGGGCCACTCCACTCGTGCAACCCCTTGCCAGCCTGCTCGCGAATCCGATCAGGATGCCTCCTCCGAATGCGGTCAGAAGTCTCGCAGTGTTGCCCATATGTGCGGGCCTGTCGAATCTCAGCTTAAAATTCCTGCTCGCAATCGAGGCGGCAAGAGCGCCCAGGAAGAGCCCGCCTATCTCGAAAAGGACCCAGTTGAGCAATGGCGCCTCGACATTGAGATATTGCGCGAAATACTTCAGTTTGTGCGCATACTCCGGATCGATTTTGCCGAAACCCACACCGCTGAGGAGCGAGAACGCGCTCGACGCTCCGAGTCCCCAGCCCGTGATAACGAACGTTGCGAGAAGGGTCAAACCCAGACCCACTCCAGCAATATACGGTGACCAGAAATTGTTCTTTCCCATCACACCCTCCATGGTCTAAGGTTCATAATTCATTCTACCATGCAATTGTTACTTAAGTTGCTAAATTGTGCAACTGCTTAATTATAGCCTTGTACGGTTTTATAAAGCAACATATTTATCCTTGTTGGTTGGGCTTAGGTAGTTTGTGAGAGGGATTGAAAAAGGGGGACGAATGTCCCCCTTTATTGGGACCTAATTAGAACCTGAAGGTGAGACCGAACTCAACGCTGTCTTCACTGAGCGTAGACTGAAGCGTGGTCGGCTGGCCGGCGATATTGGTGCCGCTTTCACTAAGTGTCTCTTTGAAGCCGTGTGTATAGCCGGCGTTGACGACAAACTTCTTTGAGAATTCATAACCGACTCCCATTGTGACATGCTGTTTCACAATCGCAGGAAACCCGATCATCCTGAATGTCTCGTAATAGTAACGGGGAATCTGCACGCCCTGGACATTAACATTATTAGTGGGCGAATAGGCGCCGTCAAAGTTGCCGTGCTGCCTCACCGGGTTGTCGCCGTAGTTATATCCTACGCGCAGTGCAAGTTGCTTCACCGGCTTGAACTGGGCACCCAGGGCCAGGACCCACTGGTCCTTCCAGTCAAAGTCTTTATACCCGGTCGCGTCAGCCCAGTTTATCCACCTTCCATTTGCTTCAAGCAACAAACAGTCTTTAACGGGCTCAACTGCTACGCCGATTCCGACCTGCTGCGGGGACTCGAGTTTCAGGTTGTCCGCCACACCGTCGCCGTTAAAATCAGCGACATTCTTGAACTTCACCTCCTGGGGAGTAATATACGTCGCTCCGACCGAAATCATATCGGTGAGTTTGTATATAGCGCCAAGCTGTGCGCCGAGTGCATAATTAAAGGAAGACCCGCTCCCGAGATCAAGGCTGTCATAGTCGATATGTACGGCAAGACCTACGGAAAAGCTTTCATTCGGCTGAAAGGCAATTGAGGGCGCAAATTTCATGATCTGCAACTGCGTGTCCGTCCCCGCAGCCAGGGGGAACTGTCCCATCGGGCCGAAGTTAAAATGCTGCGGATCATTGATAGCTGTATTTCTATAGTCCACGCCGAGACCCGACACACCGTAGGCGGCTATGCCGAATCTCCAGAGGGGGAACGCGCTGGTGATCGGGACAGACAAGCCGATCGCCGGGATCGCATAGACTTTCTTGTCGCTGTCCGCAGAAATATTGAAGGCCGGCATAGGTCCGAACGCCTGGCCGCTGATACTGGCCTTCACCTTAGGCATGAATAATGTGCCCGCAAAGTCAAACCCTGAACCAGGGCAATAAGGACCAAAACACATGGCGGCCGGGTTCGAGAATACGGCGCTGATGGCATCCTGCGGCGCGGCAATGCCGACACCACCCATGCTCCTCGAAATGGGGCCGATGCTGATCAGATTGTCGCCGTTAGTTGCCATGGCCGGAGCAGAAAGAAAAACGACCAAACTAAAAAGCAGCAAAAATATCAAACTTCTCCGCATATCTACCTCCTTATTGAATTCTGATTTCCTTTACCTCTACCCCCGTTAAGACTAAAACTCTCTTATTGTTCTTCTTCACCCCCTTTCAAAAAAGACAATTATTTGAGATCGGCCTTGACCATATCTACGATCTCCCCTTGTATCTGACCGGGCATCCTCATGTTCTTCATGAAGGCCCACATGCCTGCGTCCTCGAAATAAAGCTTCATCCTGTACATCTCATCGAGGACCGCGACTTTGACCTTGCCCGCGTCTTTGAAAACAACGACCTCTATGGGAAACGCCGAGTTGTGATCGATCCCCGGAAACCTGTAGGAATCGGAGGAGCGTTTTTCTCCTGCGATACCAAAGGCCCGCCCTTCCATCTTCGGTTCCGTCACTCCAAAAATTATAGCGCCATTCGGCGAAAGGTCAAGAGTGTAAATCAATTTCCAGCCTTTT
>JAJYIF010000030.1 GCA_021790195.1 Nitrospirota bacterium
TGCCTCTGGTTGCCCCGGGTTATTACGTGATAAAATGCACCCTCAAATTCTATCCTCGGCTTGCGCGCCACAAACAAACACTATCACCACACCCGTACAATGTCAATAGTCAAGTCTGACCCCATGTGTGTGTGGAGCCGCAGGTTGGTATTCAATATTTTGAAATGATTTTCCCTGACAATGTTTCACGACTGCATCCTGGTACTTATTATTCCGAAGATGATTACCGAAACGATGCTGAGCACAATGGACCTTTTACAGAAATTAATTATCTTTAAAATCTGAATCGCGTCTTGGTCATTCTGTTTTGCAAGCTCCTTTAAATCGTTTCCCATCTGCAAAATATTTCCGAAATAGACGTAATTCTCCCATAGCTTTCTCTTGCCTCTTTTTGACATGATCCATGGCCCCAAGCCTGCGTGACAAAATGGATAACCAATAAAAATAGAAAGCATTAGGAAAATTATTGATATGAACAGAAGGCGAGTTGGCCAGATTGTTTGATAGAAATCAGCAAGCACGGGGCGCATCGAGAAAAGAATATACAAGATGAAGGCGACAGCAGCGATGATCGTTGCTTTTTTGATCTTCAAAAGGTTCTCCTTAAAACTAACAAGTTATTGAGTACACCACATCTTGCATCTACACATAGATACCGCCTTCCGCCCGCTGCTTTGGCCTGTGACCGCATCAGCATGTCGTCGTGTTTTATTCCTAGCGGCACAAGCGAGTTTGAGGCATACCGAGACAGTGGTGACTTCCATTTGGAATAGGCATGGCGATTAAGCTTCTGAGGCCTTTTCGAATCCCTCCCCATTATACCTTCCCTTTTCCGTCAAATCCTCCCACTGATTGACAGCCCTCCGAATCGGTATTGCATTATGATAGAAGACCTGGCTGCAAGATGCAAGGAGAAAAGGCGCCGTGCTTGCTTGGGTCTGCAAGGAGCCTGACAACGGCTGCTACACCGTTATTATTTCTTGTACTGAATCCCGTACTTCTTCTGAAGTTCCGGATAATCCGCAAGATGGCGTACGGTACCCGTATCCAGATCGACATCAAAATAGAAACCCTTGGTTTCTATGCCGTCGCTTATGCTGAAGGCCACGAGGTACATCTGCGCGTCAAACTTCTTTGCCTTCCACCCAAGGATCTGGTACTTCGCCGAGTTATCGGCCGCCCATTTCTTCATGAGCGAATCCACTGTGAGGACCCGGTCGATCACGTGGGATTTCTTAACAAGCTCTATCGCCCTGTCATCCGGATTCCCCGGTAATGCTTCAGAAGAAAGGTCGTCTTTTTGATCGGATGATGTTTGCTGACCGGCCCCGTTGCCACCGGACGAGTTAACGGAAGGCTGGTTGCCGGACGCCTTTGCCTCCTCTTTCTTAGAAGGTCCGGGTGTGCCCACAGCGCCGCCTTGAGAGTTGGCCTCCCTTACAGGAGCGCTTTTGGGGGAAACGGCCATATAGACAAAAACAGAAGCGACGATCAAAACAGCTATCGCCGTGATCGAGATTATTCTTGCTCGATTCGTTCCTGTTCCCGGCTCTTTCTGTCCCTGCGCAAAATGTTTCCTGAATATCTCGTAGGCATCGTTTATCTTCTTCTTCCTTTCCCTGGCGTTCTTCAGCGCCTGCGGATCATGGGCGAATTTGTCCTCCTGCCAGACGGTCATCAGATACCTGTATGTCTTCTTTACGAACTCTTCAGATTCGCCCGATCTGATCCCCATGACCTTATAATATGCGTAGCCGCATGAGCACTCTTGTTTGGAGTCAGGGTTCTCAGCCTTGCAATCAGGACATTTCCAGGTCATCTTGTTCTCCCGTCGAACTTCTCATCGGTTTTCTTTCACTGATCCTATTTTATCAAAAACGGAGGGCAATGGAAAAGAAGCGCATCTGCAAAGAGACATTAATTCACGCACGTCGTTTAGGAGGGGCCTGTTTTTTCCTGCCGTCCACCACATGGCGCAGCGCCAGAAGCGGGTGACGATAGGTCATGCGCGGTCCGGAGTAGCGCATCACCTCTTTGATCCTTTCCCGCATAACCGGCTTATAACAATGCACGGGGCAATTTGCGCAGGTCGTCTTCTTCTCCTGGAAGGGGCACTTCGCAAGACGCATTTCAGCGTAGTCCAGGAGTTCCCTGCACCCGGCGCACATTTCATGGTCCGGCGAATGGTGATCGCGGCAGTAGATCTCGACCATCGCCCTGATCGTTTCTTCTTCTCTGACAACCCTCGGATGCCTGCCCTGCGATATTGTCTCCTTCTTGTCCATACTGCCACTCTTCATCCTTATGTGATCTCTCCGGCCGGTTTTTCCGGCATGACCTTCGCAAGCCAGGCCCATTTCAAGTTCTTATGTATATATGATGACAAAAAACTGCCGGACTCTCAATGATCTGAATCAGTCTTTTCCGCGAACGTGCTGGAACTTCTCCAAAAAAAACCTTAACGCGTATTCTTACGCATTAAGGTTTGCGGGAACTGTAGCAATCCATTCGCAGGATCATATGCAGGAATATTAATATCAGCAGCTTCAATTTTTTATGCCGGACACCGCTTCGCCCTCTAGGATCATGCTCTTGCCGATACTTTTTCAATGAGACTTCTTATAGCCTGCTCTTCGCCTCGAAGGGCATATCTCCAGTTCTGCTTATCCGTCTTTGCTAATTCGTCCCGCAGATCACTTTCAAAGCTTTCAAGAGCAATCTTCAACAATTCTTTTTCTTTCTCCGTCAGTTCAAGTACCATGTCGCTCCTCCTTCCTGTTCAGCAAACAAAAAACCGAGCAACCTTTTTCCCTTCGGCAGCTCGGCCATCTCATTTATGAGACCCGCCGCTTTCCGCCCCCTCTTCGCAGAGAGTTTGGCTTTGTCGGGACCTCTTCTTACTATTATTATATCACATAACAGACCCTCTTCTTAGCTATAAGAAAGAAAAGACGGACTCTGGAAGGGGCTCGAAATCAGGGGCATTTCATCGAATAAAATCGGATATTTACCACTACGTCCATATTATGGTATCCTTGTTATACATTAACTGTTTCTTGACAGGATCGAGAATCGATGGCCTTCACAGGAGACTTAGAACATCTCAGCATATTTGACATAATTCAACTGCTCAACACGACCCGGAAATCAGGCACCTTTTCGGTCAAGGGGAGCAGGGGTGAAAGCCGCATAATCTTCAGCAACGGCTGCATCGTCGGTGCAAGCCACCTCAACAACAAAGTCCGCATCGGAAGTGTTCTGGTGAGGATGAACGCCATAAACCGGGAAGATCTCGAAAAGGTGCTGCAGGTCCAGAGGAGCGCCGGCGCCGGGCGGAAACCCCTGATCGCGACCCTGATAGATATGGGCAGACTGAAGCCTGAAGCTGCGACCAAAGGTCTGAAGAAACTGATTGAGATGACCATAGTCGAGCTTGTCGGCTGGACAGCCGGGACCTTCACCCTTGACACAGAGGCCATCTATGTTTCACCTGAGTGCAGTTATCCCATCAGCAAGATGGAGCAGGAGATAAGCCTCGACGCGCAGATGGTATTGATGGACGCCCTCCGCATCTATGATGAACGCGAGCGTGACCGCAACGCCGGGAAGGTCATACCCTCGGATGAGGAATTGTTCGAGGAGGTCATCCCTTCGGAAACTCAGGCCGAAAGCCTGCAGGCGGGCCCGGCCGTTACAGCGGACGACCTCGGACTGAGCGATCTCGATCACCTCGAAAGGAAGATGCCAGAAATCTTCTCGGCTGACGAAATCTTCGACCCCCTCGAGATCCACCGCCAGAAGATAAGAGAGCTCCTCCCCGGTTTTCCGTCCGGCGACCAGGAGGCCCTCGTCTCTTTCCTGCATGGCTCCGCCGTGAGTGTGGACGCCCGCAAAGGCTTGGCCAGGAAAGAAGGCGGTATGAAAGCGGTTGTTCTTGTGAGCAAGGATGAACTGATCACCCATTCCGTTATGACGATTTGCAAGGATGAGGGCGTTCTCGTGTTTACTGCTGACCGTCCCGAGGAGCTTGACCGTATTATAAATAATTGCACCGAAAGGAAATTCTCGGCTATCGTTGCCTTCGATAATCCCGGGCCCGCTCCGGGATCACTTTCGGCGGATCACATCGCTGACTGGCGGCATCGTTTGAGAGAGCAGTTCCCGAAGGTCCCTGTAATCCAGATGGTGTCTCCGCTGGATTACGATTTCACACTTAAGGCATTGGATGACGGCATCGGGGCGGTTTTCCCGAGGCCCTCAACGGAGGACCGCGGCCAGACCTTTGTAAGAGACGTGATAGCCTTCTTAGATACTTTCAACTCCTATATAAGACGTTTCTTTCAGGAAGAGAGAGAGGGAGCGGCTTCGGACGAAGACCGGCTCGCCAGACTCAGGCGACGCATAGCGGCCTTCAGGGACCTCAGTGAACCTTCAGCCGTGTCTCTCGCCCTTCTTCACTGTGTCTCAGAAGTCTTTGAACGGTCTATCACGTTTATCGTGCGGCCTTCGGAGCTCACCGGAGAGAAGGCCATCGGGGTATACGCTGAAAAAGACCACGGCGCTACGCCGGCCGGAGGCCTGAAGATACCCTTGACCGAACCCTCGGTTTTCCGTGATATGATTGAAAAGGGAAGGCTGTTCTATGGCGAATGCAGCGACCAGGTGCTGAAGGAACACCTATTTGAAGGAATCGGCGCCCCGCTCAGGCCGGTCATAGCCTTGCTTCCGATGAAGAGTCTCGGCAGGATCGTGACCGTGACATACGGGGATTTCGGCGATAAAGAGGTTTCCGGAATCCAAAGCGATATCCTGGAGATCCTGGCGAATGAGGCCGGACTCGTATTGGAAAATTCGCTTTATCGAAAGAAACTCGGCATAGCACATTCCGGAGAGGAACAGTAAGACAGACTCAAATACTCAGGCAACAAGAAGAAGGAAAGAAAGTCATGGACATAGCAACTTTTACGCAGATTCTCGAAATAGCCTTTGAAAAGAAGGTCTCTGACATCCACTTTGAAGTGGACAATCCCCCCATATTCAGGGCGCGCGGGCACCTCATCCGTTCCAAACTCAGCGCGCTGACGGTGAAAGACACAGAGTTCATCGCCTCGATAGTGATGGAACAGCAAAACCGGAAACTGCCGGAGGACATTCGGGAGTTCGACACCTCATATACTCTCTCCAACGTGGGGCGTTTCCGCGTCAGCATTTTTCGCCAGCGCGGCAATATCGGTCTTGTAATGCGGGTCATACCCCATCATATCGGCACCTTTGAGGAGCTGAATCTTCCCTTGGTATTGGGAAACATATCGAAGGCCCCAAATGGTCTTGTCCTTGTCTGCGGTCCGACGGGCAACGGGAAATCCACTACCCTCGCCTCGATGATCAGGTATATCAACGACAACATGAATTACAACATAGTCACTATCGAGGACCCTATAGAGTTTATTTTTCATTCGAACAAGAGCTGCATCATTCAGAGAGAGGTCGGCATCGACACTGATAATTTCAGCGGCGCCCTGAGGTCGGCCATGCGCATGGACCCGGATGTCATTATGGTCGGAGAAATGCGCGATCTCGAGACGATCGACGCCTGCATCAAGGCCGCCGAGACCGGTCATCTGGTGCTTACGACCCTTCATACCAATAATGCCGCCTCCACCATAAATCGAATCGTGGGCTACTTCCCGCCGCAGACCCAGGAGAATGTCCGCCACAGGCTCGCAGACAGTATCGTGGCCACGGTATCCCTGCGTCTCGTGAGGGGCAAGAGCGGAGATAACATACTTCCCGCCCTTGAGGTCATGTATGCGACATCCACCATAAAGTCGTGCATACGCGACGGGCACCTCGAAGAGATCGAAGGACACATCGAAAAGGGGCGCGATGAATACCACATGCAGACCATGGACCAGCACCTGATCCAGCTCTGCAGGCAGGACGTCATAACCCTTGAAGAAGCGAAGCGCATTTCCCGCTCTACCGACCTCGAACGCAAGGTGCTGTATTCTTAGCACGGGTCATTCATGAACCTGGTTGCATGACGGGCAGACACGACTCAAGACTTTTTTGCAATCGACGGAATATCAAGACCGGGAAGCCGGGATTAATGAAAATTGACTGTGGCAACATCTGGCAAAGTGCTTATTGGAAAATTACTTTACTGTGTCGAAACAATAAAGTCTTGCGTCGCACCTGCCCATATTTTATGAATGTGGGTTATACTGCGAGTTGACTTCTTGAGCTACTTGCCATGAACGCCGGAGGAACATATGAAGTCATCATCGTCGGAGGGGGGCCTGCCGGACTCACCGCGGGGCTCTATTGCAAGAGAGCTGCCTTAGAAACAGTCCTGATTGAAAAAGGATTGTTAGGCGGACAGATAGCAATATCGAAGGATGTCGAAAACTATCCGGGGGTCGAGGGCATAACGGGATTTGACCTGTCTGAAAGACTGGTCCGCCACGCCAGAGCGTTCGGCCTGAAGATTGTGCAGGAAGAGGTGACCGAAATAAGGACCGGCATTGACTTCCACTCTGTCCGTCTTGCAAGCGGCGACCTCCTTATAGCGCGGGCGCTGATCCTGTCAGTAGGAGGCACTGTAAGGAAGCTCGGCGTCCCGGGAGAGGCAGAATATCTCGGCAGCGGCGTTTCCTACTGCGCCACCTGCGACGGCTTCTTCTTCAGGGACCTGACCGTTGCGGTTGTGGGCGGAGGAGACACAGCCGTCGAGGAGGCGCTTTATCTGTCCAAACTGACAAAGAAGGTCTATCTTATTCATAGGAGGGACTCTTTGCGGGCAAGCAGGATATTGCAAAACCGTCTGGTCTCGGAACCGAAGATAGAGATCGTCTGGAACACGGTCATCAGGGAAATCTTGGGTGATGGGAAAAAGGTCAGGGCCGTAACGCTGGAGGACGTCAGGACCGGGGAAGGGCGAGAGTTGAGCGCCGACGGCGTCTTCATCTTCATCGGTTATTCTCCGAACAGTCATCTGATTCCGCCGGAGGTCCGGGTGAATGAGCAGGGCTTCGTCATCACCGACGACAGGTGCGCAACAAGCGTCCCGGGCATTTTTGCGGCCGGCGACATAAGGCAGAAGTTTGCAAATCAGATCGTAGTCGCTGCTGCCGACGGATGCGTAGCGGCCCTTGCCGCGGCGCATTATGTAGAGGTCCAGAGGGCCTAATCTCGCAATGACCGAACACGACCCGAGGAAGTTCAGACGATTTGTCCTCAACAGGAGCGAGGATGAATGCCGTATTTCAGGGACCGGTCTCGTGGCCGAAGGAATACAGTTCTCATCCGGCAGATGCGTCATTATATGGCTCACCGAAACGCCTTCGATCGACCTCTATGAAAGCATCGGGGACGTTGAAAAGGTCCACGGCCACAGAGGGAAGACCTCTATCCAATGGATCGACGGCGAATAGAGCCTTGACCGGGGAGAGCTCAAGAGAGATAACGAGCTGCATGCGCTGCGGCGCCTGCTGCATGAAAGGGGGGCCGACCCTCCATGCGGAAGACAGGCATCTCATCGCGGCAGGACGCGTACGGCGCGAGGACCTTATAACCATCAGAAAAGGAGAGCTCACCCACATTCCGGACAGGGAGGGACTTCATCCTGCGGGGACTGAGATCGTCAAGATTTCGGGCAAAGGGCGGACGTGGGAATGTCTTTTTTTCGATAGGGCAGGATCATCTTGCAGGATCTATGAACACAGACCATTGGAATGCCGGATCCTGAAGTGCTGGGATACTGCGGAGCTTTTGTCCGTCATCGGCAAAGACCCGCTCAGGCGGGCAGACGTAATAGATCCCGAAGACCCTGTATTGGAATTGATCGAGGGCCACGAAGAAGAATGCTCTGTCCGGCAAATGGAAGACTTGCTTTCTTTATTATCAGGCAGTAATGAGGACCCGGCAGCTTTTGAGGAACTCGAAGAACTTATTCAGAGGGACCTGACTTTTCGTGCCGCAGCCGTTTCCGCATTCTCGCTTCCTCTTTCAGCCGAATTGTTCATGTTCGGCCGTCCGCTCTTCAAGCTGCTGGGCGGCAGAGGGGTATCTGTTCGGGAAGAAGACGGCGGGCTGCGTCTCTTTCGCTCCGATTCATCTTCTTAGGCCGCAGACAAGAGGGCTTTTTCCTGCAACCTCGAAACGAACATTATCTGCGCCTGTTCTCACAGAAAAGGCGTCGCATTCGACGCCTTTTCAAGGCCTGTGACCTTCAGCATTTTCTATCGGGCGAAGACCAGATCGTGATGTTGTCGGCGTAATGTTTGCCGTCCATATCGTGGTACATCAGGGTGAGCGTGTCGCCTACCCTTATATCGTCGAAGTTCTTGCTCTTGTTGCACATAAACACCTTTGTCCCGGGATCAGCATTGACCGTTATCTCTCCTTTTACCCTCTCAGGCGAAGACACGGCCGATTCATATAACCTCACATTCAGTGTCTTGGTGGAAGGGTCGATGCCGAGAACATAGGCGTGATGAGGGAGGCCTTCCGAGTGGAATGCCGACGCCGTATTTACAAACGACGCCAGCAGAAACCCTGCGAAAAGCGCCACTCCTGCAAAGAAAATGTCAGCTCTGTTTGTTATTCTCTTTTTCATCATTTGGATTCACTCCTTTCTTCAGTCATTCAAAAAGGAAACAGGACCTTTATAGTTTAGAATAAGCTTTACTTTCTTATTTATGCAACTTCGAAACATGTTCCTTGCAGCTTGCGTCAAGCATTTAATTGAAAAGAATATGGGGAAAGCATCATTTTCGCCGCAATACTTATTCCTGCTCTTTCGTATTCGGCCTGAATGACCCGGTCTAAATGATCTCTTTTTTCTCCCGCAAGGACAGGTGAGAAGACAGGGAGCGCGCCACAAGCTGGTTTGCAGCGATCGGTGGGATACCGATATCTTCCAGCACTTTGCCGCAGAGCTCCATTTCGTCGATCGAGGGATTGTTCTCGGCGATCCCAAGAACCGAATCGTGGACACGCTGCAAATAGCGCAGTCCCTCATCCAAGCGCTCATAAGCCTGGGTCCCTTTCCTGGGCTCATCCCAGGAAGCAAGGAGTTGTCGCAGTCCCGGAATGCCCTTCAACCTCTTCAGAGACGTGACGGACGCGGCCACATCTTCATAAATCGGCAGATCTCCCGGGACAGGCACAGCGTCCCCGGAAAAGAGCACGTTATATCCCGAAAGCAGGAGTGAGACAGAGCCCCTAGAATGCCCTGGAGTATGAATGACCTGCAGCTTCAGGCCGCAGCCCAGATCAATGATTTCCCCGTCCTCGATGACCCTGTTGACCCCGACCGGACCTGCGACAAGAGAATGGAATCCCGGCACAGGACGCTCTCTGTTCTGACGCTCTACATCTTCGATCCACTCCTTCTCGGAAGAATGAACGGCGACCGCGCAGCCCGTCTCCGCCTTTATGATTCTTGTTGCGCCGATATGGTCGGGATGTGAGTGCGTCTGGACGATCAGGGATATGTCGCCGACCTTCCGGTCGGTCCTCCTTACATAATCGAAGATCTCCTCCGCCGAAGATGCAATGCCGGAATCTATCAGACAGATCTCGGTGCCGTAGATGAGATACACGTAGACGAAACGCTCAAGGACCATCCCGGACGGACTCGTCACATAGAAAGGCAGCTTGAGCGCGTGAATCTTCTGGTCTATCTGCATTATCTTTTCCTGTCTGTCATACTATACCGCTTATTATACGACATCCCGGATCCTGCCGCAGCAGACAATCCTGAAGGATCATGAGACATATGAGAATAAGAAGTAGCCGATAGTAAGGTCAGCCCCGACGTGAGCGCAATAGGGCACCAGCAGGCCCTGGGTCCTGTCCCTGAGATGACCCATCATAAGTCCGTACACAAACGCCATCACATAGCCTGCATAGCCGTTCGGAAATCCACCGGCAACATGAAAGGCGGCAAATGCGGAGGCCTGCAATATAAGGACAATAGGTCGTCGCGGAAAGGCCTTGCTAAGGGCGTTCTGCATTACCCCGCGAAAGACGATCTCTTCTGCGAAGGCGTTCACAAGGGCGAACAGCGGCACGCCGACTGCAAGGACCAGCAATTTGGGGAATCGTAGAAAGCCTTTGGCCATGCCGACTCCCACACCGAGGTTGTCCGTTCCGAAGGCCCATAAGAGAAGCGCGCCGCTGGAAACAACTACGGTTATAAGTATCAAGATCAAGGAGGGCCCGTCGATCGTTCCCTTCCTTACCCACGAAAGAGAGGCGCGGAGGGCGGGAACAAGAAGCACGACTGATGTGGAAACGGCGAGGGGTATCAGAAATTTTATCGAAGGAATGCTCGAGACGGCCGCAGGAAACATGGCGGTTAAAAGGCATATGAGGAGGAAGAGGGCCGAAAGATGGAAAAAGTCCCATTTCTTCAGCATCAGAACAGCGCCAAAAATAAATCCGTACGCGACCTCCACGAAGAGTTCATGCTTTAAGACAGGAGATATATTGACCAGCAGGACCACTGCCAGAGGCAGGAACCTGGTCGTATGCGTGGAGACAATGATTCTTTCCCGGTCAGGCATCACATACCCATCGCCGGTAGATAATCCATAGACTAAAGACGTTTATTGTCCGGCTCTTTCTCAGACGATTATTTCCGCTTTCCTGTCCTTGAAGTCACCTTCTTTGCCGTCTTAGTCCTGCGTCTCACGTCCTTGCCGGCGGCAGCTCTACCCGTTGTCTTAGCTTTGGCTTTCTTTTCATTTTTCTTCTTCAAGGTCTTACCCGCAGTTACGGTCTTCTTCGACTTCATTTTTCGCACAGAGCGGATTTTGCCTGCTGAGTCGGCATTCTTCAATTTTCTCGTCTTTCGGGTCGCAGAGATCTTTCCTGCCTTCCCTTTCGGTTTTTCGGTCTTGATTGAAGTCCTCCCTTTAGCCTTCTTCAGGGTCCCCTTTTTCATCGTCTTTTCCTCTTTTGCGCCCCTTTTGTTTGATGCGGCCTTCTCCCCTTGTCTTTCCATGTGGCGGACGCCGTTATCTTCGAGGACACCGAGGATATCCTCTTCCCTGATAAGCGTAATCTTTTCGCCGTCGAGATCTATGTCACTTGCGGAATACTCTCCAAAATAGACGCGCTGTCCAGGCTGAAGGACGGTCGGCACGAACCTTTCTCCCTTCTTGCCTTTCTTAATCCTACCGGGACCAACCGCCTCCACAAGGCCTTCCGACTGTTTCTCCTTGGCGGACTCAGGAATTATAATGCCGCCGGAACTCTTCGCGGCAGACCCGCTTCTTGTAATTACCACCCAATCCTGCAATGGCCTTAATTTCATAAGAACACCTCCAAAAAGGATGATTGATTATCCATTATACTGAATGAGGCGCCCGTATTGGAAATAGCTGCACAGCCTCCGGCAACGTCGCAAGAAAGAAAGAGAGCGTGTTTCCTCGGACTTTATCGGAAGAGATGAAAAAAGTGTAGTTTCAAAGCTGTGAGTTTGCTAAAATTAAGGCGTTGAATATGTGTCTGTAGAAAGGAGCGGAATCATGGCAGAAGTGAAAAGCGCCTTTGAGAAGGCCATGGAAAAGATGAAGAGCATAGAATCGCTGTCCTCGGAAGAAAAGGCTGAGATGAAAGACCGCGAAGAGATGAAGTCTCTGCTGGCGGTTTTTTTCAAGGGCCGGCTCAGCAGGGACGAGATTTGGCAGAGATTTAAGGGGATAAAGCCGTCTCTTCTGCGTGAGGCCCAGCAGAGCATCGCCGACTCACTGAGGCTCGGGACGTCGCAGGAAGAGTTCGTGCTGCGAAGAGACGGGATACTGGCCATAGAGGCCCTGAAGGAAAAGCGAAACCCCTCCGCAATAGAGAGCTTAATCAACGCTATGGAGAGACTGCGCAAGGAATACAGTCAGGCGAAGGAGCAGGCCGTACAGCAGCTAAGGGCCGCAATCGAGCAGAACCCGCAGCTCAGGATGCGGCCTGTGAGGACCCCGGACGGCCGGACGACATATCAGGCTGCCCTCTCAGTGGATGAGGCCCTGCAAACAAAGATGTCGGAGTTCCTGTCCGAGCACGAAAAAAGATATGGAGAGATTTTCGGTCAGGCCCTTGAGAAACTGAAAAGGGAGCTGAAGTAGGCCGGTGTTTCGCGCATCGCCGATCAGAATTTATTGGCGAACCTCTGATAAAAATCGCACCTGCGGCAGTACTCTATCTTCTCAGAGATCGACGCCATAACATATTTCCCGAGTGCGCATTTCGTACCGGTCACTTTCCAGCAATCCAGTCCGTGCTCGGGATACGCCGGGCAGTTCGCCTGGACTTCACCCGGACACCGCATAAATTCCCAGCAGTTCATCTTACCATCCTCTCCTTTTAGAACCGCTTGTCTCGGCCTTCCCCAAATAAACAAGTCCACCCGTAAAGGCCCTTTGCATTTAAGCACGCAACAACGACTTTTTTCAACTTCAAATCAAGACTTTAAGTCTTCTATATTTATAATTCGACTGCGGCAAAAAATGAACAAAGATTCTTCCGGCGCCCGGGCCGCGGGCCGTTTCCGTTAAAAGTAATACAGGACGAATGAAGATATTGCATAAAAAACAAGCCGGGGGAACAAATTATTATTATTTGTTCCCCCGGCCAAGAGCGATTCTCAGGCATCAAAGAGAGATCTTAGCCTCCAATGTTTCCGGCACCGATAACCTCTTTCTGAACGAATTCTTCATCGACACGAATGGAAGCGGTTTTTTCGACATCCGGATAACCCGCCCACTCAAAGGGGCAAACCCTTGTCAGGATTTCGAGTTTCCACTCAATGGTCCTCACCATATCCTGAAAATGAGGGATCTGATATTCCAGCTGCTCCCTGTCCGGACCCTTCATATGCTCGATCTCGGACACAAAATCCAGGAGTTTCTTCCTCATGTCCACGAGCTCCGTGTACATCCTGTTACAATAATTTCCATAGCCTATGTTCTTTCTGCTTGCCATGTTGCCTCCTTAAGGAGTAAACATCTCGTGAGTAATCTGAATTTCAGTTACTCTCTCCTTCTTATTTTCAGACTATCACAGGAAGCATAATTTGTCAAGCATATAAATAACTGCGCAACTGTATATTGCGCCCTCTCAATCACTGGGCTTTGCGGCAGAGACATTGGTCTTCGTGCCTCAATCCGGACGTCGTCTGGCAAGCCCGGCTTGCACGGTTATGCCCGCTATTAAGAGGAAAAGGAAGATCAGCCTTGCGAGATCGTGGGACATATGAAGCGAGTGAAGGATGAGGACCGACCCTATCGCCGACGACAGGACAATCAAAGTCCAATCGAACACAATGCTCATAAGAAATGCCCCCAGAACGCCGCCGACAAGGAAAAAGACCCAATGGTACTGGCCGGCTGCCATCCCCAGCTCCCTTAAAAGGCCGACAAGTATGTAGCCGCCCGCAAAAAATCCTCCCAAACCAATTGCAACTCTTTGAAAGAGAACCGCGATTACGGCCCCGATTACTCCGGCAACCAAGGCAATCAGGACTATGATGTGATGCGGCTGTCCGTGAATCAACCTTTCCGCCAGGTCAACGCCGAAAACAAACCCTACGCCGCCGAGGAAAAGCCAGAAGAGCTTGCGACCGGCGATGAGCAGAGCGGTCCCGACGATGAGTCTGAGAAGCAGCACGCAACCCTCCTCCTTTCTTTATAGTCTATCATTCCGGATACGAATAAAGAAGCGTTGCCCCTTCACCCGACTTTCCTTGCAAAAAGTGTCTTATGACCTATTATGTTATATGACCACGATGGACAGAGAGAGACTCCTCGAGACATTTACACTTATGGTGATAGTGCTTTACGTTGATTATCTGGAGCGCCGCCGTCCCGGCCGGCCAGTGGACAGGCGATGGGAATTCGGCCTCAATGCGCTCTCGCTTGCCGTAGTCGTTTTTGCGGGCGAGGGATGGAAGGAGATCCTGATGAAAGGCTTTTCGGCGCTCGACACAAAGGAGCTGTTCGCCTGGACCGGCCTGCAGTGGCTTCCTGGCCCGCTCAGGGTCGTACTTGGGATAGTCCTTGCTGATTTCTGCCTCTACTGGGTCCACAGGGGGATGCATTGGATAGGACTCCTCTGGCGCACCCACGCTTTTCATCACAGCATAGAACATCTGTGGTGGCTTTCAGGCTCGAGAACAAGCGTTATTCATCTGCTGCTCTTTGCAGTTCCTCAAATCCTGATCTCTTATTATCTGTTCCAGATGACTACATGGGAAGCAGGCGTGGCCTTTTCTTTCGGGGTAGCGGTAAACATATGGATCCACTCCAACCTATGGGTGGACCTGGGTGCACTGGAATGGCTCTTCATCACTCCCAACTATCACCGTGTCCATCACGGCTCCAGAGGGCTCCTTCGCAAGAATCTCGGTTTTGTCCTCACCATCTGGGACAGGATGTTCGGGACTTTTGCGGACCCTCGATCGGCCGGAAGGGAATTCCCACTCGGCTTTGTCCCCACCAAAGGCCGTCTCCTCAGGATGATCGTCGGTTTTTGAAAAGTCCTTCCTCTGAGACTCTATTTCTGATTTCCCTGGTAATTCTCGCCGTCGGGCCATTGCAGAAGAATAAGATTACAACCGTGATCTCTTTTTGCCGCAATAGCGGCGGCATAGTCCGGGGCCACGGGCAGATCACGCAAAGACCATTGGGTCACGTCCTCTCTGTTGCCCCGGACGCTTAGAAGCGAGGCAGGCAATTCCGGATCCGTAGAAACCTCGACTCGATCGATGCCGAAGGAGAGTCCTCTGCCCGAAGCCTTCAGGAATGCCTCCTTGCGGGCCCAGCACGCAAAAAAGCCCCTTTCCTTCATCTCCGGAGAAAGGCTTTCAAGAGAGAGCCTCTCACCCGGCGAAAAAAAACGTCCCGCAATGTGGTCCACTCCGATGTCCGGGCGTCTGAATTCTATGTCCACACCGACGTCGCAATCGAGAGCAAAAGCAAGAAGAGCAAGCCCGCGAGAGTGCGATACGTTAAAACAGACGGGTTTTGAACGCCCTTTCGCAGAGAGCTCCGGTTTTCCGAAAGGACCATTTACAAGCGACACCTCTCCGGCAGCTATGTTCAGATAGCCGCCCAGGAGAACTTTCAGTATTCCGCGCGTCGCGATGAAACTTCTCCGGTCTTTTTCAAAGCGAAACCGGCAGGCCCTTTCCTTTTCTTCAACAGACAATACATCTTCAAGCGCACGCAGTCTTTCCCCTCCCGTCTCAAGTGATGCCAGCCACACGTGGACCTCATCCGCCCCGAGCAGAGGGACTGTCCTCTGCGGCGACCAGATACGGCTATCGATGATTCTCTGCGTTGATTTAGGATCTATCATTTCTAAGAATGGTAACGTCGTCTTCTTGTAATATAAAACCCGGCCGTCGATTTTTTCCAGGCAATAATTAAGCTAACTTGTCCTTCATGGGACTGCGTGATAGCATTATGCTAGAGACATGGACGGTCGCAGGGAAAGCGCTCAAACGGCAAAGCCGAAACTCGAGATAGTCCTCAAATGTGATTCCGTGGGGAGCGTCGAGGCGGTTACTACAGCGATTTCGAAGATAAGCTTCCCGATCGAGACAGCCGTTATTCACAGCGGCCTGGGGTCGGTCAGCAAATCGGATGTCATGCTGGCGCAAACGGGAAGCGGCCTCATCGTCGGTTTTCAGGTAGACATACAGAGGGAAATGGAGCGTACGGTCAGGGAACACAATGTTGAAGTGCGTCTCTATAAAGTGATATATGACCTGACCGATGACATAAAAGCAGTAGCCGAAAGCATGCTGCCGTCCGCTCCAGGGGAAGAGATAATCGGCTCTGCAAAGGTGATCGCGCTTTTCAAAGGCAGCCGCAAGGGCATAATAGCCGGATGCGAAGTCTCGGAAGGTCACCTTGCCCTCGGGCAGCATTTCCGCGTTATATCGGCCGCCGGTCCTGTTTATGCAGGCGTTATTGAGTCGATCCACATAGGCGAAAAAACTGTGCAAAAAGCGGTCTCAGGACAAAAGGCCGGGATAGCAATAAAAGGTTTCAATCAGGTCAGGACAGGGGACTTGGTCGAGAGCTTCCGCCCGCTGTCCAGGAGAGTCCAGACGTGGCGGCCCAGTGGAAAGATAATACGGAAGTAGCTCACTCCGTCTCTTCGAGATTTCCGAGTGCGGCGACAATCAGCTCGGAGAGGGCCGGGTGGATATGAAGACCCTTTGCAATCGCCCAAATGTCCAGGTCGTTCGCCATAGCCAGGACGACCTCCTGTATAAGCATGGAGGCATAAGGTCCGACGATATGAAAGCCGATGATCTTTCCCGAGTCCTTCTTTACAATTGCCTTCGCAAATGACTTCTCTTCCATCATCGCTTCTCCCCTCGCCACCTGGGAGTATAGCGCCTTTCCTACAAGCAAGTCCCGGGAGCGGTATTGCTTCTTCGCACGGTCTTCCGTAAGGCCCACCGACGCTATCTCCGGATAAGAGAAGACGGCGTGGGGAGCCGCAAGATAATCCATCTTTTCCTTCTTGCCGTGCTCTGCATTGTCCCACGCCACGGAAGACTCCCTGTTGGCCACATGCCTGAACATTTTCTTGCCTATCGCATCTCCGAAGGCCCATATGTTCTTCTTGCCTGTTTCCAGGTATTCGTTTACAACGATATATCCGCGCCCGTCCGTCTTCACCCCGGTATTTTCCACTTTAAGAAGGTCTGCATTCGACATCCTGCCCGAGGCGACCATGATCTTTCCGGCACTAAACACACGCTCTTTTCCGCCGGCTTTCTCTCTGCCTCTCACCGTGTAACCAGGAGATGTCTCCAGCACCTCGACCACTTCCGTATTCGTATGGATCTCCATGCGTTTACCCATCTCGCTCTTCAGCAGGTCCGATATCTCGGGCTCCTCGTCCGGGACAAGCCGCGCGTTCCTCTGGATGATCGTCACCTTCACGCCCATGCCTTCAAGGAAATGGGCATACTCAGCGGCTATATATCCGCCGCCGATAATGATCAGGTCCTCAGGCCTCTCTTTCAACTGCAATACGCTTTCATTCGTCAGAAACCCGGATGGTTCCAGCCCCCTTATCGGCGGCACAAACGGTCTGGCACCCGAGGCGATGAATATGCGTTTCCCCTTTATCTTCTGCCCGTTGACCTCTAGTGTATAGTCGCCGACAAAATGTCCCAGGCCCTCGTAGAATTCCAGTCCATCGTAATGTGTAATACCTTCCCGCACATGCCTTGAACCCCTCGAAACGGTCCTCCGCATCCTTTCCATGATCGAACCGAAATCAATGTCCCTGATCTCCGCGGTCACCCCGAGCTTTCGGGCATTCCTTATCTCAACAACGCTGTCGGCGGGATAGATAAGCATCTTCGAAGGAATGCATCCAAGGTTCAGGCAGGTGCCCCCCAGCGGTCCCTTGTCCACCAGCGCGACGGTAAGACCGTGAGACAGAGCGCCCTCGACGATGTTGAGTCCGGCGCCCGAGCCTATCACAACGACATCAAACTCTTTCAGCGGCATGATCCGTCTTTCTTATACCCCTGAGTATAGCTGTCATTCCTTTTTAGGTGGCAGTCGGGCTTCATCAGATTCTCTTCACGCTGAGCGCCTGGCCGACTGCGGGGATAAAATCCCTTTTCCTCGAAAGGACCCCGGGACAAACGTCAAACCCGCGTCAGCGCTATTTTCTCTCCAGTCACGGAGACAATTTATATTGTATCAGATATTTTATAAACCGGCCCCCAGTTCGCGGGTGCATAAAACGCAAAAAAAACTCCCCGTCCTGAAACAGGCGGGGAGTTTTCGCAGAAATTACGAGATCGAGACTTTCTTGCTTTTGCTTTTGGCCTCTTCGCTCTTCGGAAGCCTGACTTCCAGGATGCCGTTTTCGAGATGGGCCTTGATCTTGTCTGCGTCTATCTCGGTAGGCAGCTCAAACCTTCTGTAGAAGGAGCCGTGCGATCTCTCGTACCTGAAATAATTCTCTTTTTCGACTTTTTCTTCCTTCCTCCGCTCTCCGGAGACCGTCAGGAAGTTGTCGCTGATGCTGATGTCTATGTCCTTCTTTTCCATACCCGGCATGTCGGCCTTGAGAACGAGTTCATTTCCCTGTTCATATATGTCCACAGTCGGGATAACTGTCTCAAATTCGCCTGCCCTTTCCGGCCACGCGCTCGGCGTCAAAAGTGAAAACGGCCTGCGCCAGAAGTCCTCAAACCATCTTTCCATTTCCTCAAAAGGCGTAAGATATCTTGGCCTTTCCGTCTTCACAACCTCTGTAGAGCCTTTATAACCTGCCATATTATTTACCTCCTCGGGGTTTTTGAACAACCATTAAACCCCTTTCATAAGCTCAATATATAACATGTTGCGCATGAATGCAACTTGAGAATCAATCAAAACCCGGCTCCCAATCAGTCTCTAAAATGGAAAAAGAGTAAAAAGGCATTTTTTCTTTGCATCGCTCTTGAGATCTTTGACTGGCTTACTATAGCGCCATCTGGTCCGAAAGCATCTGCGGTCAGCGGCTGATAGAGATCAGAGGGTCCCGAAACTGCATGCCTTTTCAAGAAGGTCATTCGAAATCGGACCCATATTTGTCATGTCACCCAAAAATACCCCGGCCGGGTGATTTCATTCCTTCATCTCACCTGCTATTGTAAATTGCCGATTCACGCATTGCCCGGAGGGGCTCAAACAACACTTTGCTCAGGAGGGGACAAAATGTTGGAGAGGAAGAAATTCGGGGAAAACGGCTTTAGTCTGGTCGAACTAATGATCGTTGTATGCATAGCGGCCATTCTCTTCGCCATTGCCGGGATCCAGTATTCGACCTGGATGAAGAGGTACAACGTCGAGAGAGAAACGAGAGAGCTTCATGCAGACTTGATGAATGCGAGGGTGAGGGCGATCGGGAGAAACAGGCTCCATTTTGTTGCCTTCTCGGCCGACAAGTACACAATATATGAGGACACTTACGACGATGCCCTCTCCGCTTATACCCATGACGGTGACGGGACGCTTCAGACAACAACGCCCGGAGACACGGTAATACTGCAGAAGCAGACGGACAACGCGGTCTTTCCTTCGCTGGGTCTCGGCAAGACAACGTTCTACTTCGACAACAACGGCCTTGCGTCACTGAAAGGTCACATCAGACTTGGTTTGGACGTCAAGGCCGATTACGACTGTATTGTGTTGTCGGCGACAAGGATAAACGTGGGGCAATGGAACGGCTCCTCCTGCAAGGCCAGATGAGAAGACCTAATATGGCCGCCTTTTCCTCAGGAAATCCCTCGGTTTTCCCGCCCCTTTCGGCGGGCCGACGAGACCGTCTTCTTCGAGGAGTTCCATGATCCTCGCGGCGCGGTTGTAGCCGATCTTGAACCTGCGCTGGATCGACGATATGGACACCTCTCCAGCACCTTCGCCGAACTCGAGGACCTTCTGGTACATGTCGTCCCGGTCGTCGGACATATCTCCCTGCCCCGGCTCTTCAACCTGGATGGACTCGAACATCGAGTAATCGGGGCCGCCCTGGGAGGTGATGTGCTCCGTGACCGCGCGAATCTCCTCCTCCGTGACAAAGGCGCCGTGAATGCGGAGTATCCTCATGCCTGGCTGCATGAAGAGCATGTCCCCTCTTCCAAGAAGCTGCTCGGCCCCTTGTCCGTCGATTATCGTTCTTGAATCGATACGCGATGTGACCTGGAAAGATATCCTGGCCGGGAAGTTTGCCTTGATGACGCCTGTAATGACATCCACCGACGGCCTCTGCGTTGCGAGAATAAGATGTATGCCGGAAGCCCTCGCCATCTGCGCAAGCCGCGCAATAGAGTCTTCAACCTCGTTTGCCGAGGCAAACATAAGGTCGGCCAGCTCATCTATGAAAACCACGATATAGGGCAGCTGCTCCCCGTCCGGGACCATCCTGTTGAAGGTCTCTATGTTTCTGACCCCTCTTTCAGCAAGAAGCCTGTACCGGCGCTCCATCTCAAAGACCATTTTTCTCAGGGCCTCGGCCGCATCCTTGGGACTCGTGATTACAGGGGAGATGAGGTGAGGGATGTTCTCGTAATAGGAGAGCTCGAGCAGTTTCGGATCTATCATGAGCATCTTCACCTCTCTCGGAGCCGCCTTATACAGAATGCTCATGACCATGGAATTTATGGAAACGCTCTTCCCCGAACCTGTCGCGCCCGCTACGAGCAGATGGGGCATTTTCAAGAGGTCGGTCACTACAGGGTTTCCGAATATATCTTTGCCCAGCGCCAGGGTAAGCTTGGAATGGCTCTTCTGGAACATCTCGGACGAAACGATCTCCCGCAGACACACGATCTCGCGGTTTCTGTTGGGGACTTCTATCCCTATCGCAGATTTGTGAGGCAGGGTCGAGACCCTGACGCTCTGGGCCTTGAGAGAAAGGGCGAGGTCGTCGGAGAGAGTCACTACCCGGTTTATCTTCACGCCGGGGGCAGGTTCGAATTCATACATGGTCACTACCGGGCCGGACTGCACGAGGTTTACCTTGCCTTCGACGTCGAAGTCCTTCAGCGTCTTTTCGAGAAGAGATGAGCTCGAAAGCACCTCCTCCCTTGCCGGCCTAGAAGATTCCGGAGAAGGAGGACTCAGGAATTCCAGTCTGGGAAGCTCGTATTCTCCCTTCTGCCGTCCCTTACTCTTCGGCGGCTTCCGGCCTTCCGGAACACCCGTCTCACGAAACACCTCAAACCCGGCAGACGCAGGCGCAACATCAGGCAAAGAGCTATTGAGCTCAAAGGCGGGACCTTCCTCGGGAGGACCCCCCAGGATTATCGGTCCTTCATTTGCCGTTTCTGTCTCTGCAGGCCCTTCGGCGGGTTTCCTGACGAAAAGGGATATGAGAGATACCGGACTCAGGATTATTATTGAAGAGAGGAAAAGCGCAAGCGTCAGGATATAGGCCCCTGGAAGAGAAAGCATCCTTATTGAGAAATAGGAGAGCACGGCGCCGATAAGACCGCCCGATCCGTCGAGAAAGACGATGGGAAAGGTCCTTTCGATAAGGGAAATAGACAGCGCCGAGGAAAGGATAAAAAGAATGAGTCCGACAATGTGGATTTTGTGTCCCTGCCTGCCCATCAGCTTCCTGATCCCGAAGACCAATAGTGCAACAGGGGTTATGAACGAAACAAGACCGGCCGAGGAAATCAGGAGGTCGGCGATATAGGAGCCCATGATTCCTCCATAGTTCCGAACGGGCAAAGTGGTATATACGAGAAAAGAAGGGTCCCATCTGGAATATGTCGCGAGGCAAAGGGCGATATAGACACTGCCGAGGACCGATACGACGCCGGTTATCTCCTGTCTGATCCTTTTCAGCTCGGCCATAAGTTAACCATCGCCCGGATTCTTCAGCTCATACCTCCACTATTATCGGCATGATCATGGGTCTGCGCTCCATCGTGTTTCTCAGGTACTTCTTGAGGGTGCTTCTGAGTTTGGCCTGAAGAAGCGACGGGTCGATGACAAGCTCCCGGTCCATTTCCCTCAACGTATTAGATACAAGTTCCTTCACATCGTTCATCACCTCAGGCGAGGCGTCTTCGAATATGAACCCCCTTGAGATGATCTCCGGGCCGGACACGATATTTCCGGTGAGTTTCTCCACTGCGATAAGCACCAGGACAATTCCGTCATGGGCAAGCCTGCGTCTGTCGCGCAGGACCATGTCCTCTACGTCCCCCATCCCTTTCCCGTCGATAAAGACCCTGCCCGAGTTTACCCTGCCGTTCTTCCCGGCGCCTGAATCCGATATATCGAGGACCTCGCCGTTTTCGAGGATAAAGACGTTTTCGGGCGGGATTCCCGTCTTTTCGGCAAGCATGGCATGATACCTGAGATGGCGGTATTCCCCGTGGATCGGCATAAAGTATTTCGGCCTCACCATGTTCAGGATGAGTTTAAGCTCTTCCTTGGAGGCATGGCCAGAGACATGTATCTCAGACACCTTTTCATAGATTACATTCGCCCCGCGCCTGAAGAGGTGGTTGATGATCTTCCCGATGGATCGTTCGTTGCCGGGGATGATCTTTGCAGAAAGTATTACCGTATCCCCGTCTCTTATCTTTATGGTCTTGTGCTCTCCTGTGGCGATCCTCGAAAGCACGCTCATCGGCTCGCCCTGGCTGCCGGTGGTTATTATGACCACCTCTTCGTCCCTGAGACTGTCGAGGTCTTCAAGTTTCAGCCAGGTATTGGGAGGCAGACGGAGATAGCCGAGATCTAGCGCTATCTGGGAATTGGAGACAATGCTCCGGCCGCACAGGATGACCTTCCTCCCGTACATTACCGCAACGTCTATCGCCTGCTGGATCCGGTGGATATTGGAGGCGAAAGTGGCGATGATTATCCTTCCCTTTGTTCTTGAAAAGATGTCCTCAAAGGCCCTTCTGACCTCCTTCTCGGAAAAGGTGAACCCGCCTTTCTCGGCATTTGTGCTGTCCGAGAGCATCAGCACGGTCCCTCTTTCACCATATTCTGAGAACTTGTGAAAGTCCATCAACTGGCCGTCAACCGGCGTGGGATCGAGTTTGAAGTCCCCGGTATGGACCACCCTGCCCACAGGTGTTTCTATACAGATCCCGACGCCGTCCACTATGCTGTGAGTGACCCTTACGAACTCCACTGAAAAACTTCCGAGCTGGATGACGTCCCTCGGTTTCACAGGTATGAGTCTGACATGTTCAAGGTGGTGTTCCTTGAGCTTCTCTCTGATGAGACCGAGGGTGAGGGCCGTGCCGTATACCGGCACATCGAGGCCTTCCTCCGAAGAAGCCGCATTACCGTCCGGGGACCCGAGTTCCTTCAGCAGGAAAGGAAGGGCCCCGGTATGGTCTTCATGTCCGTGGGTGATAAGGATCCCTCTGATCTTCTTCCTGTTCTCTGTGACATAGGAAAAATCAGGTATGACAAAATCCACGCCCAACATGTCCTCTTCAGGGAACATAAGGCCGGCGTCCACCAGAATGATATCGTCGGAATACTCGAAAACTGTGGAGTTGAGGCCAATCTCCTCAACGCCTCCGAGGGGGATTATGGATAGAGAGTCGCTCAATTACTTAACAAAAACTCCAGCAACGCCTTCTGTGAATGCAGTCTGTTTTCCGCCTGATCAAAGACCACGCTGTGGGGGCCGTCCATGACCTCGTCGGATATCTCTTCCCCGCGATGGGCCGGAAGGCAATGCATCACAACCACATCCTTCTTTGCGCAGGAAAGGAGGGCCGCATTGATCTGGTAAGGTCTGAATCTCCTCTTCCTCTCCTCCGCCTCTTTCTCCTGCCCCATGCTGACCCAGACATCCGTATATATGACATCCGCCATGCCCGCCGCCTCGCGTGGGTCTCTGAGGATAATTATTTCGCTGCTCCCGCCGTTCCTCGCGTTCTCAAGGACCTCGGGGTCGGGCTCATAGCCCTCCGGAGAGGCCATCACAAGGTTGATCTTCATTCTCGAAGCCGCCTCGATCAAAGAATTTGCAACGTTGTTGCCGTCCCCTATATAAGCAAGCCGAATGCCTTCAAGCTTACCTTTCTTTTCATGAATAGTCATCAGGTCTGCAAGGACCTGGCATGGGTGATGAAGGTCCGAAAGGCCGTTTACCACCGGCACTGAGGCATTCTCGGCAAGGACCTTGATTCTCGAATGCTCATATGTCCGCAGGACCACCGCATCGAGGTACCTCGAAAGAGTCCTGGCCGTGTCCCCGATGGTCTCACCCCGGCCCAGCTGAAGCTCGGAGACATTCATGTAAATCGCCTGCGCGCCAAGCTGATAAATCCCTGTTTCGAAAGAGACCCTCGTCCTCGTCGATGCTTTCTCGAACAAAAGCCCTATACTCTTACCTATCAGGGGACATTTACTCCTGTCTTCTCCTCCTTTCAGCTTCAGGCCCCGCTCAACTACCGAATGAAGCTCCCCGGCAGTTAAATCCCAGATGGTAAGAAAATCTCTCTTCATGAAAGTCTCCCTAAGATGTCGTCAAGTATATCGAGCATATGGTCTATGTCCTTCTCCCGTACAATCAGAGGCGGAGTGAACCGCACGACGTTTCCCGCTGTGCAGTTTATGATTATGCCGCGCTCCATGCATGCCTTCACTATGCTTGCGCATTCCCTCGTCAGCTCCATGCCGACGAGTAGCCCCATCCCCCTGATCTCGGCAACGACGCTCGGGTACTCCTTCTTAAGGTCCGTAAGGCCCTGAACAAGATATGAGCCCATCCTCCGGCACTGGTCCAGAATAAAGCCGTCTTCAAGAAGGGTCTCCAGCGTGGCAACGGCGGCCGCGCAGGCAAGAGGATTGCCCCCGAAAGTCGAGGCATGGTTGCCGGGCTGAAAGGCCGAGGCAACCTTGTTGCTTGAGAGCATGGCGCCTATCGGGAAACCACCGCCCAGACCTTTTGCGAGGGTCATGATATCCGGCACTATCTCGGAATGCTCATGGGCAAAGAGCTGGCCGGTCCTGCCCATGCCTGTCTGCACTTCGTCCAGGATGAGCAAAAGACCGCGTTCATCGCAGACCTCCCGGACCGATTTCAGGTAATCAGGCGAGGGAAGCCTTACGCCCCCTTCGCCCTGGATGGGCTCCAGCATAACGGCGCAGGTTTCCTCTCCTATGGTCTTCTTGAGGGAGCCGATGTCGTTGTAATCAAAGTATCTGAACCCGGGCATCAGGGGCTCGAAGCCCTTCTGGAATTTCTTCTGTCCCGTCGCCGTCACGGTCGCGAGGGTCCGCCCATGGAAGGAATTGAGCGCGGTAAGCACCTCGTAGCGGTTCCCCGACATGTTCTCCTTTGCATATTTCCTCGCAAGCTTGATCGCCGCTTCGTTGGCCTCGGCCCCGGAATTGCAAAAAAAGACCTTGTCGGCGAACGAATGTTCAACGAGCAGCTTTGCAAGCTTGATCTGGGGCTCGTTGTGATAGAGGTTCGAAACATGAAGGAGCCTTTGCGCTTGTTTCTGCAAGGCAATGACCACTCTCGGATGACAGTGCCCGAGGATGTTCACCGCAATGCCTCCCACAAAGTCCAGATACTCCTTCCCGTCCGAGCTCCAGACGTTCATCCCCCTGCCCTTCCTGAGCACAAGGGGATACCTGTCATAGGTATTCATAATGTAATAGCTCGATTCTTCCAATATTCTCTTGATTTCCATACAGAAATAATACTCGAAAAACTAAGAAAAATCAATAGTTTGAAGCGGTTGTACTCCGGGACGACCTTTGGGGTCTCCCGGCAGGCGCTATCTCCCCATAATCTGGACGTAACTCGCGATGCCGTTTCTTGTGATCAGTCCGATCACTTTCTCCTTCTCCATCACTACCAGTCTCCCCTTGTCCTCATTTATCATTAACTCCAGGGCTTTCATCGCATTGTCGTCCGTCGAGACCTCCCATTTCTTGCTATGGGGCACTACGACGTCAGAGACCCGGACACCCGGCCATTCCTTTTTCGGCACATTTCTTATTTCCTTGAGGGTCACAAACCCGAGGAACTCTTCGCCTTTCATGACCGGGAAACCGCCATACCCGTATCGCAAGAAATATTCATTGACGGCGGCATCCAGATTTAGGCCCGCCGGGACAGTCACAATGTCCTTCACCATGATGTCTCTCACCTTTATGTCTCCGAGCGTTTCCTGCAGATTGGCCTGACGATAGCTCGATTGCGCTGCTGTGTGCAGAAACCACCCTATGAGCATCAGCCAGATAGCCCCGGGAAATCCCGCAAAGAGAGAGAAAAGGCCGAAAATAATAAAAAACAGAGAGATGTTCTGGCCGTAACGCGAAGCTTTGCGCGTCGCAGAATAGAAATCGCCGCTTCTTCTCCAAAGATAAGACCTCAATACCCTTCCGCCGTCCATCGGGAAACCGGGTATCAGGTTGAAAGCGCCGAGCACGAGGTTCAAGCGGGCGAGGTATGAAAAGAGCGCTCTCGCCACCGGCTCTTCGAACGCGTAATAAGCCAGGAAGAATAACAACGACAGGACGAAGCTTGACAGCGGCCCTGCCAGGGCAATCGCGCGCTCTGCCCCCGGGGTCGGCGGCTCGCCCTTCATCTGGGACACCCCGCCGAAAATAAAGAGGGTGATATCCGATATGACAAGTCTGTACTTCTTTGCAACGATCGAGTGGGACAATTCATGAAAAGCCACGGACAGGAACAGCAGAAAGGCCGCCACCAATCCCCCGGCCCAGTAAGACAACTCGGAAAGGTCCGGGGCGACCCTCGGGAAATAGGCGACTGACAGCGACCAGGCGATCAGGCCGAAAATTATGAGCCATGAGAAATGCACTCTTATCGGTATGCCCATAACCGACGCTATCTTCCAGGAACCGTGCTCCAAAGTACCGTTCATTCTACCTCCTCTGCATCATTCATAACTTCATTATATTCGCCAATTGCGGCCATGGCAACCGGCTTCCCATTCCGGCACGGTCGGCGCACTGCGTATAAGCGTATCTTATTTCAGGCGGTAAAAAATGCTCTTTAAGGTTGAAACATTCCTCGGTTAGGTGTATCATTTTAGAAGTTTCTTAATTTGTGAAAGGAGGTGGAATGATGAGAAGAGCAATAACATCGTTGCTTGCAATCAGCCTTTTATTAATTTTCTCTTTTGTGTCCTTTGGGTGTGCCTGCCAGGAAGTGAAAAGGGCGGAGGCGGCTGCCGACCGGGCAGAGGCCGCCGCAAAGAAGGCAGAGGCGGCCGCACAGGGATCAAAGAAGGCGTTTGAATTGCAGCAGAAGAAATAGCGGTCTATATGAGAGGGGACGGGACTGCAAAAAGCCGCCCCTCTTTTTATCTTTTGAGGGGCGGTTGACTTTTCCTGAGGCCCGTATTTCGTGACCTTAAAGAGTACTGCCCGCAGGAAAGAGACGCTGAAAGCGGCTTATAAAACCGCTGAATTGTGACGGCATTCTTTGACAATTTTTTCTTGACATTGTCTTTAATGTGTGGTAATAATTGAGAGGTCTTGCATTTTTGCATGGTCCAATAAAAAGGAAGGAGGTGACAGTCAGGATGAAGAAGATCATAGCCCTGTTACTTTCATTATTGTTGGTGGTAGCATTTAGCCTTACTGTAGGTTGCAAGAAGGCTGAGACACCGGCACCGGCCCCAGCGCCAGCGCCAGCTCCGGCTCCAACTCCAGCGCCTGAGACACCGGCACCGGCACCGGCACCGGCCCCAGCGCCAGCACCGGGCAAATAATGTTATTGCTCAGGGGTGGGAGACCACCCCTGAGGTTGCAATTTTTTGCTTAACGTCTTATTCTAATTAAAAAAGTTCTTTTTATGAAGAGTGGTCAACCCACTCTTTTGTTTTATTATGCACAAGAATGTTGAGGAGCAGATCAGGTTTCTGGCGGCCGATGTGGCGAATAATTGTGGCTGCGAGCTCTTTGATGTCAGCCTTTCGGGAGTCGGGAAGAGGACCTTTCTCAGGGTCTTCATAGACAAGGAGGGCGGAATCACGCTTGATGACTGTGAAATCTTCAGCAGGCGACTCGAAGCCCTTCTGGACGTGGAGGACCCTATAGCAGGACCGTATACGCTTGAGGTATCTTCGCCGGGACTGGACAGACCGCTTAAGAGTCTTGACGATTTTCAAAGGAACATCGGCAAGATGATCAGGGTGGTTACAAAGGAGAGCATCGAAAACCAGAGTTTTTTTGTAGGCAGACTGGAAAGAGTGGATGGCGAGACGATAAGGTTGTCCCTTTCCGAAGGAAAGAAGGAAGTGCTGATTCCTTTGAGCGGCGTGTCGAAGGCGAGGCTGGAGATAACACTAAAATGACGAAAGAACTTTGTTCCATAGTTGACCAGATAAGCAGGGAGAAGAGCATACCCAGGGAGACGCTCCTCTCTACCCTCGAGTCCGCACTGCTTTCGGCGGCCCGGAAGAGATACGGCGGAAGGACGAATGTAAACCTGAGGATCGATCCAAAGTCCTGCAATATCACTGTCTTCGAAACCAAGAAGGTCGTCGAGAAAGTTGACAACAGGGACGAAGAGATATCGGTGGACGATGCTGCCGGTCTGGCTCCGGGCAAGTCTCTTGGCGAGGAGGTAGAAGTCCCGATCCACCTGCACGACTTCGGCAGGATAGCGGCCCAGACAGCCAAGCAGGTAATCTTTCAGCGCGTGCGCGAGGCCGAGCGGGACGTGATTTTTAAGGAGTTCAAAGACAAGGCGGGACGCATAATAAGCGGGGCCGTTATACGCAAGGAAAAGGGCATCTACTTTCTGAATATAGGAAAGACGGAGGCCGTTTTACCACAGAGGGAGTCCCTGCCCGGAGAGAATCTTAAGCGCGGGGACACGGTCCGGGCGCTGATCGAAGATGTTCGGGTCACGCCGAGAGGACCTATAATTTATCTGTCGAGGAACAACCCCAAGTTTGTTCTCGAACTTTTCAAGATGGAGGTCCCGGAGATCAGCGAAGGGCTTGTTGTCATAAAGAACATTGTGCGCGAGCCCGGGGAGAGGACGAAGATAGCGGTGTATTCGAAGGACCAGACCATCGACCCGGTGGGAGCCTGCGTCGGCATGAAAGGGACCCGGGTGCAGTCCATAGTGCGTGAACTGAGAGGGGAGAGGATAGACATAATCCCGTGGACCGACGATCCGAGGATACTTATATCGAGGGCGTTGAGTCCGGCCTCTGTGGACAAGATAGGCATTAATGAAGAAGAGAAGACCGCGATGGTGGTCGTCAATGACCAGCAATTGTCTCTTGCCATCGGCAAGAAAGGACAGAATGTGAAGCTCGCGATGAAGCTTACCGGGTGGGACATCGACATCATAAGCGACTCCGAGTATTCGAAGATGAGGATGGAAGAGACAGACGCCGCCCTGCAGGAAGGCATCAAGAAAGAATCACTGAAGAAAGAATCGCTGAAGAATGATGAGGCCGCCCCAAAGCCGGAAGACTCATCGGAGTGACCTTGCTTAGCAGTAATTGATGGATAGGGACGCTTCAGAATTCCCGATCCAGTTTATAAAGGGCGTCGGCCCGCAAAGAGCGCGCCTGCTCAGCCGCCTGAATATAAGAACCACCCGTGACGCGCTTTATTACCTGCCCTGCCGTTATGAAGACAGACAAAACATCAAGAAGATATGTCACCTCGCTTATGCGCGCATGGAAACAGCCGTTGGAAAGATAATCTCTATGGAAGTGGTAAGACTTCCGAGAAGAAACCTGAGGATATTCGAGCTTGTAGTTTCAGACGGCACCGGGCTCTTGAAGGGCAAATGGTTCAATCAGCCGTACATGAAGAAGAACTTTGCGGTAGGGCGCGAGGTTATCTTAAGCGGCATGGTCAAACGCGATTCATACTGGGGTACGGGCTTCGAGATGGACAATCCAGAATACGAGTTTACGGATGACGACCCCGGGAGCCTGATCCACACATCAAGGATAGTGCCCATCTATAGGACAACGGCCGGCATAAGCGTGCGCGTGTTGAGGTCCATTATGTTCAATTCGGTCTCAGAGACATGCGAGGATATACGCGATGAAGTCCCTGCCGAGATATGCTCCAGGTATGGTCTCCCCTCTTTGAAGGAAAGCTTGCGCAACTGCCATTTCCCGGACAGCGGCCAAGATGTCGAAAGCCTTAACAGCGGGAACAACGACTACCGCAGAAGACTCGCCTTTGACGAGCTTTTCCATCTGGAGCTAGGGATAGCCGTGATGAAAAAGAGAGAGACAAAGGAAAAGGGCGTGGCTCTGCGCCCTGACGGGCGGATTGTCAACAGACTTAGGGAAAAGCTCACTTTCAGGCTGACGGGCTCTCAGGAAAAGGTCTTCAGCGAAATTCTAGATGATATGAGGAGACCCTTCCCGATGAACAGGTTGATTCAGGGAGATGTTGGCTGCGGGAAGACGGTTGTCGCCCTTATGGCCATGCTAAGCGCAGTTGAATCCGGATATCAGGCGGCGATGATGGCACCTACCGAGATACTGGCGGAGCAGCATTATATGAATATCCGGGGGCTTGTACAGGACCTCGGCGTCAGGGTCCGCCTTCTGACAGCAAGCAAGAAAGAGGGCTCCGACGGGGATGTCGCCCCCGGAGACGCGGACATCATAGTTGGGACACATGCCCTTATTCAGGAGGGGATAAAGTTCAGAAAACTGGGACTTGCTGTAATCGATGAACAGCACCGCTTCGGAGTACTGCAAAGAGTGAAACTTCGCAAGAAGGCGAGGAACCCCGATGTGCTGGTCATGACGGCGACACCCATTCCCAGGACTCTTGCTATGACGGTTTACGGAGATCTCGACTACTCGGTAATCGACGAACTCCCCCTGGGCAGAAGTCCGGTGACAACCAGACTCTTTCACGACAATCAGAAGCACTTGATCTACCAGGCAATAGAGGCCGAGGTAAAGCGGAGAAGACAGGTATATGTCGTCTACCCTCTTATCGAAGAGTCGGAGACCTCCGATCTCAGATCCGCGATAGCGGGGAAGGCCGCGCTCGAAAGGATCTTTCCTGCATTCAGGACCGGACTGATTCATGGTAAGATGAAGACTGCGGAAAGAGAGGCTGTCATGCTGTCTTTTACGGGCGGGAAAATCGACGTCCTTGTGAGCACGACGGTCATTGAAGTGGGAGTAGATGTGCCCAATGCCACTATGATGCTTGTAGTTCACGCAGAGAGGTTCGGCCTTTCGCAGCTTCATCAGCTGCGGGGGAGGGTCGGCAGGGGCAGCGATCAGTCGCACTGCTTCTTGATCGCCTACCGGCCGTATGGAGAAGAGGCTAAGAGGAGACTCGATATAATGGTCAAGTCCACGGACGGCTTCAGGATCGCAGAGGAGGACCTGGACATCAGGGGGCCGGGCGAATTCTTCGGAACAAAGCAATCGGGGATGCCGGGCCTGAGGGTAGCAAACATTGTCCGTGATCACCGTCTCCTTGAGATCGCGCAAAAAGAGGCGTTAAGAATGGTCGGGAGCGACCCGGACCTGATGCAGTGGCCTCATCTGAAGAACTCCGTCGAACGCTTCTGGCAAGGGAAGCTGGATATCTTCAGGACGGGCTAAGGAGGAATTATGTGGAAAAGGATCAAAGAGAACTTCGATTCCGGCTTAGATAAGGTCAAATGGTTTTCTTCACTGATGAACGAAAGGGTCAAGATAGAGCTCTCCCTTTTCAAGCTCCTTTACCAGACAGCGGAAATGGAAAAGAAGAGAGCCGCATTGATGAAGGCCATCGGGGAAAGGGTCTTTGAATTCAGAGACTCCTCCGAGAGGCATATACTGAGGGACCCGGCAATAGTAGAGGCGCTCAGGGCACTGGAGAGACTGGATGAGGAGATAGAGGACATGAGAAGAAAGGCGTCCGAGATCGAAAGAATAGAGGCATGATAGTCCAGGTCCTCGTATTTTTGCTCGGAACGATCATCGGCTCTTTTCTGAACGTCTGTATTTACAGGTTACCGAGAGGCCTGTCCATTGTTTCGCCGTCGTCGCGTTGCCCCTCCTGCAATACGCCGATCAGACCATACGACAACATTCCCATAATGAGCTTTCTTCTTCTCGGCGGGAAATGCAGGTACTGCAAATCGAGGATATCAATCCGATATCCTCTGGTGGAGGCGCTTAATGGAATTATGTATGTCCTCTCTGTCTGGCGTTTCGGTCTGGGGCCGCACACGCCCCTTGTCTTTGCATATTGTTCCGCCCTGGTCGTCATCACCTTTATAGACCTGGATTTCCAGATAATACCCGATATCATAACCATACCCGGTATCGCCGTCGGTCTGATTGCCGGGTCTCTGTTTTTTCCCGATCCCTTTGACAGAGGCTTTGTACTCGGCTTTAAGGACGCGGCTATAGGTCTCGCCTCGGGCGGCATGTTGTTCCTAGTAATAGCAGTCCTCAGCAGAGGCGGGATGGGCGGAGGAGACATAAAGATGATGGCCATGATCGGGGCCTTTTCAGGGTGGAAATCCGTGCTGCTGACGACCTTTGCAGGAAGCCTCCTGGGGTCTGTTATAGGTATTTCTCTTATGGTCTTCAAAGGGAAAGGGAGGAAGACCAAGATACCTTTCGGCCCTTTTCTTGCGCTGGGCGCGATCATAAGCCTTTTTTACGGACAGGAGATAGCGGCGTTTTACCTTAGTCGATGAACGAGGGACTTTTTCTCGTAACCATATTGCTGCTCTTCATGATCTTCATTCTCTTCGTGCTGATCAGGGTGACCCTGAGAAGGCGAAAGGAGATAGAAAAGCTCGGGAAGGAAGATGACTCTCAGGTCGGTTTTATAGTCGGGACTTTTCATGAGCTTGTGGCAAAGCTCAAGGAAAAGGAAAAGGAACTTGAGAGCCTCCGCAAGAGAGCCGAGGAACGCGCAGAGGTCGTCGAGGGCTATAATGAATACATCCTGCAGAGCGTGCCGAGCGGGGTCATCAGCCTCGATAGCGACCTTATCGTAACGAAGCTTAATGCCGCTGCCGGCAGGATATTGAATCTAGATGCCGGGGAGGTAATAGGGAAGCCTTATCACGAGATTTTCAGGGACCCTCTTAAGAGCATCCTTGACGGCAGAAACTCAGTGGAGCGTGGAGAACTTCAGTACGTCACAGGCTCGGGGAAGAACATGCACCTCGGCCTTGCGGTGACTCCGCTCATGGATGCCAAGAAGGAGGCCATAGGTAAGCTCATTGTATTTACGGACCTTACGGAGCTCAAGGCACTCCAGTCCCAGGCGGAACTGCGTGACAGGCTGTCGAGTCTCGGCGAGATGGCCGCCGGAATGGCCCACGAACTGAGAAACCCCATGGGTGTAATTGCGGGCTATACAAAACTCCTCTCGAAGAAGGTCGACCCCTCACTCGGCCACATAGTCGAGTCGGTCTCTCAGGAGGTCGCCGTTATGGACAGAATAATTACGGACTTTCTTTCTTTCGCGAGACCCGCAGAAATAAACTTCTCCTGCGTAGACCTTGACACCCTCTTAAAGAATTGTATTGCCGGGGTTTTGGGAGAAAGGGAAGACATAAAGGTCCATTTGAGCGCCGACAGAGCACCTTCACTTTACGGGGATGAAATACTGCTAAGGCAGGCCTTCACAAATCTTATACAGAACGCGGTCGAAGCCATGCACCAGGGTGGCGACCTGAAATTCGCTTTTTCCCTGAAGGAGGAGACTGTGGAGATCGCCATATCCGATTCCGGACACGGGATCCCCGAGAAGATAAAGGACAGGATATTCCTTCCCTTTTATACTACCAAAGACAAAGGCACGGGCCTGGGCCTTGCAATTGTGCACAAGATAGTGGTCTCCCACAGGGGATCGATCTCGGTCGACAGCAGCGAAAAGGGGACGACATTCAGGGTCAGACTGCCGGCCGGACGGCCGGCTGCAAAGCCGGGCAACGCATGAGCCGCCGATCGTCCGGGAAAGGCCTCAATGACCGCCGTGGATCAACACCGGGAGACAACGGACGCATACAAGCTTACCCTGGCCCTGGTGCACGCAATTCAAGTACACAACATCCTTATCGGTCCTGCCACACACAAAACACTTAGTCTCCATTAGTCCTCCAGCTCATTCAACTCGTTAAGGAGTTTCCCGACATCGAGATTATGCATCATAGCCCCGAAAGAAAGCGACTCCATCTTGACCCCCGGGCAGGTGAAGCATCCGTTGCCGAAATGCTTCTCTATCACCTTCATTGCCGACGGGCTTGCTTTTATGACATCCCCGATCAATGAGTCCTTTGTAAATCTTTGTTTTGCTGTTTCAGTTGTCGCCATTTCTTCTCCTTTCGTTCCTTGCCGGAAACAGCCGGCGCGCTCCTGCTTGAACTCGATGTATTCAGGATACCACCGGCGTATGATATCGCGCTATGACACAGGTCATAGAGAATCAAAGAATGGAAAGCTGCTCGTTTGGCTGATCAGCGGAGGGGACTATCTCTCGAAGGCCCTCATCTTATTGAGAAGGACTATCAACAACTGATATGATGAGTCTTCTTCCTTCTTGACGGTCTTAAAGAAATCGCAGACCTCACAGTTTTCGTATTTCTGCGCAAACGTGCCCTGCACCTTGCCCCCGCACATCGTACCGGCGACTACCCAGCAGGCCCTTCCCGCGTTCCTCCCTCCGTGGACCCTGTCGAGCCTCTGTTCAGCTGCCGCAGGGCAAACTCCAAGGTCGCGTGAGTGCTCCCCGCCTTCCTGTCTGCCGCACTTCTTAAACTCCCAGCAATTCTTCTTCATCCTGTCCTCCCCAAAAATGTAGAATATACTCCCGCTTAACTCCGATTATCCCTTTCCTTTATCTTTCTGGTCAGCTCCTCCTTTGTAACCAAACCCTTTTCCATAAGCAGAGAGACGAGGGCCTCGACTATTGTCTTCATCGGGATCTCCCTCCGCTCCGCGCGCTGGTCCACACCGGCTGTCTTTTCGGACGATGCCGGAGGTGTGAGGAAGCGCTCGTCTTTCAGGATCTTTTCCCTCCGGGGCGGCGCAGCGAGTATGCTCTTATGCGGTACACCCTCCGCCGCAATACCTTCATAATGCAGCGCTATGGCCTTGCTTATTCCTGATTCAAGGGCGAGCACCGGTCTTATTCTCATGCCGACGACGAAACCCAGCTCATCTAAAGTCCTGAGATCCGTGGGATCGGACATCGCGACGACAAGAGTCAATCCCTGGATTTCGACGGGGATGACGCCATATTTCCGCGCCACGTCCACTTTCACCTTCTTCAGGGCTTCCAGAGATATTTCTCTGTTTTCAAGAGACATGCACGTCATTCCGAGCTGTTCTTCGAGTACACAGGCTATGGCGCGCTCATCGGCAAAGCCAAGCCGTACGAGGATTGAGCAGAGTCTTCCCCCCCACTGTTTTTGCTCGCCGAGGGCCACACTCAGCTGCATGGAATTGATGATCCCAGCGCCAATGAGAATCTCGCCGATTTTCTTTTTGTCTTCTTTCAACGGCCTTCCCCGATGAAAACCATCCCCATTATACCATATGACTTCGATCATAGCAGACGACGACCATCAGGCCTTATAATTAGACTATAAAAAGACAAGAAAGAGGAGGAAACACATGGACAGGTTTGCCAGGAATTTTATCGGAATGAGCATAGTCTATCTCTTCATTGCGTCGATCTTCGGGGTCGCAATGCTGGTCTATCCCCCGATGACCGGACTGAAGTTCGTCCACTCCCACCTGAATCTTCTCGGCTGGGTATCGATGATGATTTACGGGGTAGGCTATCACATATTGCCGCGCTTCACCGGCAGGCCCCTGAAGAGTCCGAAGATGGCGGAGACCCAGTTCTGGCTTGCCAACATAGGGCTTATCGGTATGCTCCTGTTCTATACCCTTGGCGTTTACAGTCCTGATAGAGGATTATATACGGGGATAACTGCGGCCTTTGGTTTGCTGGAGGCGGTTTCGATATTTCTGTTCTTCTTTAATATGCTCACCACCATCTTTGCGAAGTCGGAGGAGTGAGCCGGGACCTCAGTCAGCAGTAGATTGACTTCAGCTTCTCATGGTTCTTTATCAGGATCCTGCCGTCCCTATCGGCCAGGATCCCCATCTTCCTGAGCTTGGATATGGTCCTTATCGAAGTCTCTACGGTAGTGCCGACCATTTCGGCAATATCCTGCTTGGTGAGCTTCATGTCGATAATGATTCCTTCTTCGGCCTTCCTGCCGGTCTTGTCTGCCAACTTGAGCAGAAGAGACGCTATTCTCGCCTCCACGCGCTCGAGGGCGATGTTCTTCAGCGTCTCGTGAGACTCTTTCATGCGGTCTCCCACCTGCTGCGCCATGCAATACATCAGATTGGGGAACCTGTCGACTATCCTTAGGAGGCTCGATCTGGAAACCTTCAGGAGTTTTGTGTCTTCCATAGCGACCGCATTCGCGGGATACGGAAAGCCCCGTATGACCGCAAGGCCCCCGAAGAAGTCCGCTGGACGGATCACTTCGAGTATTATCTCCTTGCCGTCCTGGGAGAGCTTGGTGATTTTGACTTTGCCCTCCGTTACTATATAAAGCCACTCCGAAGGGTCTCCCTCCGAAAATATAACGTCCTTCTTTCTGGCAGACGAGGGAGTAAAGTAAGGAGAGATTTCTTTGATTTCAGTATCGGTGAGGGTGCTGAAAAGGGCAATCTTTTTCAGTTCGTGCATGGCGGCGGGACTTCAGCCTTTCTTCTTCATGCCTTCCCTTGCGATTGCTACCTTGCCGGTCCTAACAAATTCCTTGATCCCCATGGGCTTCATCAATTCTATGAAGGCCTCTATCTTTTTTTCGTCCCCGGTGATCTCGATGGTATAAGTCTTCTGGCTCGAGTCGACGATCCGGCCCCGGAAAATCTCTGCAAGGTTCAGTACTTCCGCTTTGTCCTGCTGTCTCGGCGCCACTTTCACAAGGACCATCTCCCGCTCTACATGCTCCAGCTCCTTCATATCAACGACCTTGATAACGTCTATAAGCTTGTTCAGCTGCTTGGTAATCTGCTCGATTACCCAGTCATCGCCAGTCGTCACGATCGTCATGGTCGATATCTGAGGGTCGATAGTCTCCCCTACCGAAAGGCTTTCAATATTGTAACCCCTTCCGCTGAAAAGCCCGGATATCCTCGAAAGCACCCCGAATTTGTTTTCAACAAGAACAGAGATAGTGTGACGCATATCTTATTTCACCGCCTTGAGCTTCTTTTCTTTCTTCTCGGGCTCCTCAAAAAGCATATGGTCTATGGGCGCGCCCGCCGGGACCATAGGATAGACCTTCTCCTTCCAGTTCACAACAAACTCCATGAATACGGGCTTCTGTATCTTGAACGCCTCCCTCAGAACCGGCTCGACTTCGGAGGGCTTGGTCGCCCGCAGACCAACGGCGCGATAAGCCTGTGCGACTTCCACGAAATCAGGGATGACATCGAGGTGGCTGTATGAGTATCTCTCATTGTAGAAAAGCTCCTGCCACTGCCTCACCATTCCGAGGTATCTGTTGCTCAGGATCGCCACCTTAACAGGGAGTTTATAAATGACCGCTGTAGCAAGCTCCTGTATATTCATCTGTATGCTCCCGTCGCCAGCTATGTCAATGACCAATTTATTGGGGAAGGCGAGTTGCGCTCCTATCGCAGCAGGAAAACCATAGCCCATGGTGCCGAGCCCCCCTGAAGAGAGGAATGTCCTGGGCTTGTCGTATTTGAAAAACTGGGCCGCCCACATCTGGTTCTGGCCGACCTCGGTGGTAATGATCGCGTCTCCCTTTGTTAGCTCATGGATCTTCTCCACGACAAACTGGGGCTTTATCTCTTCATCGCTCCACGTATACGACATCGGCCTTTCAGCCTTCCACGCAGAGATCTGTTTGAGCCACGCCTTCCTCACCTCGCCCCACTGTTCCTTCACCTCTTCCTTCAATACCTTGTTGAGGACCGTAAGGACCCTTTTTACATCGCCGACTATAGGCACATCCACTCTCACATTCTTTCTTATGGACGTGGGGTCTATGTCGATATGGACGATCTTGGCGTGGGGTGCAAAGGCCTCGATCTTTCCGGTCACCCTGTCGTCGAACCTCATTCCGATGGCTATGAGAAGGTCGGAATCCTGGACAGCCATATTGGCGTAGTAAGTCCCGTGCATTCCCAACATCCCAAGGGACAGATCATGGGTCCCCGGAAAACCTCCCAGTCCCATCAGGGTCATGGTGACCGGAATCTCGGCATGCTCGGCAAGCTCCCTGAGCTCCTTCGAAGCCCCGGATATTATGACCCCTCCTCCGGCAATGATCACGGGCTTCTTTGCCTTTGCGATCTGGTGTGCGGCATTCGTAATCATCCACTTATTGCCTTCGTAGGTCGGCTTGTAGCTTCTTATGTCGGTTTCCGGCCACACGAATTCCGTCTTGTTCGAAGTCACGTCTTTGGGAAGATCTATGAGGACCGGCCCGGGCCTTCCGGTGGTTGCGATATGAAAGGCCTCCTTTATGGTCCTCGAAAGGTCTTTCACATCTTTGACGAGAAAGTTATATTTTGTGCAGGGTCTGGTTATGCCGACAATGTCGGCCTCCTGAAAGGCATCATTGCCGATAAGCATAGTGGGGACCTGGCCCGACAATACCACGAGGGGGATGGAGTCCATAGACGCGGTGGCGATGCCGGTCACAGTATTGGTCGCGCCCGGCCCTGAAGTCACGAGGGCCACACCCGCCTTGCCGGTCGCCCTGGCATAGCCGTCTGCGGCATGTATCGCGCCCTGCTCGTGCCTTGTCAGGATCAGCTGGATGTCTTTATTATCATAAAGCAGGTCGAAAATGTTAAGGACCACCCCGCCGGGGTAACCGAATAAGTGCCTGACCCCTTCTCTCTTAAGGCTTTCAATAATTATCTCAGCGCCTGTGATCTTCATTGGCTTCTCCACTCCTTGTAAATTTTATAATTTTAACAAATGTGGGTATAAAATGGAATAGGACGCAATGGCTGCTTTCAAGGTCATTCAGTTTATCCATCGGAACTTGGATCTGAATGCAAGAGGCGATGAGAAGACCAATATCTGACAATAAATTGATTCGGAGAAGCGCTTAACACTTATAAGGCCCTTGGCTGTCAAGAGAAAAAGCGTACCTAATCGGAAATCAAAATAGAATCATTTCCTTAGTGTTCTTCAGATTGCAAGTCAGTCTTGACTTGGTTTCCACTGCGGCGTCAGA
>JAJYIF010000006.1 GCA_021790195.1 Nitrospirota bacterium
ACTCCGCCGAGTACCTGTTCCTTTTTGTCTTGCTCATTTCGGTGCGACCTCCTTGTCGTCTGTCGTATTTTACACCTTATACGACTGCCCGATTTCCGGGGTCCACCTCTCTCCAAGTTCTCCTCACAAGCGGTGCCATCAAGAAGCCACTTTCGTCTATAAAAACAATATGGGCCTTCAGGAGGGCCGCTTTTTTTAATGCGAGGCCAATCAACCTTGATCCATTGCTTGATTGCATCCTCATTCCGCTCTATAGCGCGGCGCTCCGGCTTCTGCGGACTCCACCCCAACGCATGCAGGAGCTTCCCTATATGATCAGCATGGTATTGAACGCCAAAAAGAGAGTCTATAACTTTAACAATACGAGGACATGTCCAGAGGTCGGTCGGGAATCCTGCTTTTTGAGCACCTCGCAGCAGAGCTTTCTCAAGTTTATTAAGATTGCGCCGGTCAAGTTTTGGGGGTCTTCCGGATGCTGGAACTGCTTGAATGCCTCTTTGTCCCTTCTTAAGGTATGCGGATCTCCAACGGCGAATGCTGCGTCGATCAACGCCAAGCATCTTAGCAATATCGACTGGCTGGTATCCTTCCCCAAGAAGACTGACAGCACGCTGACGACGTTCTTCCAATTCCTTTGGGTTTCCATGAGGTCTCATTATATACCTCCCACCCAAAGTATAGGACATTAATTATGCAGGTATCAATAATACAATAGCCATAGAGGAAGGATCACTTGACGGGCCACACATAAGGTTGGCTTCTCAGGGATACGTTGATATTAAAGGGAAGAAGCTGGACATCAAAGTCCTTGTTTCTCCGCTCAGGACTGTCGACCGCATTGTCGAAAAGGTGCCTGTGCTTGGACGACTGCTGGGCAATACGGTGCTTTCTGTTCCTGTTCGGGTGACCGGAGACCTGAAAGATCCGCAGGTAAATGTCTTCTTCCTCTCCCCGGCTGACTTGGGACTGCTGAGGATCATGAAGAATACCCTCTCTCTTCCAATAAAGGTGTTCGCGCCGGGTAAAAAGAACGGAGCAAAGTAAGGGCTTGAGAATGCTATGTGAATCGAAAAGCAGAGCGTGAGCCGGCGTCCAATTTTGACCCCGAATCGGCACCTACCATAACCCACCTGCTCATTAAAGCAGAAATGCAGGTCAGTAGATCCTTATCAATAAAAGGTTTGCAAACAATTATTCTTGTAGACAGGCTTGAACACAAACAAAAAAGGGCTTGCATCTCTGCAACCCCTTTTCGTTATTGGCTCCTGGGGAGGGATTCGAACCCCCGACCAAGTGGTTAACAGCCACCCGCTCTGCCGGCTGAGCTACCCAGGAACGAGCAATATTATAGCCTAAAGGAAACTCTCAGGGCAACGGGCGGGAACATGGCACCGGATGTATAGGGGACCTGAATGATCCTGAATCTCTTCAAATTTCCTTCATCTTTACTTGATAACTTAATGTAAATTTGCAGTCGGAATCTAAGATTCAAGAAATGCTGATCATGTCAGGAGGACATCTATGAGACATTTAAGGACATCCGCAATCTCTGGGCTTCTCGCAATTGCGGTTCTGCTGGCGGGCTTCTCGGCGTTCCAGGGCCTTCATCCCTTCTCCAGTGCATACGCTGGGGAGCCGAAGATTTCAAAACAGGACATCGACATACTTTCCAGGGCTAGCCAGGCGATGGCTGAGATCGCCTCGGCAGTCAAACCGGCGGTAGTGAACATCTCGACTACGAGGATCATAAAGACGCAGGGCGTTCAATCGCCGTTTTCCAACGATCCGTTCTTCAGGAAGTTTTTCGGCGACGAGTTCGGACAATCCGAAAGGCCCAGGGAGCAGAAGCAGGCGAGTCTCGGCTCCGGGGTCATTGTCGACAAGAAGGGCTACGTTCTGACCAACAACCATGTCGTTCAGGGCGCCGACGAGATAAAGGTCAAGCTCTCGGACAAGAGGGAGTTTAAAGGGAAGGTGATCGGCGTCGATCCCAAGACCGACATCGCCGTCGTCAAGATAGATGCGACCCATCTGCCTACCGTGAAGTGGGGAAACTCCGACAAGCTGAAGGCCGGTGAGACGGTGCTGGCGATCGGCAACCCTTTCGGTCTGAACCAGACGGTCACCTCAGGAATCGTGAGCGCAACCGGGAGGGCCAATGTAGGCATAGCGGACTACGAGGACTTCATCCAGACCGACGCGCCGATCAATCCCGGGAACTCCGGCGGCGCTCTTGTGAATGTCAGGGGTGAACTCGTGGGGATCAACACCGCAATCTTCAGCACCTCGGGAGGATACCAGGGCATAGGCTTTGCCATTCCTAGCAACATGGCGAGGGTGGTAATGGACAGCCTTGTGAAACAGGGAAAGGTTGTCAGGGGCTGGCTTGGCGTGACCGTGCAGGAAGTTACGCACGATCTCGCGAAGCAGTTCCACATCTCAGGAGAGAAGGGCGTCCTTGTGGCCGATATCACTGAAAACAGTCCGGCCGAGAAAGCCGGTCTCAAGAGAGGCGACGTGATAGTCGAATACGATGGGAAAGAGGTGAACGAGCCGACAACGCTGAGGAACATGGTCGCGGATACGCCCCCCGGCAGAGAGGTGACCCTCAAGATAGTGCGGGACGGGAAGCCCAAGACCCTCAGCGCCTCCATCGCGGAGCTTCCCCTGGAAGCGCAGAGCGCTGGCAAGTTCAACAACCTTCTCAGCGGCGTATACGTCCAAAACATCTCCCCAGAGATGAAGAGGGGACTCGGGATCTCGAAGAACCTCAACGGGGTCATAATAACGGAGATCCGGAACGGCAGTCCCGCCTCTGGCATTCTCGCAAAGAATGACATCATACTGGAGATCAACAGAAAGAAGATTCGCTCCATGAAGGACTACAACTCTGTAGTTTCGAAGATCAAATCCGGCCAGAGCATCCTGCTCCTGATCCACAGGAACGGGTCGACTATATACACAACTCTATCTTCCCGGTAGCGCGCTCTACGGCAAAAAGGGACGGGACCTGTCCCCGCCCCTTTTTGCCGCACTGTATCGCCCCCGATTAATTTTTCTTAACAATTATTCTCCTCTTGGTGTAGAATTAGTATCAATCGGTTTTCGCCGAAGGAGAAGGGTATTGAGGCTGTCTTGCAGGGTTCTGTTTGTACTGATCTGCTTATTGATCGGACCCGTTTTCTTGGCCGGGGCGTCTGCCCGAGATTCCTCCTCGTTAATCAATCTCAACGAAAAGCAGCTTGATTCCATAGCCGGTATCGTCGAGGATTCCATAAACTCCGGCAAGATACCAGGAGCGGTCATCCTCATAGGGGACCGCGACAGGATAATCTATCGAAAGGCCTTCGGTTACCGTTCGATATTTCCTGAGCGTGTGGAGATGACGACAGACACAATCTTCGATCTCGCCTCTCTCACCAAGGTGGTGGCGACTACGACAGCTATCATGCAGCTCGAGGAAAGGGGCCTTCTGCGTATTGGTGACCCTGTGGCCAAGTACTGGCCCGAATTCAAGGCCCACGGCAAGAGATACATAACCATAAAGGATCTGCTGACCCACTATTCCGGCCTGAGGCCCGACCTGAGCCTGAGGTCCGACTGGACCGGTTACAAGGGGGCGCTTAAGAGAATCATAGAGGAGAGGCCTGTTTGTCCCCGCGACACGCGGTATATTTACAGCGACATAAATTTCGAGATCCTCGGAGAACTCGTGCGCAGGATATCCGGCCTGCCGCTCGATGTCTACTGCGAAGAGAATATCTTCAGGCCCCTCGGGATGAAGGACACCGGTTTCAACCCCGACGGCGCTCGTCTGGACAGGGTCGCCCCCACGCAATTTCTTAACGGCTCCGGCAAGATGCTCTGCGGAGAGGTCCATGACCCGGCAGCATACAGAATGGGCGGCGTCGCGGGGCATGCAGGACTCTTTTCCACTGCCGATGATCTTTCTATTTTTGCGCGGATGCTTCTGGAAGGGGGCAGCCTTGACGGCGTGCACATCCTGAATAAGCGGACTGTCGAAAAGATGACCTCGCCGAATTCTCCAAGGAACGGCGGGCCGGTGCGCGGTCTCGGATGGTTTATCAATTCACCCTCGTCCGGACACCGGAGCATGCTTTTACCCCCCGGGACTTACGGGCACACAGGATACACAGGCACCTCCATGTGGATAGACCCCGCATCGGGCACTTACGGAATTATTCTCACTAACCGGGTCCACCCCGATGGAAAAGGAGACGCTCGTCCTTTGCGTACCGGGATCTCGATGCTGATGGGAAAGGTCGTGGCGAGGGCGAATGACCGGGCGCCCGAGACTGAGCATGCGATGAGAAATGTGAATGCGGTCAGTGACGGCAGCCGCATAGACGCCAAGGAAGAGAGGTTCCGGACCGGCATCGACGTTCTCGAGGCTGAAAAGTTTGCCCCTCTTAAGGGGTTGCGCGTCGGTCTTATCACCAACCATTCAGGTCTCGACTCAAATGGCCGGAGCACGCTCGATCTTCTGTACAGGGCCCCCGGGGTAAAGCTGAGGGCCATATTCTGCCCTGAGCATGGACTGTCAGGAAGGGTCGACAGGAAGATATCTTCGGCTGTGGACGTTAAGACGGGGCTTCCCATTTATAGTCTGTACGGCGATTCGTACAGGCCGACAAGGAAGATGCTCAAGGGGCTGGATGCCCTCGTCTTTGACGTACAGGATGCCGGTGTGCGTTTTTATACTTACATTTCCACGATGGGATATGCGATGGAAGAGGCCGCGAAGAAGGGCCTGGATTTTTATGTCCTTGACCGGCCCGATCCGATTACGGCGTCGACCGTGCAGGGACCTGTGATGGATGAGAACATGAGGTCCTTTACCGGCTATTTTCCCCTGCCTGTCCGCTATGGCATGACTGTAGGAGAGCTTGCAAAGATGTTTAACAAAGAGTCCGGGATAGGAGCGAAACTCCATGTTATCAGGATGAGAGGATATGACCGCGATGACTGGTATGACCAGACCGGATTGCCCTGGGTGAACCCGTCTCCAAACCTCAGGAGCCTGAAGGAGATGGTCCTCTACCCGGGGGTGGCCCTTGTGGAAGGAGCCAACGTAAGTGTCGGGAGGGGGACCCGAACCCCCTTTGAGCTCCTGGGAGCTCCCTGGATCAAGGCCGCGAGGCTGGCCTCATACCTGAATAAACGGAGGATCCGGGGGGTCGGCTTCAAGCCTGCGAATTTTGTCCCGAAGGCCGATCGTTATAAGAACAGGGAATGCCATGGGGTCCGCTTGATTCTGCTGGACCGCAAGAGGCTTGATCCCTCTGCCCTTGGGGTCGAGATCATCTCTGCGCTTCATAGATTATTTAAGAAGAAGTTTCATCTGAGCGAGACCTTGTCTCTCATAGGGTCGCGCAAGGTCCTCCAGTTGATCAAAGAAGGAAGAAGTCCGTCATCTATTGAGGGGCGATGGCAGAGGCAGCTTGCCCGGTTCCGGCAGTTGAGGGAGAAATACCTGCTTTATTGAATTTGGCCAGGAACTGTCCTTTCTTCCTCAAACCTTCGGAAGAATACATGTTGCGGGGGTTCCAGAGCATCCAGCCATGAGAGCCGAATTTTTCTGCGGCCTTTATCTGTTCCATTACCCCCTGACCCTTGAATTCCCTTTTGTCAAAGGCGTAATCCCTGAAGGCCTGCAGCCACGGCCTGAAGCGCGTTGAGGGAAGATGGGTCCGTTCCTGCGCCCTCTTCAGCGAAAGGTAGACTATCTCCTGAGGATGGGCCACCGGTATCTTATAGCCAGGTATCCCGAACCGGAAACCCGAAGGATAAAGCATGGGCGACATATAATCAAGGATGGGTGCGATTTCTTCCAGCTTCTGGCCGATCTGCGTGTCGTTGAGGTTCCAGCAGACGTATCCGAAAATGTCGGCCGAGAGGAACACGTTGTATGGACTTAACCTTTTCCTGGCCTCGGACAGAAATCCTGAGATAGCCTTGACCCTGTTCTCCTCGGTGTTGGGCATCGAAAAAGAGACCCCTGCGGAATCGGGGAAGCGGACATAGTCGAACTGTATTTCGTCGAACCCCAGCCTTGCAGCCTCTATGGCGATATCGATATTATAATCCCATACGGCCTTCTTGAACGGGTCGACCCATAGCATATGCTCCTTGTCATGCCAGGCGCCGCCGGCGGATGTCTTCACAGCGAGGTCAGGTTTCGCTGCGGCAAGCAGGTTGTCCTTGAAGACGACAATCCTGGCGATAGTGTATATCCCCTTCTGTCTGAACTGACTTATGAGTTCCTTCATGTCCTTGACCATTATTATCTTCTGCGCGCCTATTTCCGAAGCAAGCGGGATGGAGCTCTTATAGGGAATAATGCCACGGTCTCCCTTCACATCGATCACGAGCGCGTTGAGCTCGGTCTCGCCGATAAGCTTGACGGCAGCGTCCCGAAGCACCCTCGAACCTATCCCGTAGACCGTGAGATACAGGGCTTTCGGAGTAAAGGGCACGAGCTCTATCTGCTCAGGCGTCGTAAGAAAAGGGAGGGTGACAAAAGGCACCGAGATTGCGCGCTCGGTCCTCATATATCCTGTGGCCCTCACCCCGATCCTGTCAGGTGTCCCCTTCACCTTGAACATTCCTTTTTCGTCGGTCAGAACGACCTCATTGCCAGCTGTGACTATCGCGCCCTGGATCGGTTTTTTCGTGAAGAAGTCGATTACCTTGCCGGTTGTATATCCGACAGTGTATGCCCCGGAATAGGAAGGGACGATCAGCAGAAGGAGCAAGATCAAAAATATTCCGGTAACAGAGTGTATCTTTCTCATAATGGCCGTATATTTTATCATAACTGCCGCAAGAAATCCGAATGCCTTAACGCCGGATCTTCTCTTCACGACTCCTGTCAAGCAATCTCTCGAACGCCTTCCCCCTGTCTGCGTCAACCATTATATAGCGGGGAAGGGCCATAATATTATCGGAATTAGTCGTATGTCTCCTCTCAATGGAGAACGCGGCGACATAGCCTGCAGAGGCAGCTCTCCGGATAAGCTGGTCGTCGTAAATGCCGAAGGGCCACGCCAGCATCGTAACTTTCGAGCCGAGTTCCTTTTCTATCTTTTCCTTTGACTTTCTCATCTGCATATCGACAAATTTTTTATATTCGGCAGGAGGCAGCCTCCTTTTGTCCTTCTTGAAGTTGGGGTGCCAGTAGGTGTGCGACTGGAAGTCAAAAAAACCCGAGTCTTTCAATTCCCGGAGCTGCTCCCATCTCATCGCATATGAGGCGTGGGATATCGCGGAGGGATAAATGAAAAGAGTAACGGGGATACGGTATTTCTTTACGAGGGGAAACATGTCCGTATAGACCGACTTGTGGCCGTCGTCCGAGACTATGACGACCGACCTAGCGGGAGGGGGAGGCCCTTTCCTGAGGTAATAATCGACGAGCTGTTTCAGTGGTATGACTGTGTACCGGTTGTCCCTGAGAAATTTCAGCTGCGACTCGAATACCCTGGTCGTGACCGTCATGCTGTCTGCCACTGTCGGGCCAAAGCGGTGATAGAGTAAGATCGGGACGTGTAATTCAGGATACTTACCTTTGTTACCTGACGCGCCCTCCGTATGGAGGCATAAAAGCAAGAAGCAGATCAACAGGACGACTGACAGACCATATCTCCGGACCTTCCGAATCATAAGGGTATTCATAATATCACTTTCCAGGAGTTTTTTTAAATAGCGCTGTCGGATCTTCCGGCAGGATTATCCTGTCCGCCGGCTTTTTGATAAGATATTATGAGGTATTTATTCAGGCCAATATTGACACAAGAAGGAATTTATGGTTAAATAATCTTGCCTTTAAGAACAGCCCTGCGAGGCTGTGAAGGCGAAGGAGTCTGACCTGAGAAACTACAACGATTTCGACCTTCCTTGCGGTTCAGAGGGAAGGTTTTTTTGTGCCCTGAGATGACCAAGGAACTTCTCAATAAGAAAGATATCGAAAGAATCCTCTCGCGTATGGCCCACGAGATCGTAGAAAAGAACAAGGGAACGAGCAACCTTTGCATAGTCGGGATTCAGCGCGGCGGAGTGCATCTGGCGGAAAGACTTTCAAAAAAGATCAAGGAGATAGAAGACAGAGACATTCAGGTCGGGTCTCTAGATATTGCCTTTTACAGAGACGATCTGAGCATCAGGAAGGAACAGCCTACGGTCAGGCAGACAAGCGTGCCGTTCGAGATCACTGACAAGAAGGTCGTCCTTGTGGACGACGTCCTCTTCACCGGCCGCTCTATAAGGGCCGCTATGGACGCCCTGATGGATTTCGGGAGGCCGGCTCAGATACAGCTCGCGGTGCTTCTTGACAGGGGGCACAGGGAGCTCCCCATCAGGGCCGATTACGTGGGAAAGAACATACCCACGTCGAGAGCTGAAAGCGTGGAGGTCCAGCTTGAGGAGGACGGCCTGGAGGACGCGGTCCTTATTGTATCGCCGGAGAAAGATGCTTAAGGACCTTGTCGGCATAAAAGACATTTCGAAGGGAGATATAGAGTCAGTCCTTGATACCGCTTCCTCCTTCAAGGACGTCCTTAAAAGGGATATAAAGAAAGTCCCTGCGCTGAGAGGAAAGACCGCGGTGAACCTTTTTTTTGAGCCCTCGACGAGGACAAGGACCTCCTTTGAATTGGCTGAAAAGAGGCTCAGCCTGGATGTCGTCAACATAGCTGCCACGACCAGCAGTCTTGTGAAGGGAGAGAGTCTGATCGATACCGCCCTCAATGTGCAGGCGCTCGGCGCGGACTTCATTATCATAAGACATCCGTCTTCCGGCTCGCCCCATCTGCTTTCGAGACACGTCCGCGCTTCGGTGATAAACGCGGGAGACGGAATAAACGAGCATCCCACACAGGCGCTCCTTGATGCATTCACCATAAAGGAAAAGATGGGCGGTATTGAAGGGCTCTCTATCGCTATCGTCGGCGATATCCTCCATAGCAGGGTTGCCAAGTCGAACAGCTATCTCCTGACTAAGTTCGGGGCCGAAGTGAGGCTCATCGGGCCTCCCACTCTTGTGCCGAGGGATCTGGAGTCGCTCGGGGTGAAGGTCTTTCACGATATGGAGGGAGGGCTGCGGGATGTCGATGTGGTCATGATGCTCAGGATCCAGATGGAGAGGCAGGACAAGGGTTTCTTCCCTTCGACACTTGAATATTCAAGATATTGGGGGCTGACTGCGGAACGCCTTTTGAAGGCCAAGAAGGAGGCGATCGTAATGCATCCCGGCCCGATGAACAGGGGAGTCGAGATAGCGTCGGAGATCGCCGACAGCGAAAGGTCGGTCATCCTCGACCAGGTCACGAATGGTCTGGCGGTGCGCATGGCGGTCATGTACCTCCTCGGCGGGGTCCGGGAATGAAGATAATCATCAAGAACGGGCGCATCATCGATCCATCGCAGGATATGGATGGTATCGGCGACATCCATATTGAGAATGGGAAGATAACGAAGATAGTGGTGCGGAGAAACGGAGAAACGGAGAAACGGAGAGCCGGAAAGACAGAAGGACCAAACGGGAAGAGCGTTGAAGGGAATGCAGAAGGCCACTCTGTCGCCGAGTCTCCGCGTCAAAGAGAAATTGATGCGGCAGGGCTGTTCGTTATGCCCGGCCTTATCGATATGCATACCCATCTGAGGGAGCCGGGGTTTGAATATAAGGAGACCATTAAGACAGGGACCGCGGCCGCTGTGAAGGGCGGGTTTACCGCGGTCTGCGCCATGCCGAACACGAACCCGGTGAACGACAACTCGAGTGTTACGGATTTCATAATCAGAAAGGCGATCCAGGAAGGCGCCTGCACGGTGTATCCCATAGGAGCAATAACGAGGGGGCAGAAGGGAGAAGAGCTTGCCGAGATGGGGATAATGTTCGGCGAAGGCTGCGTGGCCTTTTCCGATGACGGAAGACCTGTCATGAACAGCCAGATTATGAGAAGGGCCCTGGAATACTCGAGATCCTTTAATGTGCCGATCATTTCTCATTGCGAAGACCTCAACCTCTCCGAGGGAGGCGTTATGAATGAGGGTCTCTTATCTGTTACTCTCGGCCTGAGGGGGATCCCGGCCGAGGCCGAAGAGACGATGATCGCAAGGGACATAGCCCTTGCGGGTCTCGCAAGGGGAAGACTTCATATCGCCCACGTCTCGACAAGGGGGTCGGTGCGGCTGGTCAGAGAGGCCAAGGAACGCGGCATGGATATCACGGCGGAGACATGTCCTCATTATTTCAGTGCCGGTGAAAAGGCGGTCCTGGGATACAACACGAACGCAAAAGTTAATCCTCCCTTGAGAACCGAGGAGGATATGGAAGCGATAAAACTGGGGTTAAAGGACGGCACAATCGACGTTATCGCAACCGACCACGCGCCTCACCACAGGGATGAGAAACTGATGGAATTCGATCATGCGCCCTTCGGCATATCAGGGCTCGAAACTGCACTGGGTTTGAGTCTGAGGCTTGTTGAAGAAGGTGTCCTGACAGTCGGTCAGCTTGTGAAGAAGATGGCGCTGAACCCGGCGAGGATTTTAGGATTGAATAAAGGGACGCTAAGGAGCGGATCTGATGCTGATATAACAATAGTGGATCTGAAGAAGGAATTCAGTGTCAAAGCGGAAGAGTTTGCATCAAAAGGAAAGAATACTCCATTTGATGGATGGATATTGAAAGGAACGCCGGTGCTGACTATGTGCAAGGGGAAGATCTATGAATAAGGCGTTGCTCGTTTTGGCCGACGGAGCGGTTTTTGAGGGGACGTCCTTCGGCGCCGAGGGCGAGACGATCGGCGAAGTCGTTTTCAACACTTCGATGACGGGTTACCAGGAGATCCTTACGGATTCCTCTTACAAGGGGCAGATAGTCACCATGACATATACGCAGATCGGCAATTACGGCATCAACGAAGAGGACATCGAGTCCCAGGGCGGCATAAAGGCCGAGGGGTTTGTCGTGAAGGAGGCGTGCGATCTTCCATCCAACTGGCGCTCGTCCTCGAGCCTCACGGAATATTTCGTAAAGCAAAATGTCGTAGGCATACAGGGTGTCGACACAAGGGCGCTGACAAAGTATCTGAGGGACCACGGAGCGCAGATGGGGATAATCTCCACAACGGATTTGAACCCCGGCAGTCTTCTTGAAAAAGTAAGGGCACATCCCGGGATTTCGGCATTCGATCTGGTGAAGGATGTCACCACGCCGAGAATCTATCCCTGGACAGAAGGCTGCTGGAAGTGGTGCGTCGTTGAAAGAAGCAAGGCGGTCCTGAGGGTGGCTGTCTATGATTTCGGCGTCAAGTTCAATATACTGAGAAACTTTGTGGAGGCCGGATTTGAGGTGACTGTCGTGCCTGCGCAAACGCCCGCTGAAAAGGTGCTCGAAACGGACCCTGATGGAATCGTGCTGAGTAACGGTCCGGGGGACCCTGAGATGGTGACTTATGCTATTGAGAACACAAGAAAGCTCCTGGGCAGAAAACCGATCTTCGGGATCTGTCTCGGTCATCAGATACTGGGACTGGCGCTGGGCGGCAGAACGTATAAACTGAAATTCGGCCATCACGGCGGCAATCATCCTGTTAAGGATTTGTCTACGGGGAGAGTCGAGATAACGTCCCAGAACCACAACTACTGCGTGGACATTGAGAGCGTCAGGGGAAAGGCGAAACTCACTCATAAGAACCTTTACGACGGGACCGAGGAAGGGATGCAGCATGTGGAACTGCCGGTATTCTCCGTTCAGCATCATCCCGAGGCAGGTCCCGGCCCGAATGACTCCGTGCATCTGTTTAAGAGGTTCAGGGAGATGATCGAGGGCGGCAAATGAAGAAGGAACTCATTGTCGAATTGTTCAGAAAATTTGAAGAAGCCTGCTATCTATTCAATGATCTTGAATGCTGGAGCGCGCGTGAATTACAGGAGATATTGGGCTATACCGAATGGCGAAATTTCCTCAAGGTGGTAGACAAAGCAAGAATAGCCTGTGAAAATACGGGCATTTCTGTCACTGATCAGTTTGTTGATGTCAACAAAATGATCGAAAGCCATTTTGTCGGTTCTAATAATAGGGCGTAGGAGAAAGATAGAAAGAAATTATCTATGGCAAAAAATAAGACCATCAATGTTAAGGGGACTGAAATCGTTGTTATTAGTTCGCATGACAATGATTACATTTCTCTAACGGATATTGCCCGTTATAAGGATCCGGAAAGAACCGATTACATCATCCAAAACTGGCTGCGAAACCGTAATACCATTGAACTGCTTGGATTCTGGGAGATGCTTTACAATCCCGATTTTAAACCCATCGAATTCGATGGGTTTAAAATGCGGGCTGGGTTAAATAGCTTTACTCTTACCGCGAAGCAATGGATTGAAAAGACGAAGGCGATCGGGATCATTTCAAGGTCGGGAAGATATGGAGGAACCTTTGCCCATCGGGATATTGCACTTGAATTTGCATCATGGATCTCTATTGAATTTAAACTTTTTCTCATCAAAGAATTCCAACGCCTCAAAACAGATGAGAACGACAGATTAAAACTTGAATGGAATCTGCAGCGCACTTTAGCAAAGGTCAATTACCATATCCATACAGATGCCATCAAAGAAAATCTTATTCCGTCAGAACTTACTAAACAGCAAATCAATTTCGTTTATGCCAATGAAGCTGACATGCTGAATGTGGCCTTATTTGGAATGACCGCCAAACAATGGCGGGATGCTAATCCGAGAGCTCAGGGAAACATACGCGATGCTGCAAGCATTGAACAGTTAGTAGTGTTGAGCAACATGGAAAGCATCAATGCCGTGTTAATTCATCAGGGCCTGCCGCAAAATGAGCGGTTGGTGCAACTCAATAGAATCGCAATCACACAGATGAAATCGCTTATTTCCAGCCGGCAAATTGCGAGACTCAAAAGGTGAAGAATAGAGCCGTGTGCAAAATGTTAATTGAGCGAGGCGTAAAACCTGAAGCCTTGCCCCCTGCCGATGATGTAAAGAAGACTCAGCGCAAGTTGGAGGGTGATGAAAAGAAGCTGTTGAATGATGTGAAAAGAAGGAAGAATTGAGGGTGCTTTGATGTGCTCTTTCTTAAGATAGGATAATTTGTAGTTTTACGATAGTTTCAGTTCCTTTAATATGTTCAAGATAATTTGGGATTATGAATCAAGAGGGGTGCTTCTTTCGTCAAATGACGACGGTGCCGACGTTATACTATTACCCCGCCCCGTTTTCTTCGAAGAGCTGGATATATTAGGATTTGATCAATATTGGGACTACCCTAAAGTTGATAAACCTTTGCTTTGGGCTAATGGGCGGAGATATTACTACCGGGGTGAGTTCGTGGCAGAAGCCAAAGGTGGTGATATTTTTACTGCCCCGCAATTGATTTTCCATGAAGGGAAAGCGAAACTTTCCCTTAAACCTGTGAATGTAAAACTCATGCTTCAGAAGAACAAAGAGGCAATATTTATTTTAGAAAATGAAGCGATGGACTTTGTGGAGCATGTCTACAAAATTTATAAGAAGAAAACTGACTATTTTGCTGTTTCTTTTAGTGGTGGTAAAGATTCCCAGGTCGTACTCGACATCGTGAGTAGAGTTATTCCGCCAGATGAATATCATACGGTTTTTACTGATACAGATATGGAACTACCATCTACGTATGAAACTGTTAAGAAAACAAAAGAATACTATGCCGATATCTACCCAACTCTAAAATTTGAGATAGCGAAGAGTCCTTATGCCTCGGTAGAATTATGGGAAAAGTTCGGCCCCCCGAGTAGACTTCAACGATGGTGCTGTTCCGTTTGTAAAACAACGCCTTTTGTCAGACTCATGAAACTATCTTTAAATGGAGCAAAACAACCTAAGATAGTAGTTTTTGATGGCGTCCGTAGTGATGAAAGTGCAAGAAGGGATTCTTATGGAAGGATTGCCAGTGGAGTAAAGCACCTGAATATGATAAATAGCAGACCGATCATAAAATGGAATGAAACTGAGGTGTTCTTATATCTTTTTTACAGAAATATTCCTATTAATAAGGCATATAAATTTGGATTGAACAGAGTGGGATGTAGTATTTGTCCTTTTGCCTCTGAATGGTCTGATTACCTGGTTAATAAGTTACATCCAGAAATTTCAGCAAAGTTTCTTGAGATCATTAAGAAATATGTAAATCAAACAGGGATACGAGACAAAAAGGAGATATCGCAATATTTGATCGAAAGGCAATGGAAGAAAAGAGCAGGCGGCAAAGGGATGAGTCTTGACAACACGCGCGTAGATTTTACACAAAACAAATCAACCATAGAAGCTTTTCTTTCCAATCCAAAAGAAAATGTTCTTGAATGGCTAAAAACGTTGGGAGATCTACTTTATAGAGAAAAAAATAACAAAATAGTGGGTGGGATCAAGATAAAGGAAGGCGTTTGTAATTTTGAATTTGAAAACAAAGCTGCGAATAAGAAATCGATTATCCGCATAAAAATTCCAGACCACAACAATTATGTGCTTATTAGTAGACTAAAAAACGCTATTTATAAGGCAACCTATTGTGTTCATTGTGGGACCTGTGAGGTTGAGTGCCCGAAGGCTGCTTTAAAGGTAATCCCTGAGGTGAAAATTAATTCGACAGCATGCAAAGCATGTGGCAGCTGCCTTACTTTTACTGACAAGGGTTGTCTGTTGGCAAAATCAGTGGCCGAAACCGGAGGAGGAGAAGGCATGAATTTGAAAAGTTCAAGCATTGATAGATATTCATCTTTTGGCATGAAAAAAGAATGGATCGATTTTTTCCTTAAAAATCCGGGGCAATGGTTTGCGGACAACAATCTGGGGCCAAAACAAGTTGCTGGTATGGTCAATTGGTTGAAAGACTCAGAGTTACTTGAAAGAAAAGAAAAATCTCCAACTCGTATTTGCAATATTCTTAGGAATGTTTATCCCAAGGATGAGCTCCTCGTGTGGACTATTATGTGGATCAATCTGTTCTATAATTCACCAATTATCCGTTGGTATATTCTATATGTTGAATCCAACAAGGGATTTTCAAACAATGATTTGCTTGAAATGATAAAAAGTAATTTCCCCAATCTTTCCGAAAGAACAATATATAATTCACTAAAGTCATTAATTATGCTATTTGAGCACAGCCCCTTCGGAAAAGAGCTACGCTTTGGAATTGTAGAGCAAAAAGGAAACAAGAGACATATCATAAGATTCGGAAATAATGAAATTAGCCCTCCCGCTATAGCTTACTCGCTTTACAGGTACGCGAAGAGCAAGAAAAGATATTCATTGACCGTCAATGAATTTTATAATAATGACCAGGATGAGGGACCGCATCGCATTTTTCAAATTTCAAGAGAGCGTCTTGAAAATATATTGCGATATCTTCAGGAGGATAAAGCGGACATTCTTAAGGTGGATCTCACCAAGGGGCTTGACAATATTAATCTGCGAGAGGAATTGGATTATATCGATGTTCTTCAACGTCTCGTATAAAGAAGGCATCATGGGGATAGAGTCATGAAATATGCAGATATTATAGGCGTACAAAATTACTTCAGGGATGTCTATGACATAACTGATGAGCCCAAGGATTATTGGAAGCAGTTTATTCCTACCAGCAAATTTTACGATGTTCTGAATGCAACGATAGAAAATTTGGATGCAGCAGAACCGAAGAATATTTGGGTTCAGGGCACATATGGAACTGGCAAGAGTCATTCCTCAGCAGTGATTAAGCACTTGCTTTGGGACGATCTGTCAGACATTGAATCCTACATAGATTTGCTTCGACCACAGACAAAACAAAGACTTAAGAATTATAGAAAAAAGAAACGAGTTTTCCCCGTCATATTAAAAGGCATATCCGATATTACCGATAATAGAACTTTTTCTCTGGTTCTGGAAAGAGCTGTTAAAGATTCACTGAAAAAGAATGGAATTAAGCTTACAACTGCCAGCGACTTTGAGATCATGATTGCCAAGTTACAGGATAATCTCATCAACTGGGATTCATTAATAGGGGAAAACCCGGAAATTAACATGTATGAGCAATCTACCTCGGGACTGATAAGGAGATTAGAACAACAAGATATAACTATATTGAAATCGTTGGAATCGGTACTCAGCAAGAAAGGTGTTCACTTTTCCTATTCTGACATATCTAAATGGCTCTCGGAACTTACAAAGGAGATCACGGATAAAAAAGAGGCAGATGTCTTGGCAATTTATTGGGATGAGTTTACCCCTTTACTCGAAATGAGCCGGAACAGTGAAATATTAAGCCAGTTGCAGAATATTGCCGAGCTGAGCAGGACAAATAAAATCTCTCTTTTCATCGTAAGCCATAGAAAGCCTTCACAAGCTGGCCTCCTTGCCGAAGATGCAAAAAAGGTATTTGATAGATTTCATATCAAAGATTATTCTATGGAGCCAATAACGACATACCACATTATTTCAACTGCAATAATGAAAAAAGATGATTCAAAATATTCAGAGTTAAAGAATGATTTTTTCAAGAACAATCCAAATATCGATTCTCTTATCAGGAGCATATCCGGAAATGAGAATGCCACGGTAACGGCAGAAATCAAAAATCTATTTCCCATTCATCCTTTCACAGCGTATGTTGCTACCTTCATAGCGAGAAATTTGGGTTCCACACAAAGAAGCATTTTCAGTTTTCTCAATGACAAGGAGAATGGTTTTGCTAACTTTCTTAGTAAGGAGGTCGATGGCGATGTCCCTGTACTAACTTCAGATTATCTATGGACTTTCTTCATCAATGAACTGAGAAATGATACATATGGCAAATTCTCCGCAATTATAAGCAAGTTTATCCTTCATAATGACACCTTAGAGCAACAAGGTAATAATTATTCTGCAATCTTTAAAGGAGTACTCCTACTTAATGCTCTCCATACAATGATTGCAGTAGAAGAAGCAAGAGAAAGTCTAATTGCCCCTACTATGGAAAATGTGAAATTAATGTTTGCGGGAACCAGCATTGAACCACTCGTCGAATCGATATTGGAATATATAGATAGGAACGAAATTATCCGCAAGAATCCGAGCAACTTATTCCTTATTTCATCAACGACATTGCCATTGCGCGAAGTCGAGGAAGAAAAAGAGAAAGTCAAAAATGAGTACGAGGATATTATCAAGGTGCTGGATACCCAGAATTCAAAGAAAATAACAGAGCTGTTTGCTGGCAGTGTCATTCGCGCGACGGACGTCACGCTTTATTGGGCGGGTGAGAAAGAAAACGTCCTGAAGAACAGAATATTGAATAATAATACAGCGAAATCTTATTCATTGAATATTGCTGTAATGGTTTCAAAAACTGAAGCGGAATTAGCATCAATAAACTCTCTGGTCAAGAATCTATCAGGGAATGATATTAAAAATACAATATTTGTTATACCCGACGAACCCTTGGGAGAAGAAAGATTCTTACGATACGTAAGTTATATTGCGGAGGCAAGAGTTGCTCAAAGCCATAATGCTCAAGAAGAGGCAGTAAGAAGCCAGGGCGACGCAAGTAAGGTGATAGAAGGTTGGATCAGCGCTATTAAGATAAATTACTTTTCTATCTATCTGAATAGAGAGTCCTGGCGACAGATCCTGGGAGGTCTCGGCAGCTTAATAAATAATGTGTTGTCACCCACAATTTTTAAATTCGGCCTGGAGAACTTAAAAGAGCTAACAAAAAATCAGAACCTCTGGACATATCGAAATGCACAGGCAGCCGTTGAAATATTTCTGTTTGCCAATTCTCTTGATGAAATGAAGGCTAAGACTCGGGTGGCTCCAAATAGTTTTCTGAGAAAGTTGCTTATGAACAAACAGGGCAATTACTACATAACGGAAGATAATCTGGGAATCAAGGGAACGAGTTCTTCTGACCATCCTGTGATCAAAATAATGCAAGAGCTCGACACTCACTTTAAGGATATCAACGATTTAAATTTCCACCTGGGAGAGAAATTGAAGTTCCTGACAGAGCCGCCTTATGGAATATACAAGAATATGGTAAATATGGCTCTCGTGGGTTTCATAATGAGAAGATTTGTAGATAAATTATATGATGAGGGTACTGGTCGGCTGATAAGAAGCGACATCATGAGAGACAAAATATTGGAACTCTTTAAGTTCTGGGAGGGAAATTATTCAAGCAAATTAAGTGTCCGATTTGGAACTCTCGAAGAAAAGGCATTATGCGATATCCTTAAGAAATTGTTTACCATTGAAAATAAAGACGGCTTAAATAATATCCGGTGGGAAATAAAGGAATTTATAAATAGAAACGGTTACCCCATTTGGTCTCTCAAACTGCTCTCAAGAGGCGAGAGTATTAACAATTCCATTGATCAAATATTTCGATTAACAAAGTCGCTTGATAGCGAGATTAGTCTGGACGATGTAAAACAAATGTTAGCCGTAATACAGAATAATTCTTTTGATTTGGCTCTTTTGCTTAAGCCCGACAATTTCAGTGAAGGGTTCAAACTTTTTGTCAAGAATATTAAATCCGCGTGCATTCAGGATAATGAATTTGATGAAGTCACAAGCTATTTGAACCAAAACATGCAGGAGTCTGTTTCATCATGGGAGGAGGAAAAGGTAAGAAGCAAGCTCATTGAATGGAGGCTTAACAAGGTTCGCCCGCCTATGCCGGGAAATGGCTTCTCTCCTGCTGAAGAGGGTGGGGGCTTTCCCGAAGGCAATTCAGTGTCGCCAGATGCAGAATTCATTGCCGGGGTTAAGAATAGAATTGCTTCGTATCCGGGCGACCTTAAAGGATTAATTATTAGAATTATAGATGACAATCCTTCTTTTGCCTCCATTTTGAAGAAATATTTGGATAATGTTTGACATGAAAAGTTTCTCTTCAATTCAGGAATTATTCGAAGAAATTGATAGCGATAAACTGTCGAATATTAATGATCGATATCCAATTCGCTTTATTTTTTTGTCGTCAGTCCAATCGCTCAAGGAAGTAGTTAAGGCATTCGATAAGCATAGGATAAGCAGAGTTGAGCTTACGACATTTCTTCCTCATGGGGATGGGTGGCTTACAGTTCATGAAATTATTAAAGCGTTATCTTCAATGGACGTTAATAAAGATGCCGTCATTTTGCCTCTCTCAGAATTAGTAAGATTCTTTGATAAGGATAGTTTCCTTTCAATATTTAATAGATTATCTGAGATAGAAAATGTGAGAAACAAAAAGAGAAGGCTTTATATTCCGCTGGTTGGTATATTTGAGAGGTTTAACCAGGAATTTTATAGTTTTTTCCATCGGAAAGATGAATGGGCACCAATATGGCAGATTTATGATGAGACATTTGCGAAGAATAAAGTATATATCGTTGATTTCAAGGTGGATAATTTAACCCATGTTGATTTTATACAAAGCACCAAAGATTGGCTTAGCGCTTGGAAAAAAGACGATCTGAGTAACCTTCTGTGTTCATCAAAGAATTTGTCCGTTCTGTGTAAAAATACACTTCCGGATCAAGTTTTTGATGTCGATGAAATTCATAACATCAAAGAATTGTTGGCCAAAGTATATCGATTTGAAGTCCCCTTTGAATATGTAGAGACGGACAATCCTTTTTGGGAAAGGTTATTTAAAGAGGCTCTCAATTTGCCTTCGAACGACTTTTCTCAGTTGGTAAAGAAGATTTGCGGCGTTGACAACATTGCTTCAAATGATATTCTCAGACTTTGGTTAGGGAGGCAGGATACTTTCCATAAATGGCTATTGAGAAATTTTGTCGTTAGTAGAAACGAATGGAGCAAATCTTACTTGTGTCTTACCCTGGCTAATATAGACGAGATAGATGATTTGGCATTATGCAGCAAATTGTGGTTGGCCATATTTGAATCGAACAATACTCTCCGTAAGAAGTCCTCTGAGGAACGCCGCGTGCTACTAAAGGACTTTTATGAAATTAAACCTCAGTTTCAAACGACATTTATTGAAGACGATTTGAAGGCAAGACTTGAAGGGATCCCCGACACTAATGAAAAACTGAGTCTATTGACTGATATCACTGGATTAGAGAGAGGCATATTACTTAATCTCTTTTCTCGCAATGAAGTGACAGAAGAAGCATTAAGGGACACTTATCAAGATCTCTATTACTATCTTGATAATTTGATCCCAGATAACCTGCAACGCGATCACTGGCTTATTGAATATTTCAGGGAATATAAGATGTCCAAGCTTAAGGATGAAATTCTGCCGCCGCTGCAATCTTTGTTGCGCGAGAAGAACAATACCCAGGAAGAATTCTATAAGTGGTACTATTCTATTCAAAGCATATCTGATATTTTGCTATCGGAAAAAGTATCCAGAATATTTCTTATTGACGCAGTAGGAATGGAATGGCTGTCTTACTTATGCTATTTAATGGAAACAACCTGTGGATTAAACGTCGACAAGAAATATATTGCGCGGGCAAATTTGCCATCCATTACCGAGTGCAATCGGATTCCAGATTCGGTCTACATCCAAAGTTTTGACAAAGATATTATTCATTCTGACTATAAGTATCCGGATACCTTTATACATCAACTGTCATTTCTCCGAGATATCGTCAGAAAATATATATTTATTTCCGGCAATGAAAAAATCGCCATTTTATCAGATCATGGAACCACGGCGTTGGCAAGATTGGATAATCACTTGAAAAGCTATGATTTTGCTGAAGCATCGCATGAAGGCCGTTGCATGTGGTTAGACAAGCCCGAGGAGGTTAATGATCGGGATATTATCCTACATGAAGCTAATGGCCCGGCGATGCCACATAAGAGGTATTGTCTTATTACTCTGAACTATACGTCGCTTTACCATAGGCCGAGACGTGAAACACATGGTGGAGGCACCCCGGAGGAGATTTTGGTGCCAGTCGTAATCGTGTCAAGGAAAAAAATATCTGACTCCTTATCGTATATAATCGATCCAAAGGAAATCATCCTTTCTAAGAGGAATCCTGAACTCTTGCTACAGATATCACCCGTACCTAAAGAAGATCCAAGACTTATTCTCGATAATAAGAATATTGGTAAACTTAAATACGATGCTGCTCAGGATAAGTGGTATATTAGATTGGATAAGCTGAAGAGCGGGTCTTATAACATGGGCATAAGGATTGGTGATTGGCATTACAACATGAAAGTCGAAATAAAGGGTGGAATGCAGGAAAGTGACTTACTATGAATCCAATCGATGAAAAAATAAAAGATACGTTTCCTGATGAATCGGTATATAAAATGCCTGAACGGTATGGAGTTTTTTCAGGTAAGAACTTGCCTTCCTTCATTAAGGATTGGCTTATAAAGAAGTATACTGACAATGATGGAGATCTTGATACTCATGGTATCAAAAGCTTTTTAGAAGACCATATTCCATTGAAAGACAGCCGAATAAAGGGCAGACTTACAAATGATAATGAAGATGTTGTAGTCCTCACAAGAATTCTTATCGAACCGGATATCAAAGCCGGTGTCTTAAAGTTTTCTATCCCGGACATCGGCATAAAATTTAATGAGGGTGTGATTCCGTCTTATGTGGCAAAACAACATGCTGAGCTAAAGGGGGGAGAAATTTGGGGAGTTGTCAAATTGTCTTATCGCCCACCTGATGGGCGGGAAAAAGGCGTAGTTGACCTCGTTGAATATAAGCCATTTAAACCATATGCCGTTGATTTGGAATATTACCGAACCATTAGAAAAGAATACTCCACCGAAGAATGGATAGATTTATTAATAAGAGCTATGGAATATAATCCCCAAGGATTTGAGAATCTGACACAGAAATTGCTTTTCATTTCGAGGCTGCTTATATTTGTTGAACCGCGTCTAAATATAATCGAACTTGCGCCTAAGGGCACAGGCAAGTCTTATGTATTTGGCAACATCAGTAAATATGGCTGGCTAATTAGTGGCGGAACCGTGTCGAGAGCAAAGCTATTTTATGATGTATCCAGGAGTACGATGGGTATTATTACTATATATGACTTCGTCGCAATGGATGAGATCCAAACAATCAGGTTTTCTGATGAGAGTGAATTGAGAGGTGCATTAAAGAACTATCTTGAGTCAGGTGTCTTTACTGTAGCCAACGTGAGACAAACTTCCTCTGCTGGTTTGATGCTCTTGGGAAATATTCCCTTGGATAGTGGGAAAACCCCATTAAATCAAAAATACCTTGACGAATTACCTTTGTTCTTTCAAGATTCGGCATTGTTGGACCGCTTTCATGGTTTTATCGAGGGATGGAGGCTTCCACGGATGAATGAGAGTCTTAAGGTGCGTGGCTACACTCTTAATGTTGAATATTTCTCTGAAATTTTGCATTGCTTACGGGAAAAACCTGATTATCCGAGTATCATAGATGAATTATTAGATATCCCTAGAAACGCTGATACACGTGATATCACCGCGATAAAAAGATTGTCAAGCGCGTACCTTAAGCTTCTATTTCCTCAAGTTAAGAGCGGGCAAGATGTGAATAGGGACGATTTTAGTACATTCTGTCTAAACCCCGCTCTAACCATGAGAGGGATTGTTCGCAGGCAGATACATTTAATTGATAGGGAGTTTAAGGAGGAGCTTCCCCAGGTTAGCCTGAAATAGAAAGATCGAATGCTCGTGAATTTAAATATTTGAGAAATGACTTTGTGAAATTCTTGGCCAATAGAATAGAGATGAGTGACGTTTGGATTTTATGAGAAAGCAAAATTAATGCTGCAAGATGTTACGTCCGACATTTATCACCTCCTCCATCCGAAGATGGTCTTCTTCGTCACGAGCATCGACAAGAGCGGAAAGCCTAATGTCATGACATGCGCCTGGGCGACGCCTGTGAGCGAGGAGCCGCCTATTGTGATCGTCTGTATTTCAAAAGAGAGCTATACGGCCGAATTGATAAGACAGACAAAGGAGTTTGTAATCAATATTCCGACAAAGAAACTCCTGAAGGCGCTGTGGACCTGCGGGAAGACATCCGGGAGAGATACGGACAAATTCAGGAAGGCAGGACTCAAGATCATGGATGCGAAGAAGGTCGGACCTCCGGCAGTCGCCGGCTGCGCCGGGTACATAGAATGCAAACTGTGGAAGACCGTTGACGCCGGAGAATGTCATGTCTTCTTCGGCAAAGTCCTCTCGGCCTATGCCGACGAAATATATGTTGAGAAGGGCCTGTGGAAAGGAAATGCGGAGATTCCTCTGCACCTAGGAGGGAGCAGGATAGTTTATTTCAGATAGATCGCGGGGGAATCGTCATGCCGGGTTGAGTTCGGCATGACAAATGAAAACCTCTTGGAAAAGAAGGGCTGAAAGTAATAGCAAAAGCATATCAGATAGAGATGAAAGGAAACGAGCTTGTGTTCCGGACCGCATCTTTCAGTGCAGAGGGCAGGAGCATGCTCCATGGCGGCATTTATAACCGTGAGCTTTCGGCGAGCCTTGCCGCGGGCGCGGTAATCGTGGTGTCCGGACTTCTTCTGGCAGGTCATCTTAAGATCACAGCTCCTGTCTTTGTTGCATTCGTCATCCTGTTCGGCGCACTCTTTGTGATGTTCAGAATATATGTCTTTCGCGAACCGTCTCTCGAAGCGGTTTTTGACAAAGGAAAAGGAATTATCACCGTATCGAGGAGAAGGGCGGTCCGGAGCTTGGTGCGGTCATATGCGACGGGGGAGCTTTCCGGCATCAAGTTGGGCCATGTAACGGTTCAGCCTCAGAATATCGACGGCGTGGAATTTGTGGAAAAGATCGCGCTTCAACACGGGACCGTTATCCCGGGTTTTGGGAAAAGGGAAGATCTTTTTGTTGTGACGCTTGATTTTGGAGGAGACAAAGCCGTCATCTTCAGCTCCAGGGAAAGGCAGGAGGCTGAGGCGGTTTCGTCCGGATTGAAGAAATATATGGACAGTCACTACAGGTAAGAAATCAGGTGTACTTCAAAAGCTTTACACGCGATGTGTTTATTATATTGAGATATCATAACATGGAATTACAAAAGAGCTTGTTTCACGAAGTCCGGAATGTTGTTAATAAATCAATGTATCGCGGGTAAAGTTTTCTCATCACCCCTGATTTCTGTTGCAAGTTTTTTTGACGGACGGAATATAAAATTAGCGTTGAGAGGTGAGCGTGCCGAAAAGAACTGATATAGAGAAGATAATGCTGATAGGATCGGGTCCTATCGTTATCGGCCAGGCGTGCGAGTTTGATTATTCCGGTACACAGGCCTGCAAGGCCCTGCGGGAGGAGGGCTACAAGGTAGTGCTTGTGAATTCAAACCCCGCAACTATCATGACGGACCCCGAGATGGCCGATGCTGTCTACATCGAGCCGCTTACCAGAGAGGTCCTCGAATTGATCATTGAGAAGGAAAAACCCGACGCTCTGCTTCCGACAATGGGAGGGCAGACAGCGCTGAACCTTGCGGTGGAGCTTGCCGAGTCCGGGGTCCTCGAAAAACACCGGGTGGAGCTCATAGGCGCCAAACTCCACGCCATAAAGAAGGCCGAGGACAGGGAGCTTTTCAAGGAGGCGATGGAGAAGATCGGACTTGAAGTGCCGAAAAGCGCTTATATTGGCAGCCTTCGCAAGGGGCTGGAGGCTGTTGAGGAGATCGGGTTTCCGGTCATACTGAGGCCTTCCTTCACCCTCGGCGGCATGGGCGGGGGCATCGCCTATAACATGGAGGAGTATGTGGAGATGCTCGAGAGGGGACTCAAGCTGAGCCCCGTCCACCAGGTCCTTGTGGAAGAGTCGGCGATAGGCTGGAAGGAATTCGAGCTCGAAGTGATGCGCGACATGAAGGACAACGTCGTGATCATCTGCTCCATAGAGAATTTCGATCCCATGGGCGTTCATACCGGCGACTCGATCACTGTTGCGCCCGCCCAGACGCTCACCGACAAGGAATATCAGCGGATGAGGGACGCATCGATCGCCATTATCCGGGAGATAGGGGTCGACACCGGTGGATCAAATATACAATTTGCCCTTAATCCGGAGAACGGCAGGATGGTCGTCATAGAGATGAACCCGAGGGTCTCCCGGAGTTCGGCCTTGGCTAGCAAGGCTACCGGTTTCCCGATCGCCAAGATCGCGGCAAAGCTCGCGGTGGGGCTTGCGCTGGAGGAGATCCCTAACGATATCACAAAGGAGACCCCGGCGTCCTTTGAGCCGACGATCGATTACGTGGTGACAAAGTTCCCCCGTTTCGCCTTCGAGAAATTCCCCGAGGCCGATGTCACTTTGACCACCCAGATGAAGTCGGTCGGAGAGGTAATGTCCATAGGGAGGACGTTCAATGAGTCTCTGCAAAAGGCCTTAAGGAGTCTCGAAATCGGCAGCTACGGGTTCGAGGGGATTCGCGTGAGCAGCAGTGAGCTGAAAGCGAGATTGAAGATGCCTAATGCGGAGAGGATATGGTACGTTGCCCAGGCGCTCAGGAACGGCATGTCTGTCGACGAGCTCTACAGCCTCACGATGATAGACCCGTGGTTTCTGAATAAAATAAGGGATATTCTTTCCACAGAAGATGAGATCGAAGTTTATGCGAAGGGGATAAAGAGTGAAAAGACGAAGAGCCTTGCCCCCTATCTCCTTCCGAAGGACCTCCTTGCGGAGGCAAAGGTGAAGGGTTTCTCCGACAGGGCCATCGCCGGGCTTCTTAAAGTGACGGAAGAGGACATAAGACACCTGAGAAGCCTGTGGAACATACGCGCCGTATATAAGATGGTCGATACGTGCGCTGCGGAGTTCAAGGCCCATACTCCTTATCTCTACTCGACGTATGAAAGACCGTTTTACAGAATACAAGATGCAGGACGCAGGACGCAGGATACCCCGTTGGATCCCTCATCCCCAAGAGGGGAGTTCAAGGGTGAGGGTGCAATGCGCATCGTGAATCATGCATCAGTCGAGAACGAATCTGACCCCACTGCAAGGAGAAAGGTCATTATTCTGGGTTCGGGTCCCAACAGGATCGGGCAGGGCATCGAATTCGACTATTGCTGCGTCCATGCAGTCTTTGCCCTGAAGGAGCTGGGATACGAAACCATCATGGTGAATTGTAACCCCGAGACCGTAAGCACGGACTATGATACTGCGGACAGGCTTTATTTCGAGCCTCTTACTATTGAGGACGTTCTCAACATTATAGATACCGAGAAGCCCGATGGAGTGATCGTTCAGTTTGGCGGTCAGACCCCCTTGAAGCTTGCCGTGCCGCTCGAAAGGGAGGGTGTGAAGATACTCGGCACATCGCCCGATTCCATCGACCGGGCGGAGGACAGGAAAAGGTTCAAGGAGCTTTTGCACAAACTCGACCTGAAACAGCCCGACAGCGACACCGCAATGTCCCCTGAGGAGGCCAGGGATATCGCAGGCAGGATTGGCTATCCTGTGATGGTAAGGCCTTCCTATGTTCTGGGCGGCAGGGCGATGGAGATAGTATACGACGAAAAGTCCCTTGCGGATTATATGGTGCGCGCGGTCAAGGCGTCCCCTGAGCACCCCGTGCTCGTGGACAAGTATCTTGAGGACGCCATAGAGGTAGATGTAGATGCGGTTTCCGACGGGGTCGATGTAGTGGTCGGCGGCGTGATGGAGCACATAGAAGAAGCAGGTATACATTCCGGGGACTCGGCATGTTCTCTGCCCCCTTATTCCCTCAGCGGTCTCGTTGTCGATGAGATAAAGAGACAGACCATTGCCCTTGCGAATGACCTCCACGTTATCGGGTTGATGAACGTCCAGTTTGCGGTGAAAGAGGGCGACATTTACATACTCGAAGTCAATCCGAGGGCGTCGAGGACGGTGCCTTTTGTCTCAAAGGCGACAGGCGTGCCTCTGGCGAAGGTGGCAGCAAAGATCATGGGAGGATGCACGCTGAAGGAACTCGGCCTTACGTCTGAAAGGGAGATAAAGCACATCGCTGTCAAGGAGGCCGTTTTCCCTTTCGACAGGTTCCACGGCGTAGATACAATCCTGGGGCCGGAGATGAAATCTACTGGAGAGGCGATGGGGATCGACGAGGACTTCGGCCTCGCTTATGCAAAGGCCCAGGAATCGTGTAACAACAAGCTGCCTCTTTCCGGGAAGGTGTTTATCAGTGTGAAAGACAAGGACAAGCCCGGCACCTGCCGCATAGTGCAGAAGTTCCTGGAGATGGGGTTCGATGTCGTCGCCACGAGGGGGACGGCGGCTCATCTGGGAAGCAAAGGGATAGAGGTCGGCGTGGTCAACAAGGTAATGGAGGGGAGACCTCATATAGTCGATCTGATAAAGAACAAGGAAATCAGCTTTGTCATCAACACTGTGACCGGGGCCCAGGCGCAAAGGGACTCCCTTTCCATCAGACGCAGTGCGCTGCAGTATCGCGTAGCGTTCACTACGACCCTGTCGGGCGCCAATGCCGTTGTGAACGCCATCGAGAAGCTGCTCAAACGGAAAATCCAGATAAAATCCTTGAACGACTACCATAAAGATGTCGGGAAGTAGGAAACGGTTGCAAAACTATTGAACTTTTCCGGTTAAGTATGGTTAAGTAATCACACTATGGCAAAGGCGCGAATACTTGTTGTGGAGGACAGCAAACCCCAGGCTGATGTCACAAAGGAGTTCCTGGAAAGGAATGCTTACGAAGTCATATGGGCCAGGGATGGAGCAGCCGCCATCAAGGCCGCCAAGACAATGTCCCTCGACGTCATACTCCTGGACCTCGTCCTTCCGGACATAAGCGGGAATGAGGTCTGCCGGTGGCTGAAGCTTAACAACGAGACCAAAGGCATCCCCATAATCATGCTCACCGTCAAGAGCTCTTTAAAAGACAAAGTCGCGTCTATCGAGGCCGGAGCTGACGAGTATCTTCCCAAGCCGTACAACGAGGTCGAACTCAATGCCGTAATATACGCCGCACTGCGAACAAAGGCCCTCCAGGATGAGTTGAGGCAGAGGAACAAGCAAATGGAGGAGCTGCTTGCCAGGGTCGAGCTCCTTGCCATCACCGATCCGCTCACCGGTCTTTTCAACAGGAGGCACTTCGAGGTTATACTCAAACAGGAATTGACCGAAAGGAAAAGGTATAAGTACGACATCGCCTGTCTTATGATCGATATTGACCATTTCAAGCGCATCAACGATTCGTATGGACACGAGGCGGGTGATTTGGTCCTCAGGGACACGGCGCAATTGCTGAAGCAGTCTATGAGGGAGGTGGATACGATCGCCAGATGGGGAGGTGAAGAGTTTATCGCTGTGATGCCGCGCGTGAACCGGGACCACGCCATGGAGCCCGCCTCAAGGATGCTTCATGCGATTTCGGACAAGAGTTTCGATCTGATACCCGCCGAGAAGATCACTGTGAGTATCGGGATCGCTTGTGCGGAGCCGGGAAGAGAGACGCTCGAAACCCTCATCGGAGCAGCGGATTCAGCTCTTTATGAAGCAAAACGGCTGGGGAGAAACAGGGTAGCCTTTGCTCCGAAGGAAGGCACATCCGAAGAAGCTGGAAACTAAACCCGCTGTCTGGTCGCGATACGCTTCTTTCAGCTCAGGCAGCTGCCCCGGCAATCAGAGCAGTTTCAGTTCCGAGGCGTACTTCCTGAATAGTTCAAGTCCCTTCTTGTGCCCGTCGTCAAGGTCGTATGAAATGCCCTGCCAGTAGGATACTATCTCGCTCTCGGACAGGACGGTGATGAGAGAGGACTCCCTCGCAATGCCTTTCAGATCTTTCAGGGCCTCGATCTTGGCGGCGTCGAGGTCTTTCCTGAATTCTTCAAAAAGCACCGGCTCGCCCGAGCGAAAATCGTTTCTTGCAATCCAGAGCGCAAAAACAAAGGGGAGCCCCGTGTTCCTGTACCAGATATCTCCAAGGTCATAGATATAGAGACGGGGCCACCTGAGGGCCTCTCTCAAGGCGTCATCCCCGATGAGCATATACGCTGAATGCGATTCCATGCCTTTTGAGAGGGGCGCCGAGGTAGACTTCAGCGTACACTGAAAATCATAAAACTTGGTGAGGATAACATTCAGGAGTGCCACAGAGGTCTCCGATTGCGAGGATGTCAGGATAACCAGACCGTCAAGGGTCTCGATCGGCCTTTTGCTGAAAAGGAGGATACTGCCTATCGGCCCTCTGGAGCTTATCGAGTGCCCCTCCAAGAGCCCGTAAATCTTCTCATACCTGAGATATTCTATGGAGGAGGACGGACTTACATGGACTTCTCCGTCGCGCAGGAGCTTGTTGACCGCCGAGGGAACGCCTTCGACGAATTCGTACTGCCGGCTGCGGGCGATCTTTTCAAGCGAATGGAAGATCGGGAAGAGATTGGCATAGTGGATTCTTCCTATTCTTACACATGCGCCTTTCAATCCGGCATATCCTCGATAATGGGATGGAGCTATTTGACCGCGTCCCGGCCGAGCCGCAAGCCGGCGAAAGTCTTCTTTTTCAATATCTTCTCCACTTCCCGTCTCACTTCTACCCAGACGGGATGAATGGAGCATGTGCTGCTGAAATCGCAGAGACCCTCGTCGAGGGCGCAGAGGTTCATGGCTATCGGCCCCTGCACTGCTTCGATCACATCGAGAAGGTTTATTTTGCCGGGATGCCTAGAAAGCTCGAAACCGCCCTTTACGCCCCTGTAAGATGTAACGAGGGACGCCTTGCTCAGCTTCTGAAGAATCTTCGCCAGAAAGCTCTTGGGAATACACATCTCCCTTGATATCTCATCCACCATGGTCACTTCTCCCCGCTTGCCGGAAAGATAATAAACACAGCGTATAGCATAATCGGTCTCGCGGGTTATCTGCATAAAGTATTTTAACAGTTTGACCGCATTTTTTCCCGCTGAAAATGTCTTGTCCGATCAAATCAGGAAGTCTGCATAAACCCGTCCCAGGCTAAGAGGGGCGGGTTTATGCCATTGATGAAGGGTCCTCGCAAACCGATCAATAAAAGCCGCTTTCTTCTTCAGCGTCGACCGGAGTCGTCTTGTGGCGGAAGACCCGGTAGGTCCATATCTGATAGGCTATGACTATGGGTACGAATATCAGCGCCACGACCGTCATTATCTTCAGCGTATAGATGCTGGACGATGAATTGAATATCGTCAGGCTGTGCTCAGGCGACATGCTCGAAGGGATAAGATTGGGGTAAAGGCCGATGACGCCGGTAAAGGTCACCATAACTATGGTGAGACAAGACGAGTAGAAAGCCTTCAGGTAATCCGCTTTCAACGCGAAGAATTTTATCGCCAGCAGGGATATGACGGCAATGGCCGGCACTATGCAGAGGATGAGATTCTGGAGATAGTTTGCATAGAGTTTCGTGGCGAAGGCCGTTGCTGCGAGGAAGAGCACTGCCACGATCAGAAGCGCATACCAGAGCCTGTTCGACAGACTCGCAGACCTTTCGCCAAGGGAATCGCCGGTCTTCACGGCCAGCCAGAGCGATCCGTGCTGCAGGAACAAAAGGACAAACAGAACCCCCGTGAGCAGCCCGTATGGGTTGAGGAGCGTGAACAGAGTTCCGTGGTAACCGTTTTCGTCCATCGGAAGCCCCTGGAATATATTTCCGAAGGCGACGCCGAAGAGCAGAGAGGGAAGGAAACTGCCGAGAAATATTCCCAGGTCCCACCCCTTTCTCCAGGCGCTGCTTTCAACCTTCCCTCTGAACTCCAATGAGACCCCGCGGAGGATCAGTGAAAAAAGCACAAGGAGGAGCGCTGTATATAGGTAGCTGAACATCAGGGCATATGTGGTCGGGAACGCGGCAAATGTGGCGCCTCCCGCGGTCAGCAGCCATACCTCATTGCCGCTCCAGACAGGACCGACCGTCTTCATGACCATTCTCTTCTCGGTCTCGTTCCTGGCTATGAAATTGTAAAGCGTGCCAGCGCCGAAATCGAAGCCGTCGAGCATGAAATAGACCGCCCAGAGAACGCCCCACAAAATGAACCATATGATTTGGAATTCCATATCACACCCCCTTAGTCCTTGCCGCTTTCGGGATCCCGGAGAGGTCGTCGGGGCCCTTCTTAGCGGACCTTGTGAGAAGGTAGACGTCTACCACGGCAAGCAGACCGTAAAGCAAGGTGAAGCCGATAAGCGAAGCCCAAACCTGAGTGTCGTTGACGGCTTTGGACACGGCGTCGGATGTTTTTAGGACACCGTATACGATCCACGGCTGTCTACCGACCTCCGCCACTATCCAGCCAAGCTGGCCGGCAAGGTACGGCAATGGCAGGGCATACAGCATTATTCTGAGTAAGGCCGGGCTCGTCTCAAGTTTGTCCCTTTTTGCTGTTATATAGGCCGTCAATGACAGGAGCACAAACAGTACGCCGAGGCCCGCCATAAGTCTGAAGCTCAGGAACGTGGGGAGAACGGGAGGTCGGTCTTCCCGCGGGAATTCTTTAAGGCCCCGTATCTTGGCCTGTCCGTCTCCGAAGGCAAGAAAGCTGAGCATCCCCTGTATCTTCACCGCCTCGACGCTGTTTCTTTCATTTTCGGGGTCCGGAACGACAACGAGATTAAGGGGCGCCTCCGTCTTTGTCTCCCACAAAGATTCCATCGCGGCAAATTTTGTGGGCTGTGTGCTTGCGACGCCTTTGGCGTGAAAATCACCCACGACTACGACAAGGAGAGAGCTGACAAGCCCGAAGGTCGCCGCGATTCTGAAAGATCTCTTGAAGAAGTCGAGATTGCTTTTCTTCATAATATGATAGGCGGCTATGCCCATCATAAAGAATGCTGCAATTACATAGCCGGAGAAAAGCGTATGGAAGAACTTCAGCCATCCATATGCATTGCCGACAACCGCCGCAAAGTCCACCATCTCGGCCCTGTTGTTCTTAAGAGCATATCCGACCGGGTGCTGCATCCATCCGTTTGCAAGTAGTATCCATAAAGCGGACAGGTTTGTGGCGATGGCCACAAGCCAGATCGAAAGGGCGTGTGCGCCCTTTGATATCTTCTTCCAGCCGAAGACCCACAAGCCTATGAATGTGGATTCGAGGAAGAATGCGACCGTTGCCTCTATTGCCAGCGGCGCGCCAAAGATGTCTCCGACATATTTCGAATACTCCGACCAGTTCATGCCGAACTGGAATTCCATTGTAATCCCGGTCACCACTCCGAGTGCAAAGTTTATGAGGAACAGCTTGCCCCAGAACTTCGTCATCATCAGGTATATTTCATCCCCTGTTCGTACGTATCGGGTCTCCATATATGCTGTGAGGATCGAAAGACCGAGGGTCAGGGGAACGAAGATGAAGTGAAACATGCTGGTTACTGCAAACTGCAGCCTGCTGAGCGCTAAGGCGTCCATAAGGCATCCCTCCTTTCTGCGGGATAGGCAGAGCGGCGCCCTCTGCGTCTGCTCTGCCTATCCCCAGTTTAGGTTATTTAAAGAACCTGTCAAGGAGCCCTTTACAAACCTCCCCGGTCCAAAAGCAAAAATAGGATTTAATTAGTCCTATTTTAGAAGATATTAAATAAGTTGTCAAGCTCCCGACAAAAAATATGAGATGTTATATCCAGCCCGTCCAGAGATTGGGTGGGCGCGGGCAAGATTTTATATATTTGATACCCCAATGCAGATCGGAGGAGCGCGAAGATTATGTCAGCCGAAAAGCGGCAGGCAGGTTATAAAGGCTCAGTCGGACAGGTAAGTGCGGCCCTGTCTCCGGCTCAGAAGCAGGGCCTCTCTTTTATAAGTGCTACTTTCTCCATCCTGCCCAGGCCGGAATTCCTGCGGCGTCCCGTAAAACGAGAACCTGGTCGCCCTTCCTGACCCGAGCGGCGATTAATGCCGGCTTGCCCATGATCGTTACTTTGGAGCCTTTGACCTCGATTCTGTCACCCTTCTCAATCTTTGAATCAAGTCTCTCAACATACCATGCAGGGCCGAGATGGACCGAAAGGGTCTCCTTGTCGGTCTTCATCAAGAGATGAATGCCGTAAGACATTCCCTTTACGGGTGTAATCCTTTCGACGGCCAATACCTCTCCGGAGAGCGACACGACAGTAGCAGGATCGTATATCCTCTGATAGCCGCTTCCCATACCCCAGCCTCCGCTTCCCCTCCACCCCCTCATCGGCTGTGCGAAGGCAAAAGAGACAGATAAAAGCAGTGACAAAACGACGATAAAGACCATAGCATGTTTTCTCGTTCCCATGAAGTCCTCCTTGAGCCGGATTCCTATATCATACGCGTCGCACTCCCCCGGTCATCCGGGGAAGAGCTACTCTAATGATTATCGTCCCTGAGTTTCCCAGTCCGGACCTCCTCCTTCTATCACGTACCTCACGTTAAGGTCGATATCCCCTCTTAACGAATTGTAGACCGAGCAATATTTTTCACGCGACAGGGTGACGGCATGTTCGATCTTCCTGGAGTTGAGATTATCGCCTGCCATGTGAATGACCATGTCCACGCTTTTGAAATACTGGGGAGGAGAAGGATTCCTCTTGCCGACCATCTCTATCCTGAATTTCGAAAGGTCCATTCTCATCTTCTGCAGGAACATGACTATATCTATACCCATGCAGCCGGCAAGACTCAACAACAGGGAATCGGTCGGCTTGCAGCCCCATTGGACATGGGCGTCGAACTCCATTTCGTATCCTTCCTGAGTCCTGCCCGTGAAAATCAAATCTTTGTCCCATGTGAGGCTCACTTTTACGGAAGGGTTGATCTTCTCCTTGTATCCCTTCAGGGATTCTTCGTTCAAGTCTCTAAAATCCGTCATAGTTCCTCATTTCTTATTGATTTACTATTCCGCCAGTTTTTTCAAGCGCTTGACTATGTCTTCTTCGAAGCCCTTTCCCTTATATACGATGACGCCCCGTTTGTCGATAAGCAAGTTTGTCTGGATCTGCGCGCCAAAGGCTCCGGCTATCTTATTCCCTTCGTCATAGACAATGGGAAAGCTCAGTTTCTTTTCCCTGACAAACCTGCCTATTTTATTTTTGATGCCGAGGCTCACCCCGATGAACTCCACGCGGTCGCCATACTTCTTATAAAGTTCCTCAATCTGGGGAAGTTCGACCTTGCAATATGGGCACCAGGTTGTCCAGAAGACCAGATAAACAGGCTTCTTGCCCTTAAGGTCCCTGTCATAGGAGATCTGTTCTCCTTTGATGGTAACCGCCCGAAAATCCGGCGACCTCTCGCCGACTCCCAAGGCGTAAACTCTCATGGGAAATAGAAACAGCGACAAGAGCAAAATGCCCTTTATCACCAAACCCACATGTATACGTTCTTTATTGAAACAAAGCTTTCTTGTCATAAACCGAGTCCTTTTCCACGAAAGGGAATTGCTTCTTTCGTCTCCGTTGTTTTCTTTAATGAGAACAGCCTCCGCCGTGCCCTGAACAGACGTGGCCCGGTTGAAACTGGGGTAGTCTCTTTTCATTGAAAAGTTCAATGTTTTCCCTCACTGTGCGCCCCAGTGCCTGGTAAACACGAATTCCGGCCCCGTTCAATTTTACTAGCGCACCTCCTCCAATGCCGCCTACCACTACGACATCCACTTTACTACCTTCAAGCGCTGCAACAGGATTGCACGCGCCGTGCGCATGATGCAGGTCTGAATTGTCGATTACCGCTATGGTCTCCGTATCTGAATCCACAAGCATGAAAGCCGGCGCGGAACCGAAATGTCCGTATACCTCGCTCTCGAGACCGAATGTCTTTTGCACCGGAAAACAGAGTTTCATTTCTTTCCTCCTACTTCAATATGTTTTTTTCGCAAACAAGCGCCTTACACTCTGAAAGGGCCATTGCCACCTTCCTACGCGCCCCCGCAAGGATCCTTTGTACAGTCCCTCTCGAGATGCCCATCCTCCTTCCCGCATCTTCCTGGGTCAGACCGTCAAGGTCGCAGAGCTTCAAGGCTTCCAGTTCATCCACGTATAGAGGGATCTTCTCGATATCGGCAATCGGTATTCCCGTGGGTTTGAACGCCTTGCCGCGGAACTTGCATCCGCAGAGCCTTGGTTTCTTATATCTGGGGGACATCAGCCTTTAAGACGGTTATTATGTGCATATGCACATTTTAAACTTTTCGCAAAAAGTTGTCAAGCCTTGGAATCGGTGGCGTCCACGTCACGACCGGCAAGTCCATGAAAGGCTGCAATTTAAAATATGTCTTCATAGGCGGGTTCCCGGCCCACGGCGAAGCTTTTTCCCGGAGCTTTCTGCGCTGCTTCGAGATCCAATATTTTATCTGTTATATTGTGTCCTAAGGATATGAATAACACAATATATAGTAATAAATTTAATGACCAAATTTTTTCTTGACAACAATATCTCTTTCCTATATATTGGTGGTAAATTGTGGTAAAAAGTGGGGGATAGATGCCAGCTTTTTCAGGCAGACATTATTATACTGTTGACGAAAAGGGGAGACTCATGATGCCAGCTCCCTTCAGAGAAATACTTTCCGCCCAGTATGGTTCAAGGTTGTGCATTACGAACGCCGCGTTCGACCGCTGTCTGCATATCTATCCTCACGATGAATGGGTAAAGCTCGAAGAAAAGGTCAGGGCGCTTCCGAAGATGCTGGAAGAGGTCCGCTTTTTTATGAGGCGCGTGATTGCATCGGCGCAGGAATGTTCTTTCGACAAGCAGGGCAGACTCCTGATTCCTGCCGCACAAAGGGAGGATGCCGGCATTAAGGGGGACGTTGTAATCGTAGGTCAGATCGAGAAGATCGAGGTATGGGACAGAGTCGAATGGAACAATGTCATCGATCCGACCAAGATAGACAGAAAGGCCGCAGAAGAACGCCTTGCAGCTTACGGCCTCTAAATGATCGCACATCTTCCGGTCATGACGAGGGAGGTAGTGGAATTGCTTGACGTACAGCCACGGGGAACATATGTGGACGCAACGGTCGGCCTTGGCGGGCATGCCCGTGAGATCCTTAAAACTCTCGGTCCGGAAGGAAGACTGGTCGGTGTCGACAGGGACGAGGAGGCGTTGAGAATTGCGGAGGAGAAGTTGGACGACGCAAGGGTAGTTCTAAGGAAGGGAAGTTTCTCCGGGCTGGAAGATACTCTCCTGTCGGCTGGAGCGAGAGAACCCGACGGCATCTTGTTTGATTTCGGGGTCTCGATGATGCAGCTCAGGGACATGAGAAGAGGGTTCAGCTTCAGCTCCGACGAAGTCCTGGATATGCGTATGGACAAGTCGCAGCCGCTGACTGCGGAGGCCATTGTAAATACTTATCCCGAGGCGGAATTGGAAAAGATCCTGCTTGAGTACGGGGAAGAGCCTTTCGCGAGAAAGATCTCAAGGGCGATAGCCGCCTGCAGGGCGGGGAAACGCATCCGCACCTGCCGTGAGCTCGCCGAAATCGTCAGCTCTGTCTGCAGGAGAAGGGGAAGGCACCACCCGGCCACAAAGACCTTCCAGGCCCTGAGGATAGCCGTGAACGATGAGTTGAATGAGATCAAGGCAGGACTCAATGCGGCTCAGACTCTCCTGAGGAAGGGAGGGCGTCTCTGCGCTATCTCTTATCATTCTCTTGAGGACAGGATCGTGAAAAATTTCATAAGGGATGCCGCGAAAGAGGGAACGCTGGCCGCCCTTACAAAGAAGCCCTTAACCCCCTCTTATGAGGAGAGAAGAGTTAACCCCTCATCGAGAAGCGCCAAGTTGCGCGGAGCGGAAAAACTGTGATCAGGCTCAGACAGAAGAGTGTGTTATTATATCTGATAAAACCTTTTTTTGCTCTTGTTGTCCTCTTCGGCATCTTTGGAATCATTTGGCTAAGATCGAGCATCATCTCCATGGAATACTCAATCAGCGAACTCGAGAGCAAAAGAATGGACAAGTTGAGACAGGCAAAAGAATTGATGGCCGAAGAGGCTTCTCTCCTCTCTGCGCAAAGGGTTGAGAGAACCGCCGTGCGGGACCTTGGCTTGGTGCTTGCGGACAGGACAAGGTTGGTGTATGTCAGGTCCGAAAAATCGGGTCCGTCGAGGGCGTCTTTGCGCTCGGAATCGAACGGATATCAGGGGGACGCTGGATCTCCGGGCAAGACCGTGAGGGAAGCCAAGGCCGGAGAAGATATTTACGGCGGCTACCGATGAGGAAGCGGGCGGTTGTACTGAATACGGTGATATGTTTCGGTTTCTTCGTCGTCGCGATGCGTCTTGCGGACATAATGATATTGAACCACGACAGACTTTATGCAAAGGCCAGGATGCAGCAGTCGAAGGGGGAGGACGTCAGGGTCAGACGCGGAGTAATATTCGACAGGCAGGGAAGGGAATTGGCGGTGAATCTCGATCTGGAGTCTTTATATTGCGATCCGGCTGAAGTGAATGCGCCCGAAAAAAGCGCATTGGAACTGTCAACTTTCACCGGCAGGTCTTCGGGTGTTATGCTTGCCAAGCTGTCTTCCGGGGGCCATTTCGTTTGGCTCGAAAGAAAACTGGAGCCTGACACTGTCAGGAGAATAAAAGATGCGAAGATCAGTGGAATCGGCTTTGTTCCCGATGCCAAAAGGGTCTACCCCAAAGGTTCGGTGGCTTCTCAGGTGCTGGGGTTTGTGAATGTGGACAACAAGGGCATCGACGGCGTTGAGCTTAAATACGATAAATATCTCAGCACCGGCGGAGGCAAGGTCGTGCTCACAAGAGACGCCAGCGGAAGGACATTGTCCCAAGGCGTGAGCATGGAATCGGTGGGCAACAACCTCGTTCTCACAATCGATGAGTGGATGCAATACACGGTGGAAGACGAACTCGACAGGGTAATGAGCGAATCCCACGCCAGGGCGGCAACCGTCATTGTAATGGACCCTTCGACCGGTGAGATACTCGCCATGGCAAACAGGCCGTCCTTCAATCCCAATTCGCCGGCGGAGAGCAAGGCTTCCGAAAGAAGGAACAGGGCGATCACGGATTGTTATGAGCCCGGTTCCACTTTCAAGATAGTCATTGGAACGGCGGCGCTTGAAGAAGGTATTGTCTCGCCGGGCTCAAAGTTCGATTGCAGCAGGGGATTTATCGAAATCGGGAGAAGGATAGTGCACGACGACCATAGGCACGGGGTGTTGACCTTTGAAGAGGTGATTCAGAAGTCCTCCAACGTCGGGTCCATCATGATCGGAATGAAGCTCGGCAAGGACAGGATATACAAGTACGCCAGGGCCCTTGGCTTCGGAGAGAAGACAGGGATCGATCTGCCCGGCGAGGTGTCGGGTCTGATAAGAGCTCCGGAGAGATGGTCCGGGGTGTCCATAGGCTCCGTGCCTATAGGGCAGGAGGTCGCTGTGACGCCCCTTCAGGTGCTGCGCGCATATTGCGCGGTTGCAAACGGAGGATTTCTTGTGACGCCTCACGTGGTGTCGAGGATAGTGAGTCCTGACGGACATGACCTGTGGACGGCGAATTACCGGTCGGAAAGGGTCTTGTCCCGGAAGACGGCGGAGACGTTTAGAGATATATTGAAGACCGTTACGGAAGATGGCGGCACGGCGAAAGACGCTGCGGTTGACGGAAATAATGTTGCGGGAAAAACCGGGACTGCCCAGATGGTGGACCCTGCTACGAAAAGATATTCCAAGGACAAGTATGTAAGCTCTTTTGTCGGCTTCGTGCCCGCGGACAATCCCAAGATAGCCATGATCGTAGTGGTCTATGAGCCGAAAGGACAGCACTATGGCGGTCTTGTTGCCGCGCCTGTCTTCAAGAGAATCGCAGAGAAGGCGCTCTCGTATTTGGAAGTGCCGAGAGACGACGGCTACAAGAACACGCTGGTGGTAGCGAGATGAAGCTGGCCGAGGTCCTTGCAGACTGCCCTTGCGAGCTAGTGACGAGTAAAAAGTCGCAGGCGGCAAACAGGAATTCACGGGACTTGTTACATGCCCATGGCTCGATTGGTGATATTGATATATCCGCAATCGCTTACGATTCGAGGAAGGTGACGGATAATGGGCTCTTCGTTGCGGTCAGGGGCGGAAGTTCTGACGGGCACGATTTCATAGGAGATGCGATAAAAAGAGGCGCTGCTGCCGTGGTGTGCGAAAAGAAAGCGCCGGGTAACGGACTGCGGGCGACAAGCAAGAATTCGGCAAGTCAGGACTCGCGAGACTGGTCATCCGGTGTTAATGTGTCATCGCCGGTCACTATCCTTGTTGACGACAGCAGGGAAACGCTTGCATGTGTCTCAAATAATTTTTATCATCGGCCTTCGGAGGGACTCTCTGTCATCGGCGTGACAGGGACGAACGGGAAGACGACTACAACCTATCTCATCAAGTCCGTTCTGGAGGCCTGGGGAAAGGGAGCTGGTCTTATCGGCACCATAACCTACATTATAGGAGACAGACACTATACGGCGACTCACACGACGCCGGAGTCGCCGGAGTTCCAGTCTCTCCTTGCCGAGATGGCGTCGGCCGGGTGTTCCCATGTTGTGACCGAGGTCTCGTCGCATTCACTGGCCCAAAAGAGAGTGGATCATACCAGGTTTGCCGTAGTAGTTTTCACCAACCTCACGAGAGACCATCTGGATTTTCACGGGACTATGGAAGCCTATTTTGTCTCCAAAGAGAGACTGTTTACGGAACTTCTCTCCCGGCAGGGTGTTGCGGTAATTAATGTCGATGACGAATGGGGAAGAAGGCTGGGGAACGACGTCGGTAATGTCCGTGGAAAGGGCATGGGACCCTCCGTGGTCACTTACGGTCTGAACGAGGAAGCGGACGTTTCGGCCTCGGATATCACGGCTTCGGGGTCCGGCATCAGCTTTGTCCTCAAACATGGGCTTGCATCATTCAGGATCGATTCCCCGCTGGTCGGAATGCCCAATGTCTATAATCTGCTCGCTGCGGCCTCTGCAGGCATAGCGCTGGGAGTCCCAACGGACGTGATACGTGCAGGGCTCGCGAAAGTCGGTCTCGTAAAGGGGAGACTCGAAACAGTCGAGGCCGGACAGGATTTCCTTTGCATCATCGATTACGCTCATACGCCCGATGCGCTGGAAAGGCTCCTTCGCACGGCAAGAGAACTCCTGGACGAAGCTCGGAAGGCAAAAGACAAAGCGCCAAAAACTGAGAATAAGATCGTCGTTGTCTTCGGCTGTGGCGGCGACAGGGACAGGGGTAAGAGGCCGCTTATGGGCGAGATCGCCGCAAGGTTGGGCGATTATGTCATAATAACTTCAGACAACCCCAGAAGCGAAGATCCTGAGCAGATCATCAAAGAAGTAATCTCCGGCATTTCGAACGACAACTGCCATCCGATTTCAGACAGACGGAATGCGATCGTCAGGGCAGTGGACATGGCTGGGCCTGGCGACGTCGTTGTTATAGCAGGTAAGGGGCACGAGGATTATCAGGAGATAGGGGGAAGGAGATACAAGTTCAGCGACAGGGAGGTCGCCGAGGAGGCGATCAGGAACAGACTGAAGAGTTGTGAAACAGGGGGGCCGTGACCGGACCGGCTGCGTAATCACAGATAGGGTATACAAGGGCAGATAAAGAGGAACAATGAGCAGGCTGAAGGTAAGCGAGATAATCGAGGCGACAGGGGGAAGAGTAGTTTCCGGGGGCAAAGGGGAGGCTTTTTTCCCAGGCGTCTCTATAGACTCCAGGACCATAAGAGAAGGCGAGCTTTTCATTGCGCTTAAGGGCGAGAGATTCGATGGGCACGACTTTCTTGCCGGCGCCATGGGCAGGGCAGGCGGGGCCGTAGTCAGTTCCCTTTCTGCTCCGGCTGCCGGAGGAAAGATTGTGGTATTGGTGAAGGACACCCTGAAGGCCCTTCAGGATATCGCCCGTTTTGTGCGGATGAAAGGACCTGTTACCGTCATCGGCATCACCGGGACAAACGGAAAGACGACCACAAAGGAGTTGATCGCATCGATTCTGGGGACGAAGCACAGGATAATGAAGAATACGGGGAATCTCAATAATCATATAGGTCTTCCCTTGAGCCTGACAAGGATGGAAAACGGTGATGAATTTGCGGTCCTGGAGATGGGCGCTAGCGCCGGCGGCGACATAAGGCAGCTTTGCGATATTGCCGCGCCGGACTACGGGGTCATAACCAATATCGGGCCAGGTCACCTTGAGGGGTTCGGAAATCTTGACGGCGTAAGGAGAGCAAAGCTAGAACTTATGGACTCCGTGAAGACCGTTGCCGCCAACGGCGATGACGGTTTTCTTATGGAGGGAATTCGTCAGAGAAGGAGTTCTTCGGGACCGGAGATTATCACCTTCGGGATCGGCGGCGGGGGGGACGTTCGGGCGAAAGACGTTGCCCTTCAGGAAAGGTCTTCGGCCTTCAGTATATGTCTCCCCGACGGCGGCTGCGCCGAGGTCTTCCTTCGTCTGGGAGGCAAGTTCAATATTTATAACGCCCTTGCCGCGGCGTCCGTCTGTTATGCGGCGGGGGCGGGAATCGGCGAGATAAGGGAAGGCATCGAGTCTTTCAGGGGTGTGCCCATGAGACTCGAGGTCAAAGAGCTCTTCGGCGCCACTGTGATAAGCGACGTCTATAACGCAAATCCGGCGTCTATGGAAGAAGGGATAAAGGAGCTTGTGAGACTGAGGAAGAAGAGGGCTATAGCCGTTCTCGGCGATATGCTCGAACTTGGGACATACGCTGAAGAGGCGCACAGAAAATTAGGCAGATGGATGTCCGGCCTTCCCGTTGACGTGTTTATCGCCGCCGGGCCGCTGATGTCGAGCGCAGCCTTTGAGTTTTCGGCCGGGGACGACACCGGCCGGAAACAGGCCGTTGCCGTTTCCGACAGCTCGGAGGCGAGGAGAAAGCTCCTTAGAATCTGCAGAGAAGGTGATACTATACTTGTAAAGGGATCGAGAGGGATGCACATGGAAGAAGTGACGGAAGAAGCCGGACTTTGTGTGGGTCCGGCAGGGGGCGGAGATGCTCTATAGTCTCCTGTTCGGTCTCCATGAATGGATTTCTCCGTTCAACGTCTTCAGGTATATAACCTTCAGAGCCGCTGTTTCCATAATGACCGCCATGTTGGTCACTTTCCTGTTCGGACCGTCGGTTGTGGGAAGGCTGAGGAGATTGAGCGTAACGCAGCAGATCAGGGAGGACGGTCCCGGCACTCACGCGGCAAAATCCGGCACTCCGACCATGGGGGGCATACTCATCATCGGGTCGATAATCCTTACGATGCTTCTATGGGGGGATCTTAAGAACGGCTATATATGGATCATGCTCGCGTCTCTGGCGGGATTCGGCGCCATCGGCCTGGCGGACGACTATCTGAAGGTGACGAGGAGGAACCACAAAGGTCTGCGCGCCTGGTACAAGTTCGGTGCGCAGCTGCTCTTTGCCCTGCTGCTGGGGGTGTTCCTGTATCTGAATCCGAAGGACCCTTACTCCGACGTCCTTATCATCCCCTTTTTCAAGAGGTGGCTGATAGATCTCGGATGGTTCTACATACCTTTTTCGATGGTGGTCATCGTGGGCTCTTCCAATGCGGTGAACCTGACCGACGGCATCGACGGCCTCGCTATCGGCCTCGTCGGGATCGCTGTTCTTGCAAACGGCGTACTCGTTTATATATCCGGGAACAAGAACCTTGCCCAGTACCTTCAGGTGCTGTATCTGCCCGGGACCGGCGAACTGACCGTATTCTGCGGCGCCATGCTCGGCGCCTGTCTCGGATTTCTGTGGTATAACGCCTATCCTGCCGATGTCTTTATGGGAGACGTGGGGTCCCTTGGACTCGGAGGGGCGCTGGGCACGCTTGCCGTTATCACAAAACATGAGATCGTTCTTGCGGTTGTGGGAGGTATCTTTGTCATAGAGACGCTGTCGGTTATCCTCCAGGTTGCCTCGTTCAAGCTTACCGGAAAGAGGATCTTCAGGATGGCGCCGATCCATCATCATTTTGAATTGAAGGGGTGGCCTGAGCCCAAAGTCATAGTGAGATTCTGGATTGTAGGCATTATGCTCGCCCTTCTGAGCTTAACGACATTGAAGGTGAGGTAGACGTATGGAAGAAAAGTTCAAGGTCCGAGGTCCGAAGTTTAATGTCAATGGAGGGGGAAAATTCTTTTTTGCAGTTTTTTTTCTGTTTAGTTTTTGCTGTGTGCCGTTTGTCGTCCATGCCGATGAGATCCTCTCGCGCGCAGCCATCGTCATGGAGGCGTCGACGGGAAGGATCCTTTACGGGAAGAACCCTAACCTCAGGCTGCTGCCTGCAAGCACCACGAAGCTGATGACTGCCATGGTGACCCTCGACAGGGTAAACCCCGGTGATACAGTGGTAATCAGCAGGAATGCCGAAAGCTGCTCCCCTGTGAAGGCTAGGTTCAGGGTCGGCGAGAAGGTAACGGTCGAAACTCTTCTCAATGCTGCCCTGATCAAATCGGCCAATGACGCGGCATTGGCCCTGGCCGAGGGCGTGGCCGGCAGCGAGGAGAAGTTTGTGGAAATGATGAACGAGAAGGCCATCGCCCTCGGAATGGCAGACACAAGATTCGTCAACGCCACCGGACTACCGGCCGAAGGGCAGTACATCACGGCCTATGATCTCGCGAGGATGTTGAGGCAGGCCCTTAAGTATCCCCTTATTAAGGAGATCATAAGCACTAAGGCGAGCCGCATCTCAACGGAGGACGGCAGACAGATCTTTATCAAGAACAGCAACAAGCTCCTGTGGTCCGATGACACGGTGCTCGGCGGCAAGACGGGTTACACCCGCGCTGCAAAGCACTGTTTTGTCTGCGCCAGCGAGCAGGGCAGCGAGACAGTCATAGCCGCGGTGCTGGGGGCCCCCTACAGGGAGCGTCTATGGAAGGAATCGGAGATCTTGATAGAAAAGGGTTTTTCGATTGCTGCCGGAAAAGAAGAGCCGGTAATGTATTTCACGAGGGCCGATTATAGATCGTCTGTTCAGCCTGCGTCTTATAAGACGGGCTCGACCGAGATGAAGACCGTCTCTTATACCCGGCACAAACAGGTGCACAAGAAGGCCCTTCACAAGCACGTGCGCAAGAAGATCGTTCACAGGAAGATCGTGCACAATAAAGCCCATAGGAAGAAATCAAAAAAAGCCAGGACTAACAAGTACGTAAAGAAACATAGGACCGGAGACGGCACTCATGCCGACGCGGGGGAATCTGGTGGAGACGAAGGGTAGGAAAGTTATAGTCTTCGGTCTTGCGAGGAGCGGGGCCGGCGCTGCAAACCTTCTTTCTCTGATGGGATCCGAGGTTACGGTTACCGACAGGAAGCCGGCTGCGGACCTTGAGGGCTATATCCGTCGACTTTCGCCTGATGTAAGGCTCCGATTGGGCGGTTATCCCGAAGGTCTTGACGGGACGGACCTCATAGTGGCGAGTCCCGGCGTGCCTCTGACGATCGAGCCCCTCGTTAAGGCCAGGGGAAAGGGGATCAAGATAATAGGCGAGTTCGAGCTTGCATATCGGCTGATGAGTTCAAACTTGTCTACGGATTTGGGCGCCCCGAAGTTCCTGGCCGTGACAGGGACGAACGGAAAATCCACAACGACTACGCTGCTCGACCGGATGCTCAGGAAGGGCGGAAGCGGGACGCTTTTCGGGGGAAACATAGGAAACGCGTTGACGGAGGAAATAGTTAAAAAGGTTGAGGCTAAGGCTGAAAACAGGCAAGACCTCGACCTTAACCTTGATTTTGTAGTCGCCGAGGTATCGAGCTTTCAACTCGAAACGATAGATAAATTCAGACCGTTCGGCGCCTCGATTCTCAACATAACGCCTGACCACCTCGACAGATACGATTCCATGTCGGATTATATCGACGCCAAATGCAGGATATTTGAGAACCAGGGGCAGGACGATTTCCTTGTGCTGAATGCGGACGACCCGGTTACGCCCGAGATAGCGAGAAGGATGGGCAGGCAGGGAGCAAAGGGCAAGGAGATGCCCCGGATCTATTATTTCAGCAGGAGACATAAGGTGAAGGGCGCGTTCCTCAGAGACGGCGCTGTCTCTTTTAGCTTGCCCGGCGTGCCGGATTCATTTGCCCTTCAAACTCAATCTTTCAGGATCAAAGGGGTCCATAACCTGGAGAACGCCATGGCCTCCGCGGTCATGGCTCTCCTTGCAGGATGTCCTCCCTCTTCGGTGCAAGAGGCGCTTGCAGAGTTCCCCGGACTCGAACACAGACTTGAATTCGTGAGAGAGCTCGACGGAGTCAGGTATATAAACGATTCGAAGGGGACGAATGTGGGCGCCGTAATGAAATCGCTTGAGGGATTTTCGGAGAGAGTAGTCCTTATTGCGGGCGGCAGAGACAAGGCCGGCGACTTCAAGCCTTTGCGGCCCCTTGTGAAGGAAAAGGTCAGGACGCTTGTGCTCATCGGTGAGGCGGCCGCAAAGATGCGTGACTCGCTCGGAGAACTGACCGAGACCCTTCTTGCAGCGGACCTGAAGGAAGCTGTCGACATTGCGAGAAAGAGCGCCGGGAAGGGAGATATTGTCCTGCTCTCTCCTGCATGCGCGAGTTTCGACATGTTCAAGGATTATGAGGACAGAGGGCGGCAGTTCAAAGAGATCGTCGGGGGGTTGTCATAGGATGGTCAACAGCCCTCGCTGCGACCGGTGGCTTCTGCTAATAACATCGGTCCTTGTGTTGTTCGGAATGATCATGATATACAGTTCGACTTCGGTAGTGACGCCCCTTTTGGCAAAGAAGAACATCACGCCCTTCTTCTATGTCAGAAGGCATCTTTTCACCGTTCTGATGGGCGCCCTGTTTATGTACACGGCATTCAGGACGAGTCCCGAGACTCTCAGGAAGGCCTCGATCTACCTCCTGGTCTTTTCGTTCATTCTTCTCGTCCTTGTCTTTGTGCCGAAGATAGGTATCAGTGCGGGAGGCGCCAGGAGATGGCTGAGACTCTGGCCGTCGACCTTTCAGCCGTCCGAGCTGGTGAAACTTTCGATGGTCATATTTCTCGCGCGGTTTATGTCCATGCCTGAGTACAGGACCGACAGTATCTATTGCTTTATTATCCCCGTCGCCGTAATGGGGGTTTTCCAGGTCGTCTTCCTGAAACAGCCCGATTTCGGCTCGACCATGAGTCTTTTCCTGCTTACGATCTCCATGCTGGTCCTTTCCGGCGCCATGCTCAGGTACATCATGCTCCTTTCGGTCCTCCTTGTGCCGGTCTCGGTAAAACTCCTGATGGAACCGTACCGGCTGAAGAGGATACTTGCGTTCCTCGATCCGTGGAAGGACCCGCAGGGAGCGGGGTTTCAGCTTGTCCAATCCTTTATCGCGCTCGGAAGCGGCGGCCTTGCTGGCATCGGCCTCGGCGAAAGCAGGCAGAAGCTCTCCTTTCTCCCTGAGTCCCATACGGATTTTATCTTTTCGCTGGTCGGAGAGGAGCTCGGCTTTATCGGCGTCTTCTTTCTTGTTTCCCTGTTCTTCGCGCTTTTTCTGAGGGGCATATCCATCGCAAACAGGACGAAGGACCTTTTCGGATATTATCTCGCATCGGGTCTTTCGATGATGATAGCGCTCCAGGCCCTGATAAACTTTTCCGTTACTGCTGGACTTGTTCCCACTAAGGGTCTGCCCCTTCCGTTTGTCAGCTACGGCGGCTCTTCGCTTCTCGTGAACATGACAGCGATCGGGATTCTCCTCAGGTTGTCCAGGGGAGAAGATGTGAGGGAGGTCGTGGACAAGACAGAGGACTTGATAAAGAGGAAAAAGGCATTTATGTCCGTATACGGGCAGAGACGGGCGCTATCCGGCCGTGGAAGAGCGAATGGCCGGGAGCTTTCATGAAGGTTGTAATGGCCGGCGGAGGGACAGGCGGACATCTCTTCCCGGGTATTGCGGTGGCGGAGGAACTTATCAGGCGGAACGCAACTATGGAGGTGTGTTTCATCGGCACTACGCATGGAATTGAGGCGTCTATCGTCCCGCTCGAAGGATATCCCATAAAATATCTGAGGGCTGAAGGAGTGGTAGGGAAGACCTTGCTGAAGACCGTGAAGGCCGTGATGAAAATGTCCTTGTCCGTAATCGATTCTTACCGCCTGCTCAAGGGACTGAGGCCGGATGCCCTTGTCGGCCTGGGAGGATACGCCTCTTTCGGGCCGGTTTTTGCCGGATCGTTGATGTCGATCCCCACGGTAATAATGGAACAGAACTCGGTGCCCGGTCTCGCAAACAAGCTCCTGGCAAGGATCGCCAAGGTGATCTGCGTGACCTACCACGAAAGCATCTCTTTCTTTCCCAAGAGCAAGACTTTTATCACCGGGAACCCCGTGAGACGGAGGATCACCACGGCAAGAAGATCGGATGCGTATGAAATCTTCGGCCTTGAAAAGGGAAAGTTCACCATCTTCGTGTTCGGGGGGAGCGCAGGGGCGAGGAAGATAAACAGCGTCCTTTGCGGCGCCTTCACCCATCTGAACGATATCAAGGACAAGATACAGTTCCTCCACCAGACAGGGAAGGACGATTTCGAGACTGTGAGAGAGACATACAGGAAATGGGGTTTCAAGGGTGCAGTGACTGCATTCATCAGACAGATGCCGGAGGCGTATGCGGCGGCGGACCTCGTGGTCTCGAGGGCAGGCGCCACTACGCTCGCGGAGCTGACCGCGGTGGGCAGGCCGGCGATTCTCATCCCTTATCCATATTCCGCAGGACATCACCAGGAGCTCAACGCGCAGAGGCTTTCGGAGATGGGTGCGGCGCGTCTTATACTCGACCGCGACCTGGACGGCGAGACCCTCTCGAAGAGCATCAGAGAGCTTTTTGAGAACGCTGAGATGAGGACGGAGATGGAGCGGGCGAGCAAATCGCTCGGGAAGCCCGAGGCCGCGCAGAAGGTCGCCGAGATCGTCATGAGCCTCGTGAAGCTGGAGGACAGGAAAGGTGTTTGAGCGCTTCAGGACCATCCATTTCGTCGGCATAGGGGGCATAGGGATGAGCGGAATCGCCGAGGTCCTCCACAATCTGGGGTATGAGGTGACCGGCTCCGATCTGAGAGAGTCCGACACTACTGAGAGACTGCGGGGACTCGGGGTCAGGGTCTATATAGGGCATAAGCCAGGAAACATCGACAATGCGCACGTGGTGGTCATATCATCCGCGGTCTCGGGGACCAACAGCGAGGTTGCCGAGGCCAAAGGGAGGAACATCCCCGTGATCCCGAGGGCCGAGATGCTGGCCGAACTGGGAAGACTTAAATACGGCGTGCTCGTTGCGGGCGCCCACGGCAAGACCACCACGACCTCACTCATTTCGACGATGCTGGGTCATGCCGGGCTCGACCCTACGATCGTTATAGGCGGCAAACTCGCTGCAACGGGAAGCAACGCCAGGCTCGGAAGGGGAGAATTCTTCGTAGCCGAGGCGGACGAAAGCGACGGTTCTTTTCTCAAGCTCTCACCGACCATTGCCGTGGTCACGAATATCGACAGGGAGCACATGGATTTCTTCAGGAACATGGATGCGTTGAAGGACGCTTTTCTCTCATTTATGAATAAGGTCCCTTTCTACGGGTTGTCCATCCTCTGCAGCGAGAACGAGCATATAAGGGAGCTTCTGCCCAGGGTCCACAGAAGATATCTGACCTACGGATTTTCTGATGAAGCGGATATCGTCGCGTCCAATTTAAGGAAAGGGTTTATGTCTGTGACCTTTGACGTTACGTTCAAGGGACAGGACCTGGGGACGTTTTCTGTCCCTATGCCGGGATCGCACAGCGTTCTGAATAGTCTTGCAAGCATCGCCGTCGGCATTGAATTGAAGGTAACCGTCGGGCAGATAAAAGAGGCACTGAGGGGTTTCAAGGGAATACAGAGGAGATTCGAATTCAAAGGAGAAGCCGGGGGAGTGAGGTTTTTTGACGACTACGGACACCACCCTGCAGAGATACGCGCCACCCTCAGGGCCGCAAGAGAGTCCCTTTCGGGTCAGGGCGCAAAGGGCGGCAGGCTCGTGGTCCTGTTTCAGCCCCACCGGTATACGAGGACGAGAGACCTCATCAGAGAATTCGGATCTTCCTTCTCGGACGCCGAGGTCCTTTGCATAATGGATATTTATCCTGCCGGCGAGAAGCCGATAGAAGGCGTAGATTCAGCGGCGCTTCTTCAGTCGGTCAGTGAAAACGGACATGCCGACGCAACACACATACCCGGGAGAGATTCCCTGATACCGGCCCTGATGAGCAAACTCAGACCCGACGATCTCTTTATCACCGTAGGGGCCGGCGATGTCTGGAAGACCGGCGAGGAGCTTTTAAAGAGGATGAGGGAAAATGTATAAGACCATAATGGGGGAGCTGACGAGAAAGGACGCCTTTGACGGTGACCTCCTGGTCGATGAACCCATGAGACGCCACACGACTCTCCGGATAGGCGGCCCGGCAGATGTATATGCGGCCCCGGCAGACATGGTCTCTTTGAAGAACCTGCTCGCCTCGCTGAGGGATGAGAATGTTCCTGCAATGCCTCTGGGAGGAGGGAGCAATCTGCTCGTCTCGGACGAGGGAATAGAGGGCGCGGTTATCTCGACGGCCTCGCTCAATAATATCGAGGTCATCGAAGAAGATGATTTGCAGGCGAGGCTTTTTGCCGAGGCGGGGGTCCCTCTGAGCAGGCTGATGAATCTCGCAAAGCAAAAGGGCTGGAAGGGGATCGAAGGTCTGGCAGGCATCCCGGGGTCCCTTGGGGGCGCTGTCCGGGGCAACGCCGGCTCGTTCGGATATGAGATGAAAAATGTGATCGAGTCGGTGACGGTGATCGACGGGAAAGGGAATATTCTTCCCATAAGCAGAGAGCATCTCGGCTTCGGCTACAGGGCGGCGAATATTCCTGACGGAGCAGTCATCCTGAGTGCAAACATGAGGTTTCAGAAAGACGATGAGCAGAAGGTCGCAAGCAGGGTGAACGACTTCCTCCGTGAAAAGCTGGCCAAACAGCCGGTGTCGCAGCTCTCCGCGGGATGCGTATTCAGGAACCCCCGGGGGTCTCACGCGGGTATGCTGATCGACCGGGCCGGCTGCAAAGGGATGAGAAGAGGGGATATCGAGGTGAGCGGACTCCATGCGAATTTCTTTGTGAACATGGGCAGCGGGACATGCGCAGATTTTGCCGCGCTTATGGAAGAAGTCCGGGAGAGAGTCTTGAAATCGTCGGGGATCGAGCTGGAGCCGGAGATAAAGATTGCCGGAAGAAATGCTGAAAGATAAGAAGATAGGCGTGCTGATGGGAGGAGTCTCAGCGGAACGGGAAGTCTCGCTGAGGAGCGGGACGGCGGTATTCAATGCGCTGAAGGGTCTCGGCTATAACGTTGTAGCCGTTGACGCCGGACCCGACATCTGCGAAGTATTGAAGAAGGAGAGGATAGAGACTGCCTTCCTGACTCTCCACGGCGGGCATGGAGAGAACGGGGCTCTTCAAGGGCTCCTTGAGGTCATGGGGATTCAGTACACAGGTTCGGGTGTCCTTGCCTCCGCGCTCGCAATGGACAAGGAGGCATCAAAGAAGGTATTTCTCTACCACGGTATACCGGTGCCGCCGTTTGCAATGGTTCAAGGTTCAAGGTTCAAGGTTCAAGGTTCGGGAAAGGGCCTTGATCTGACAACTCTGAGCTCTGAATTGAAGATTGATTTCGGTCTGCCCTGGGCCATAAAACCGGCGGCGGAGGGCTCGAGCATAGGCGTCAATATAGCAAAAGAAGCGTCTTCCGTGGCTGCGGCAATGGAAGAGGCCCTGAGATTTTCGGACAGGGTGATCGTTGAAAGCTTCGTCTCAGGGAAGGAGATACAGACGGGTATTCTTAATGACTCCATCTTAGGCTCTGTGGAGGTGAGACCGAAGGTGGGGTTCTACAGTTACGAGGCCAAGTACACGCCCGGCCTTACCGAGTATGTTCTTCCGCCGGAGCTCCAGCCGGAGATTCTTCAGGAAACGGAAAAGGCGGCCCTGGCGGCTCACAGGGCGCTGGGATGCAAAGGCGCAACAAGGGTGGACCTGATAGTGGATGCCGATGGCGCCCCTTTCGTCCTTGAAGTGAACACCATCCCCGGCATGACAGAGACCAGTCTCCTCCCGAAGATCGCCGCCACGGCCGGACTCGATTTCCGTTCTCTTGTGGAGGCGATACTGGAAGCAGTGGAAGGAAGAAGATAGACATGAAACGCTCCGGCCGGAAAGATAAGGTTTCACAGAGGCGGGAACCGGGAAGAATCTGGAAGACCTTCTTTGGAAAACGGACCCTTGTGATTGCTGCCGCGCTTCTCATCGCATGCTCCCTTGCGGCAGGCGGAGTGCGGCTCTACAGGATAAGCGCGGAGCTTTTTCCCATCAGGGAGATCGTCTTCCATGGAAATATGCACTTGTCGGACGGGGACCTTAAGTCTCTGATCGGCAGCAACCCGAAGGAGGGGCTTTTCCGGCTGTCAGCAAGGGGAATTTCGGAGAAGCTCCTGAAGTCTCCGTGGATCAGGGACGTGAGTGTGCGGAAGGATTTTCCGGACAGGGTCTCGGTTAGGGTCCGTGAGGCTTCTCCGTTTGCGATTCTCGAGCTGAAAGGACGCGCCTTTCTCATCGATGAAAAAGGGAGGATGCTGGAGGAGATGAAAGGGGCGGTGCCGTTTCTTCCAGTGATTACGGCAGACCCTTTCAATAACCAAGACGTCTTTAAGGAGGCGATTCGCCTTGCCGGGGTGTTGAAAGAGAAGAGGATCGCGACCGAGAGGAACGTGGAGATAGTCGCCGACAAGACCCCCGAGAGTATCTCGATCATATTGGACAACGTCCTTGTCAAGATCGGCCAGGGGGATTATGAGGAGAAACTGAACAGGCTATTTCAGTTAGAGGACGAGATAAAGAAAAGGGCGATCTCTGTGGATTATGTGGACCTCAGATTCGTAAACAGGGTTGTGGTCAAGCCGATCAGCGAGGTGGTGAAATGAGCCGCAACGGTGATTTTGCGGTCGGCCTCGACATAGGCACGACCAAGATATGCGCCATATACGGCAGATGGGAAAAAGAGAGGGTCAATATCGTTTCCGTCGGGTCATGTCCGTCCCTTGGATTGAGAAAGGGCATAGTGGTGGATATGGATATGACGGCCGATTCGGTCAAGAGGGCGCTGAGGTGCGCCGGAGAAGGGACAGGAGCGGCTGCGATACGATCCGTCGTGGTCGGCATCGCCGGGGGTCATATCAAGGGGTTTACGGGTTATGGCGCGATAGGCATAAGGGGCGGCGTGGTCAGACAGGACGACGTCGACAGGCTTGTCGACTCCGCGGGCGCCGTCTGCGTCCCGGTGGACCGCGAGATACTCCACGTCATCCCCTCCGGCTTCAGGATTGACGGCAGCAACGGCATAAACGACCCAGTGGGATTGCGCGCGGAGAGACTGGAGGCGGACGTCCATATCGTCACAGGCTCGGTCACTTCCGTCAGGAACCTCATCAAGTGCTGCGAGATGGCCGAGGTGAGGGTGAAGGACATCGTGCTTGAGCCCCTTGCCTCGGCCGACGCGGTGCTTGCAGAGGATGAGAAGAACAGGGGTGTAGTTCTTATAGATATAGGCGGGGGGACTACCGACATTGCTGTTTACAAGGACGGGATGCTTAAACATACTGCCGTCCTCGCACTGGGCGGAAATCATATAACGAACGACATAGCTCTGGGGCTGGGGATCTCCTCGGACGAGGCTGAGAGGATAAAGAAACTGTCCGGCTACAGCATGACCGGAATGGCGGATGAAAACGGAAGTGTAGAGATTAGAAGAGAAGAGAACAAGGCGGAGAAACTGCCGCTGAGACGGCTCACCGAAATTATAGAGCCGAGATGCGAGGAGCTTATGCTGCTCATAAAGAAGGAAGTTGATATCGCGGCAAGGGAAGGCGCGGGGGACAGAAAGATGTCTTCGCGCTTTTCCGGAGTTGTGCTCACAGGAGGCACCGCGCTGCTCAAGGGCATCGACAGCATGGCGAAGCTGACCCTCGGTCTTCCCGTGAGGATCGGGACGCCCGCTGGCGTCGTGAACAAGGGTTTTGTGAACGGCCCCGAGTTCGCCACCGGAGTCGGACTTCTTCGCTACGGCCTTGAAAGTCAGGACGGAGACGACGAATGGTCCGATGCTCCGCTCACGGCAAACGGCATATTCGAAAAGATGAAATATTGGGTCAAAGGACTTTTTCAATAATAAAGGAGAAAGGAGGAGTGAAGATGTTTGAGATCGATGATGTGAAAGGGCAGGCAGCGAGGTTGAAGGTTGTTGGGGTGGGAGGCGCCGGAGGCAATGCGATAAACAATATGATCGCCTCCAATCTCCAGGGAGTAGAGTTCATAGCGATAAATACGGACACCCAGGTCCTCGATACTTCCTTTGCGCCGACAAAGGTGCAGATAGGGGCCTCCATCACAAAGGGGCTCGGGGCGGGGTCCAACCCCGAGATCGGCAAGCAGTCGGCTCTGGAAGACCGCGCCTCCATAGCCGAGAGACTCGAAGGCTCCGACATGGTCTTCATCACCGCGGGAATGGGCGGCGGAACGGGCACGGGCGCGTCTCCGGTTGTTGCCGACGTGGCCCGGGAAATGGGGGCGCTGACTGTTGCGATAGTGACCAAGCCCTTTTTCTACGAGGCAAAGATAAGGGCGATAAACGCCGAGGAAGGGATCAGGGAGCTCAGGAACCATGTGGACACGCTCATCGTGATCCCCAATGACAGGATAGCCCTCGTGGTGGAGAAGAACACTCCCCTGCTCAAGAGTTTCAGCATAGCAAACGACGTCCTCAGACAGGCGATTCAGGGTATTTCCGACATAATCATAAAGCCGGGACTCATCAACGTGGACTTTGCCGATGTCAGGACCATTATGCAGAATACGGGCAAGGCGGTCATGGGGACCGGCGTGGGTAAAGGAGAGGGCGGCGCTGCCGAGGCGGCCAAGAAGGCGATCTCGAACCCGCTTCTCGAGGACTCCTCCATCGAGGGCGCCAGAGGTATCCTGCTCAACATCACCGGCGGAATCAATCTCTCGCTGAGCGACGTGCAGGAGGCCGCATCCATAGTTTATGACTCGGCCCACGAGAATGCCGCGATAATAATCGGCAATGTCATAGACCCCGATGTAGAGGATGAGGTGAGGATCACCGTCATCGCTACGGGCTTTGAAGAGAAAAAGGAGAAGGCGGAGCTGCCGCAGATAAGGAAGTGGGTGCCGGTCAACGAGTCCGTGAATTACAGGGCCGCCGGAAGGGTCCTCGCCAAGAATTTAAGACAGGGCATCATGGTGGACAAGATCTCGACGGACCTTATGCCGTATGAGGACCCGCTCGACGTTCCGACATTCATGAGGAATATGCCGCAAAGAGACCAGTAGTTTGTAGTTTCCCTCCGCACAAGGGGCCTCCTTCTCCCCCAGGGAGGCCCCACCCCCCCCTAATCAAGGGAGCAGAATCATCATGTGGTTCACTTCGTCTTACTTGATGTTACAGACTGAGACAGGACATTAGGAAAAGTCAGCTTTTTCAGCTTAACCGTGTTTGTTGTCTAGTGAGCGTGAAGATGAATGATGGGTGGTTTGGGGGCTGGGATTAGCTACCCCAGGCTACCCGGTTATGCCCCAATTATTTCAATCAGTCCTTCGACAACCCGTTCGATTTCCTCGGGCGAAACTCGTCCGATTATCTTTCCAATTCTCTCAACGGACAATGTCCGAATCTGGCTTATCTTTACCCATGATTGTTTCGGCAAACTTCCCGTTTTCAATTCAAGGGTAAGAGGAAATCCCGCTTTTTGAGGCTGACTGATTAGGGCTACGGCAATAACCGTACCTGATCGCTCATTGAAAATGTCCTGACTTATAATCATAACAGGTCGTAGGCCTGCTTGCTCATGGCCCCGCGCCGGGTTCAAGTCGGCCCACCTTATGTCACCTCTCAGTATTCTGGCCATTGGCCCAAATCCTCATTCAATCCTTCATCTGCCATTGCCTTCTCAAAGGCCGGATCAAGTTTCGCGCATTCTTTAGCCAAACGGGTGCGTTTTATCCTGGCAATTTTTTCCCTTACAGCCTCTTGAATGGCCTGGCTACGATTCTGAAAGATATGTTTACTGACAAAAGTGTCCAACTGATCGATGTATTGTTCATCCAGCGTGATAGCAATCTTTGCTTTGCCCATAAACTCACCTCCGGTATTACTTTATATCATACCGTTAATCTTGTCAATTAAGCATTTCGCAATTGCTATTCTCACGTAAGCATCAGATGCGGCCTAAGGAGCTTGCAGGCGGGAGGGACAATTAATTACCGTCCCTTACCCGATCAAGCCGACCGCGGTATGGTATTATCTGTAAGTCAGGAACGATACTGAAATCATGCTTTGTTCGGAGGGTGTATGAGACGCAACGCATTGGTCTTTCTTTTTGCCTATTTCTTTTTCCTCTTATTCCTGAATACTGCTTATGCCGGAGATGAGGCGTCGGTCGAGATGTTTTCGCGTTCGTCCATAGGGCGCCGGAGAAATTGGATATAATATAGACAGGCCGGCTGGAGTCAAGAAAAGAAATGAACCAGACAAATTCTGCGATAATCGTGGACAACGACAGGGTCCTGCTCAAAATGATAAAAGAGGGACTTATGCAGGAAGGATACCGGTGCGAAACCTTTACAAGTTCGAAAGCGGCCCTTGAGCTTGTCCGCGAGACGCCTTTCGACATTATGGTGACTGACATCGTTATGCCCGGTCTCGACGGCTTTGAGCTTACCGAGAACGCCAAGAAGCTGAGACCGGAGATGACCGTTATAATCATGACCGGCTTTATTGATGATTTCTCGTATGACCGTGCGCTCGATGCCGGGGCGTCCGATTTCATAAAAAAACCGTTTACTCTGAAAGAGATGAAGATGAAACTGAGACAGCTCGCCTTGCAGGAGAGCCTTCGAGAGGCATCGATCAGCGATGAACTGACCGGGGTCTGTAACAGAAAAGGCTTTTCGGTCCTGACTGAGCAACAGCTGAAGCTCGCCCGGCGGTATAAAAAGGGCATTTTTGCGCTGTATGCCGTGTTAGACAACGTCGGGGACATCGAGGATGCGTCCGGAATCAAGGAGGCAGATCAGGCCTTGATCGATACGGCCGGGATTCTGAAAGCTACATTCCGCGAGGCCGACGTCATTGCGCGCATAGGACGGAATGAGTTCGTAGTCGTCCCTGCGGCATTGGAAGGAGACGACGTTAAGATGGCAGAGGATTTGCTGCAGATGAATCTCGACAGATACAATGTCAAGAAGGCGGGCAGAGAGTTGATCGTGGACTATGGCATAGCCTATTATGACCCTGATAATCCCTGTTCAATTGAGGAGCTTGTCTCGCAGGCGAACAAGACGGCGCGACGAAAGAAGGCCCCGGGACGGGCTTAGAAGAATTGTCTTGTGTCTTCATACCCGATATCCGCTTTCCTGTAATTTCGGGGTCTGATTGACAAACAACAAGGGCGTGATATCATTCCTCTTATGGTTCGTCTGACAAAGCTGAATAATAGATATGTGGTTTTAGCTTTAGCATTCACAACGGTCCTGTTGACTTCGCCGAGGGCCGCGGCAGGCGATTTCGAGATTGCCGGCGGAGGCGGAATGAGTATAAACGCCCTCCAGCCTCTTCATACTGCGCAGGGAATTCTCCTCGGGGCGTGGATAACTAGGCTCTGCGGGTCCCTGGATCTCAGGGTAGAGCCTAACGTGGAATTCATCTCCACTACTACGGGCAAATCCATGTTTCTGGGCGGCGTGACGCCCGTCCTCAGGCTCCACACGCACGGACATAACCTGAACCCTTTTGTGGATATAGGCGCGGGGGTGAGCATCGGTTCGAGAAAATCATTCGAGGGGTGGAATATGGGTGGCAATTTTTTCTTCAGTCCGACGGGCGGAGTCGGCGTCAAGTTCGGCAAGTCGGAAAGAGGCGTAAGTCTTTTTGCAAGGTTCCTGCATCACTCAAATGCCAACCTGTTTCATCCCAATCAGAGTCTGAATTCAGTTTATTTCCTGCTCGGCTATAGGTTTTGATTGGTTTTATCCGGACTTAACCCAAACGCGTATCCCGTTTAACATGAAGGCCTTCTTTCTTGCACTGCACGGTTAAGCATTATTAGTTCCGCCTTGGTTAGAATATATGGTGATTCAGGTCAGCAATCTAACCAAGGCATACGGCACACAGGTCCTCTTCGAGGACGTAGGTTTTTCTGTAAACGCCGGAGAGCGTATCGGTCTCGTGGGCAGAAACGGCCATGGAAAGACCACACTCCTCAGGATGATAACAGGGGAAGAAAAACCGGATGACGGAATCATTGGCATTCCCAACGGCTACACTGTAGGATATCTTTCACAACACCTTGCCTTTAGCGAAGACACCGTCCTCGGAGAGGCGTGTCTCGGTCTCAGACCTTCGGACGACGGCGCGGACGAATCCTACAAGGCTGAGACAATATTGATGGGACTCGGTTTTTCGACGGACGATTTCTTGCGTTACCCCCTTGATCTGTCCGGAGGGTATCAGGTCCGCCTGAACCTCGCGAAGCTGCTCGTATCTCAGCCCAACCTGCTTTTGCTCGATGAGCCCACAAATTATCTCGATATCGTTTCGATACGCTGGCTCATGAGTTTCCTGAAAAGCTGGAAGGAAGAGCTTATCCTGATCACCCACGACAGGGAGTTCATGGACAGTGTTACGACTCATACCATGGGCATCCATCGCACCAGGATACGCAAGATAGAAGGTCCCACCGACAAGCTCTATCAACAAATACTGCTGGAGGAAGAGGTCTACGAGCAGACGAGGATAAACGAGGAAAAGAAGCGCAAAGAGGTGGAGCAGTTCATAAGCAGGTTCAGGGCACAGGCGACCAGGGCCCGCGCGGTACAGTCTAAGATAAAGGCTCTTCAAAAGAGAGAAAGAATTGAAAAGATGTCAGACATAAAAGACCTGGAGTTTGAATTTGTCCCCGCGCCTTTCACCGGCAAGGCGCTGCTCGAAGCAAGGACCCTGACCTTCTCCTTCGATGCCGGTGGGCCTCCGCTCATAGAAGATCTCGATCTCGTTATCGGTAAGAGAGACCGCATAGCAGTAATCGGGAAGAACGGAAAAGGCAAGACGACCCTTCTGAACCTTCTCGCGGGGGAGCTGCAGCCACTTAAGGGCGAGGTGGTCCGTCACTCGCAGCTGAAGACCGCTTATTTCGGCCAGACCAACATACAGCGGCTTTCACCGTCCAAGACCGTGGAGGAAGAGATACTGGATGTGCTGCCTGTCTACAGCAAAGGAACAGCCCGTAACATATGCGGTGTAATGATGTTCGAGGGCGACGCCGCCCTCAAGAAGGTCAGTGTGCTCTCGGGAGGAGAAAAGAGCAGGGTGCTTCTCGGAAAACTTATTGTGAGTCCCGCCAATCTCCTTCTTCTGGATGAACCTACCAACCACCTCGACATGGAATCAATAGACTCTCTGCTTGAGGCCATTGACGCCTTCGAAGGCGCGGTTGTGATAGTTACGCACAGCGAGATGATCCTGAATGCCGTTGCCGCAAGGCTTGTAGTTTTCGATGCAGGCAGTGTAAAGGTCTTTGAAGGCACATACCGGGACTTCCTCGAAAGGAGAGGGTGGAAGGATGAGGCCGAGGTCCTCGATCGTGATAAGAAGGATGTCATCAAGAAAAACAGCAGCGCGAACAGGAAGGAACTCAAGAGGCTAAAGGCGGAATTGATCAATGACAGGTCGAGAATTCTGACTCCACTTCAGAGGAGGATTCCCGAAGTTGAAGAGGAGATTACGCGTCTTGAAGAACAGATGAATAAAGATACGCATGCCCTTGTCAAGGCATCAACAAAAGGAGACGGGGATTCAATAAGACGGCTCTCAATGTCTATCCACGAGTCGCGGGGAAAGATAGACGCCCTCTTCGACGAGCTTGAGACCCTGACCAATGAGCTCAACGCGAGGGCGAAAGAATTTGAAGAGAGGTTCGAGGCATTGAAGGTCGAGGGTGTATAGAAGATACCGTTGAAAGTGGAAAGGTCTCTTTGATAGAGTAAATGGCTTTAATATTGGAATAATGATGAGGTGAAGGAATGGACGAGTTTAGAGGTGTGTCGGTAGTCAAAAAAGCAAATGTTTATTTTGACGGCAAGGTGACAAGCAGGACGGTCGTATTTGCCGATGGCTCGAAGAAGACCCTGGGTGTGATGTTGCCAGGTGAGTATGAGTTTAATACGGGTGACAAAGAGGTAATGGAAATCTTCTCTGGGAATCTGGAAGTCCTCCTTCCGGGCGAGACAGAATGGAAGAAAATAGAAGGCGGAATGTCCTTCGATGTGGCTGCAAACTCGAAATTCAAGCTCAGGGTAAAGACCCTGACAGATTACTGCTGTTCATTCATTGCGGCGTAGTCTCGAAACTGGCGGATAGAGGGGAAATGTTTTGACTGAGGAGTTCGCCGACAAACTATCGGGTTTGGATAAGCAAAAAACTTTATGAAGAATATGACCGGGACAAGATGTACTGCGTGTTGGTTCTCGGGGAGACCGAAAGGGCGATGTAGATGGTAAGCCGCTATCTCATTTATCTGCGTCCTTGTCCCCTTTCTTTTCCGTCTCTTCTTTTTTGAGTTCCTCTTTTTTTGGTGTAATGTCTATTTCGTCTGGCTCGGATAAGCCCTTCTTGAAATTCCTGATGCCGTCCCCGATCCCTCGCCCCAGTTCCGGCAGCTTCTTTCCCCCAAAAAGAACTGCAACAATGGCCAATATTACCAATAAATCTTGAGTGCTCAGCATAGCTGCCTCCTTATTGCTCTTTCGGTGAACGAGATATGTTTTTACAGCTCATCAACGTCCGACCACCAATACTGAGAAGCTGCCCGCCACCATTATCGGACGTCGTCTAGATTCCTTCGCAGCAGGCTCCGCTTTTTCAAATTGTGCGGCAGGGGTTCCCACGGTGACGCTCAGGCATTCCTTGGCGCCATTATTGAGATTTCTCACGACAAAAATAAGAAGTTTACTTCGCAGACTTTGCATGTGTATAGGATAGCAGAAGACGAAAAAAGAGGACAGGGCTATATTGATTGCCGTATCTGTTTATGATGTCGTGCACTTGCCCCCCGCTTTTTCAGCAAAGGCCATATTGAGGGCTATCATCTCGCGCTTGAGCGCCGCGTAATCCAGGCCGAAGGCAGCCTGAAGTCCGATGCCGATTTCGGAATACCTGCCGAACAGCTCTCCGAGGCGTGCTAGTGAGTAATGGTGAGAAAAATAAGGGCACAACCTGTCGGCGTCCTCTCCCTCCCAATACGGCGTCTTCGCAAGCGCCCCTTCTATTTGGCCGGCGATCTTCTTTTTCACATCATCCGTCTCTTCGCCTTCCGCGCGACGCCTGAAGAGGTCTCCGAGGACAGACAGATGCGGAAGATCAATGCAGTCGTTGAAGCGCACGCAATTGGCACAGCAGCAGCGCAGCTCATCTTTCATTGTTTCGATAAGACAGGTATTGAGGACTCCTTTGAAGAGTTCGTCTTTGTTCGGGTCGGCAATGGCAGCAAGCTTTGAGACGAACTCCTCGCCGTCTTTGGCCACACCTGCGGGGACTTCCTTCATCCGTTTGGCATTTTCAGCGCCTATAATGCCGCTTGCGAGGATGAAGTAATAGCGCAGCTCTTTAGGAAAAAAATCGAGTTTCCTTCTGAAGTCCCGGCTGCTCAGCTCGTACAGTATCGCGTACGAGGCATATTCTACGTTTTCATTCGCTTCCGTCATGAGGACGCTTATTTCTCCGATTCGCCGGTCTGGATGCCGTATGCCTTGATCTTCCTGTGCAGGTTGCTTCTTTCTATGTCGAGGATTTCAGCGGTCCTCGAGATGTTCCAGTTGTTTTCGGCGAGCTTCTTGAGGATGAAATCCTTTTCAAAGGCCTCACGCGCCTCTTTGAGGTTCTGATAGGTGAAATAATCCGACCCCTCGTTCTTACCTGTAAGCAGGAAGTCCTTTGCGTCTATTGTCGATGAGGGCGTCATTATCACCAGCCTCTCGACGAGGTTCTTGAGCTCCCGTATGTTTCCGGGCCAGTCATGGCTCTGGAGACTGCTGATAGCCTCCGGGGTCATCTTTTTCGGGGCCTGCCCATACTCTATGGCCACAGACCTCAAGAAATACTCAACGAGGGCAGGGATGTCCTCCTTATGCTCTCTGAGGGCAGGGACAGTTATGGGGATCACGTTCAGTCTGAAGAAAAGGTCTTCCCTGAAGGTGTCTCTTCTCACCTCTTCCGTAAGGTTCTTGTTGGTCGCCGCGATGATCCTGACATCGACCTTTATATTGACATTGCCTCCGACCCTCTGGAATTCCTGGGTCTCCAGCACCCGCAAGACCTTCGCTTGGGTCTGAAGAGACATGTCCCCGATCTCATCGAGAAACAAAGTGCCCCCGTCGGCAAGCTCGAACTTCCCCTTCTTTTTTTCGAAGGCGCCGGTAAAGGACCCCTTCTCGTGGCCGAACAGCTCGCTCTCTATCAGCTCGTAAGGAATTGCGGCACAGTTCACCTCGATAAAGGGCTTTTCATCGCGACTTCCCATCCCGTGCAGAAGACGCGCCACGAGTTCTTTTCCAGAGCCGCTCTCGCCGGTGATAAGGACCCTGCTGTTGCTTTGCGCAGCCATTCCGATCTGCGCCTGGAGGCCTTTCATGAGGGGGGACTCCCCTATCAGCCTCCATTTCCTGCCCAGGTCTTCCCTTAGGTCCCTGTTTTCTCTCCTGAGGGCGCTCCGCTCCAGGGCCCTCTTCGAGCTGAGCAGCACCCTTTCGAGGGAAAGGGGCTTTTCAAGAAAGTCGTATGCCCCCATCTTCGTCGCCTTCACCGCGACCTCTATGTTGCCGTGTCCCGAGATCATTATGACAGGTATCTCCCTCTTTGAAGAGTTGAGCTCCTGGAGGGCCTGAAGCCCGTCCATTTCAGGGAGCCAGACATCGAGGAGGACGAGGTCGGGCGGTTGCTCCCGCACGATCCCGAGGGCCTTCTCCCCGGTTTCAGCGGTGACAACGCTATACCCCTCGTCCTCAAATATCCCGGAAAGACTCTCTCTTATTCCTTCTTCATCGTCGACTATGAGCACAACCGGCTGCAAGCTAACCCTCCTTGATCGGCATCTCTATAGTAAAGACCGTCCCGTGAGGCTCGTTGTCCCTCACTCGCAGATAACCCATATGCTCCTTTATGATCTTGCTGGCAATCGCGAGGCCGAGCCCTGTCCCTCCATCTTTCGTGGAAAAGTAGGGAAGGAAGAGTTTTTCCTTGTCTTCCTCCCTGATCCCGGGGCCGTCGTCGGCCACATGTATAAAGACCCGGTTTGCCGGGACGTCAAAGTCGGATGTCACCGTTATGCCGCCGCCGTTTTTCATGGCCTGGAACGCATTTTCGAAGAGGTTTATCAACACACGTTTGAATTGCTCCCCGTCCACGTCTACAAGAGGCCCATCGGGGGGCACAGAGACCCGTATAACAAAGCCCTTGTAATCTCTGTAAAGGTTTACGACCTCATCTATTATACCAGCAAGAGAGGTCGGCGCCTTGGTTATTTCCGGCATCTTCCCGAAGCGCGAGAATTCATCCACGAGATTTCTCAGACTGTCCACCTCTTTGATGATCGTCTTCGTGGAACGCTCAAAGACCTGGGCAAAATCGTCGTCCTTGTGCTCCCATTTCTTGAGCATCCTCTCGGTGGAGAGCCTTATAGGCGTCAGGGGGTTCTTTATCTCGTGCGCTATCCTCCGGGCCACCTCCTGCCAGGCCAGGGCCCTCTGGGCCTTGATAACATTAGTAAGGTCATCGAACACCACGAGAAGCCCGAGGTAGCCGGACTGGTCTCTCAGCCCCATGATCGAGACCCTGAGCGTTACCCGCTTCCCTCTTATGATCGCAGAGACCTCTTTTTCCACGGTCTGTAAGGTCTTTAGCCTTATGCCGCTGATCATCTCCTGGAGGGAATCGGACCTTATGTACGAAAGGATCTCCCTGTAATTCTTCCCCATGACGTCCTGCACGGTCACATTGAGGATAGAGCAGGCAGCGCTGTTGATCGTGATGATAGTGCCGTCCGCGTCGAGAGAGATGACGCCGCTCTGTATGTTTTCGAGGATGTTCTCCATACAGAGCCTTCTTCTGTCCGATTCCGCATATGCAGACTGCAGGGATTCCTTGCTGTCCTTAAGCTCTTTGACCATGTGGTTAAAGGAGTCGATGAGGAGCCCCACCTCGTCGTCCCGTTTCAGGCCGACATTTACATCAAAGTTCCCGGATGCAATCTCTTCCGTGGCCTCGGCAAGCTTCTGGATAGGCTCCGAGATCGCCTTTGCAATCCTGAGAGAGGCCCACAGCGCCGTAAAGATGACAATGAGAGTGAAGAAGCCGAGGAAGATCTGATAATTCAGCTTGAGAGGCTGTTTCCATGACTCGAGCTTCAAGTAGTCTTCGTAGGTGTTCTTGATCCTCTCCACATTTGTGGTGATATCGCGCGGGAGATGAGACTCAACGATCACGACGCCGGTTATCCTGCCCCCCGACTTTTCAGGGACAACGGCCCGAACAATATCTCCCTTTTCTCCCGAAACCACCTCCGTCCCCTCAATCCCGTCGAACGCCTCTTTAACAACGTCCGAGGGATTATCCGGTAGCTTCGAGAGGTATCTGACGTCGTATTCCATCGGCACGTTCCCTCTCGCCACCAACGATCTTGCGGCTTCGAGGGTCTTCTTCCGTTCGATATCATATATCGCCCTGGCTATATTCAGCGTGCTCTCGATCGGCTGTCTGAACTGGGGCGTGAACCATCTGTCGATATAGTTCGTAACAAGGCCGCTTGCGGCCAGGAAGAGAAGGACCGAAGGTATTGATGTTAGGATCACGAAAATGACTACGATCTTTGTCTTGAAGCGCGAGCCGAGGACCTTCTGTTTTCTCTCGAGGTATAGACGCGTAAGGGCCTTTGCCACGAAAAACATGAGAGTCAGAAGCGCAATGATATTGACGTTGAAGAGCACGAGCAGGATCACCCTGGTGATTATCGACAGGCTGCTGATTCTCATGAGGTGAATCTCGACGGTCGACAGGAGGATTATGAAGAGCAGAAGTCCGGAGAATACGCCGAACCTTTTCATTTTTCGGTCCCCGCGGAGAACATGGGAGAGTCCTTCACTATCTTAAATTCCTTCTCGGGCACAAAGAACAAAAGGTATCCGATCACGGGCGGGAGCTTCCTCAGGCGCGACTCCACCGTGACTTTCACGAAATAATCCGAGCGTTCAAGCTCTCTCTCGCGAATGAGCGTGATATCTCTGACATTCAGCGCCCAATTCAGCATCGAGTCGAAGCTCCGGAAACGCTTCTCTATAAGGGTGGTCCCGTCAAGGGAGGTGGCTGTGTACTCTTTCTTTATCGGGTCACACCTGAGTGTCTTCACGATCTTCTTCCCGGTGATGAATTCGTTCGGCCATATGTCCCAGACCCTGAAGAGGTCTAGGTAGAAGGTAATCTCCTTTGATATGCCGTTCTTGAGGTCATGGAGGTTCTTTTCGTCAAGGGAAAGGCCTGTAGAGACCGATATCTCACTGTTCGCCAATCGCACTTCAGGGCCTATAATGTCGGCGCCGAATGCAGCCGGGGGGAGCAGGAGGAAGAAAAGGGTCAGAAAAAGAAAGGTCCTCTTCATCTAATAAGGGCTTGACATCTCCGAAAAAATTTACTTTCATTATAACATAAGGAAGAAATGTAAGACCCGAAATACTTCGATTTCACAGGAGGTTCTCATGGAATTCAAGTCAGTCAGCGTGCAGATCCCCGACGGCTGCAATATAATACTCGGCCAGACGCATTTCATTAAAACGGCCGAGGACCTTTACGAGATAATGATAACGGCCGTTCCGCAGGCCAAATTCGGTGTCGCCTTTACGGAGGCCTCGGGTCCGTGCCTTGTGAGGACCGAGGGCAATGACAACGACCTTATTGGCGACTGCGTGAAGACATTGAAGGACATAGGCGCAGGCCACGTCTTCTGTATCCTTATGAGGGACGCATACCCGATCAATGTCCTTAACTCTATAAAGAACTGTCAGGAGGTCTGTCGCATATACTGCGCCACCGCCAACCCCCTGGAGGTCCTGATCGCCTCTACCGGGCAGGGGAGCGGCATAATAGGGGTGGTCGACGGCTTCCCGCCCAAAGGCGTCGAGACCGATGGGGACAAGACCCAAAGGAAGGATTTTCTCAGGAAGATCGGATATAAATTGCAGTAAACTCAACATATTCCTTCGGTGAGAAAAAAATCTTCGGGGTCCCCTTGACAAGCTCCAAAAGTATTTTAAAATTAAGGTATGAAAACATATAGATACATTGTGGCCGCTTTCCTTTCACTCCTCGTGGTTTCCTGCGCGCCGGTCTTGAAAAAAGAATATATGGAGACGGGCGTCAGGAATGTTCCTCTTTCAGAGGTTAAGCAAGATCCGGAGCAGTTCAAGGGAAAGCTCTTTATACTCGGCGGAATCATAGTAAACACCAAGGTGACCGACGAAGGATCGCTGATAGAGGCAATCTATGCCAAGGTCGATTCGAGGGGCTATCTCGAAGGCGGCACCGACGGTAGATTTCTTGCACTGTACCCGAAGGAAGGGGGAATGCTCGATCCCCAGATTTACCATAAAGGCAGGAGGATAACTTTGGCAGCCGATTTCGCCGGAACGCGTCAGGGCAAGATCGATGAAGCGAAATATGTATATCCCTTCTTTGTTATAAAGGACCTCTATCTGTGGGAAGAGAGGGCGTACTATTATCCTCAGCCCTATTATAACTATCCTTATCCGTATCCGTATGGTTACTGGTGGGACAATCCTTATCCTTACTGGTGGTCCTCCTGGAGGTACTCTCCTTACTGGTGGTAATAGGGTCCCTGCGCCCGGAATCCTGAATCCGGGATAACAATTCGGAAGTGAAAGAGAGCGTTTTCCGTTATATCTGTTTCCGTCTCCCCTGCCGCGAATCATTTCTTTCTTTTGAGGCGACCTTTTCAGGTCGCGGCATGTACTGCAAAATATTGAAAAATCTCTTTCTCATCTGGTAATATTTCCAATGTCCGATGAGATGAAGAGAGCCGGACTTCTGCTCAGGATATTTGCAAAGGTTCTTGATTTTATTCTCATCGCCGCTGCTGCCGAGATAGTCCCCAGGGCAGGTTTTTATGCCGGTCTGTCCTATCTCCTCATCAGTGACGGCCTTTTCGAAGGCAGGAGCATCGGGAAGGTGCTGATCGGTCTGAGGGTTGTCTCGATAGAGCATGGTGAGCCCTGCACGGTTAAGGAGTCTATAGTTCGGAACGCCTTCTTGGGCGCAGGACTTCTGCCTTTCAAGCTGCCTTTGGTCGGCTCATGGATCGGCTGGATATTTATCCTGCTTGTCTGTGTCCTGGAGTTTCTGATTCTTCTCGGCAGTAAGGAAGGGATGCGACTGGGAGACGAATTTGCACGGACCACAGTTATCGAAACGGTCAGAAGCAAGATGACACAGGAGGCTTGATGCTTTTTCATAAAGTTGTAGGAATGTTTTCGAATGACCTTGCCGTGGACCTCGGTACGGCAAATACGCTTGTTTTTGTCAAGGGGAAGGGTATTGTCTGCAATGAACCTTCCGTTGTCGTGGTGAGGAAGGAGGACAAGAGGACCATAGCGGTCGGGGTGGATGCGAAAAGGATGCTTGGCAAGACCCCTTCCAATATCATCGCCATAAGGCCCATGAAGGACGGAGTAATTGCCGACTTCGACGCCACCGGCGAGATGCTGAAGTATTTTATCAAGAAGGTCCACAACCGAAAGAGTTTTCTCTCCCCGCGGGTCATCATAGGCGTCCCGTCCGGAATCACGCAGGTGGAGCAGAGGGCGGTTAAGGATGCGGCGCAGGCCTCCGGGGCCCGGGAAGTCTATCTCATCGAAGAGCCGATGGCGGCCGCCCTCGGCGTAGGGCTTCCGGTGGGGGAGCCTTCCGGCAACATGATTGTAGATGTGGGCGGAGGGACCACCGACATCGCGGTCATTTCCCTTGACGGCATTGTCTACAGCAAGGCGGTGAGGGTCGGCGGAGACAAGATGGATGAGGCTATAATCGCATACATAAAGCGCAAATATAACCTGCTCATAGGCGACAGGACCGCTGAACAGGTGAAGATAGAGATCGGCTCTGCGTGCGTGTCTGACCCGGACGTCACGAAGACGATGGAGATAAAGGGAAGGGACCTGATATCGGGCATTCCCAAGACTATTGTGGTGACCGAGACTGAAATAAGAGAAGCCCTGCACGAGCCTGTGAGTGTTATCCTCGACACGATAAAAGTTACCCTGGAAAATACCCCCCCTGAACTGGCAGCCGATATTGTCGACAGGGGCATAGTCCTTGCGGGAGGCGGGGCCTTATTGAGAGGCCTCGACATACTCGTAAGAGAAGAAACCGGACTTCCCGTCGTCGTCCCCGATGATCCCTTGACGGCAGTGGCGAGGGGAGTCGGCAAGATGCTCGACGAACTGGAACTGCTTAAGAAAATTGCCATAACCTGATGTCCATTAGGCGTCTTTTTCCTTTTTTCTTACTCTTGGTTGTTTCCGTAACCCTCATGACTTACCAGAGCAACAAAGGGAGAATTGCGCCCTTTAAGTTCCTCTCCGGTCCTCTTAACACCCTGAACAACGCTATACATTCCCTGTCCGTTTCGGTCAGAGAGCCGTTCCAGCGGGCGATGCTGAGGGAGGAGGAAAACCGCAAGCTCAGGGAGGAAGTAAATAAACTCCGTATGGAACAAGAAGAATACAGAGAAACATTCTTTGAAAACCAGAGACTAAGGGACATCCTTTCCCTCAAGGAAAGAGAGAAAAGATACGTTGCCACGGCGCGGATAATCTCGCGAGGAGAAGACCCGTGGTCGAACACGCTTGTTGTCGAAAAAGGGAGTCGCGACGGCATCGCAAAGGACATGGCGGTCATAACCCCCATTGGGCTAATCGGGAAAGTGTCCTCTGTAAGCGACCGTTATTCCCATGTCCTCCTCGTCACCGACATGAACTTCTCGGCTGCGGTGAAGATCCAGGAAACGAGGGAAGACGCCATCCTTTCGGGGACCGGCGCCGGGTATTGCATACTGAAATATGTCCCTGAGGAGGAGAAGGTCAAACCGGGAGATATTATTGTTACATCGGGGTTCGACGATTTGTTCCCTCAGGAGTTGGTAATCGGATATGTGACAAGGGTTGCAAAAAAAGGGGCGAGCATTTTTCAGCAGGTGGAGGTGGCCCCGGCCCAGGACCTGACCAAGCTTGACGAAGTGGTGATTGTGAAGCGATGAAAGCGGTTTTCCTCATAATCGCCATGGTTCTTGCGTTCGTCATCCAGATGAAGATAAGAATCTTCGGTGTCTCCCCGGATCTGACGGCCGTCGTCGCCTATTATTTCGGACTCAGGGGAGGGGCGATGAAAGGGATCCTGGGGGGATCTCTCGTCGGGATCATCGAGGACAGCGTCGAAGGCATTATCCTCGGTCCCAACCTCCTCGGAAAGGGAATGATCGGTTTCTTTTCTTCTTTTCTCTCAGGCAGCCTGTTCAGATGGACGCCCCTGCTTGGGACTGTTTCGCTCTTTGCCCTCACGGTCCTGGGCGGCGCCGCAGTCGTCTTCTCCAGGTCCATATTCGAATCCGTTCCCTCTTCGATGTCAAGGCTTGTCTTTGTGCTTCTCGGGCAGGGAGTAATAAATATGTTCCCGGGCGTGCTTATAAGGCCCCGAAATGTCGACTGACGGCAGATCATCCGAAAAGGTCCTTGCGGCAGGCTACATCATTGTAGCCCTTTTTTTTGTGCTGGCTATACGGCTCTGGCAGCTGCAGATACTGGAGGGAGACGAGTACAGGAAGATATCTGAAGAGAACAGATTGCGCATTGTCAGGGTGGCCGCGCCCCGGGGTATCATTTATGATAGAAACGGCACCCCTCTTGTGAGAAACACGCCCTATTATTACGTGTCGATAAATTCCCAGAACCTCCGGAACATCGATGTGCCGGCCCTTGCGGATCTCCTCTCAATGGACCGCGATTCTCTGATTGAAAAGATAAAGGGGAGAAACCAGCAGAACAAATATGAGCCTATAAGGCTTAAGGATGGTCTATCGATGAAAGAGGTGGCGCGCATTGAGGCCAGACGCTCGGACTTCCCCGGCCTCGAGGTTGACGTGGATGTGAGCCGGGATTATCTCTTCGGCGAAACGGGGGCGCATCTCATCGGTTACCTCGGCAAGCCCAATCGCTTCCAATACAAGAATCCCGATTTCAGGGACGTACCCTCGGACGCGTTTATCGGACAATGGGGTGCGGAGAGGCTCTATGACAAGGTATTACGCGGCACTTCGGGAGAGCGGGTAATTGAGGTGGACGCCCTCGGCAGGGAATTAAGGCTCCTGAGCGAAAAACCACCTGTCAGGGGGGAAGATATAAAACTTGCCATGGATATAAACCTTCAGAAGCAGGCTGAGGAGGCATTTGGAGATAAGACGGGCGCCCTCGTTGCGATAAAACCGGATACGGGAGAGATTATAGCCCTCGTGAGCAAGCCGTCCTTTGATCCCAATCTTTTTGCCAGGGGAATAAAGTATAAGGAGTGGGAAGAGTTAAGTGAGAACCGTAAGCTCCCCATGTTGGACCGGGCAATGCAGAGCCAGTACCCGCCGGGGTCCACGTTCAAGATCATCACAGCGATTGCAGCGCTTGAACAAGGGGTCGCAGATACGAATACTAAGGTCACCTGCGACGGGAGCATATCTTATGGAAGATGGCGGTTCGGCTGTTGGCTGAAGACAGGACATGGGACCCTGAATATGCACAAGGCGCTGGTCGAGTCGTGCGATGTCTTTTTTTATGAGATGGGTAGAAGGCTCGGCATAGATAAAATTGCGGCATACGCCCGCATGTTCGGCCTCGGCAGGGAAAGCGGGCTGCAGCTGGTCAAGGAGCGCAGCGGCCTGATTCCAGATACCAAGTGGAAGCTGGAAAAAAAGAGGCAGCCGTGGTATCTGGGCGAAACGTTCAACGCAGCCATAGGTCAGGGGTACGTCGCCGCGACGCCCTTTCAGATGGCCGAGGTAACAAGTATTGTCGCCAACGGGGGATATGTGTACAGGCCTTCGCTGCTCGCGCTGGCGAGCGCGCCTCAGCCTGTGGAGAAGCTGAACATAAGGCCTGAGACTTTTGAGGCGGTGAAGAGCGGTCTTTTCGGTGTGGTAAACGAAAAAGGGGGAACCGGCTCCGCTGCGCGGTCCTCAATGGTCAATATCTGCGGCAAGACCGGGACGGCCCAGGTGGTAGGCACGAGACGGGATTCTAAATATGTTCCCGAGAAGTACAGGGACCATGCATGGTTTGTGGCGTTTGCTCCCTACGAAGCGCCGAAGATAGCCCTATCGGTCTTTATCGAGCACGGCGGCCACGGAGGAGAAGCAGCCGGTCCAATAGTGAAAAGGACTATAGAGGCGTATATGAGGATCGAGAAGAATGAAAATCGACAGGCGCCTGATTAAGAATTTCGACTTCGTCACCTTCCTTCTTATAATCGGCATGGCCGTCATAGGGATCATGACCATTTATAGCGCTACGCGTCACCCTATCCCCGGCGGCGACATGCCGACTTACTACATGAGGCAATTGTACTGGCTTTTCGTCAGCATACTTTTCCTTGTAGCAATTGTCAGCTTCGATTACATCTGGCTTAAGAGGCTTGCCTACGTCTTGTACGGTGCGGGCATATTCCTCCTCCTTCTCGTTCTTTTCCTCGGAAAGGCAGGCATGGGAGCGCAGCGCTGGCTCAACCTCGGCATATTCTCTTTTCAGCCCTCCGAGGTCTTCAGGCTTCTCTATCTGATTACCATTTCAAGATACCTGAGCGAGCTTCAGGGCGAGGTGACGCTTGTGTCTTTGCTGAGGACATTTATGATGCTGACCTTCGTTCCTGTAGCTCTGCTGATAGAACAACCGGACCTCGGGACGGCCATTATGCTGATGCTTGTGTTCTTCTCCATGGTCTCGATCAAGGGCCTGCACAGAAGAGCGCTGGTGCTGGTTGTGCTTATAGGTCTCGTCTCTATCCCTTTCCTCGGTCATATCTTCTGGGCGGGACTTAAGGATTATCAAAAAAACAGACTCGTTGCTTTTATAGAGCCGGAAAGCGATCCCTCGGGTATCGGTTATCACATAAGCCAGTCGAAGATCGCGATAGGATCGGGCTGCTTCGCCGGAAAGGGCTATCTGAAGGGCACTCAGGGGCCTTTCAGGTTCCTTCCCGAAAAACATACGGATTTTATCTTTTCAGTCTTTGCTGAAGAATGGGGCTTTGCCGGAAGCTTTGTCCTTTTGTTCCTTTATCTATCCCTGATCCTCAGGGGACTTGACACGGCCAGGAAGGCGAAGGACGAATTCGGCAGTCTGCTGGCCTTTGGGATATCTTTTATGTTCACAATATACTTCTTTGTAAACGTAGGAATGACCCTGGGCATTATGCCTGTCGTTGGAGTCCCCCTTCCTTTCATGAGTTACGGCGGCACTTCGCTCCTTGCGAATTTCGTAGCCGCCGGCATTCTCATCAATATAAGAACGCGCCGCTTCGAGCTGTTCTATTAGTCCACATTAAATATCACTCATAAAATATGGGCAGGCGCGGCGTAAAACTTTATTGTTTCGACACCTTAATGTGATTTCCAATAAGCCAGCTTTCAACGGCAAAGAGATATGCCAAGCACCACAATGTTGTGAAGACTCTTGACCGGAAAAGGGCAAGAAAGGCATGAGCTCGTTGCACGATTATCACGATTTTATCACTTGGGCGGTTTTGAAAGTCAAAAGGGGCTGGAGAAAGCTCCTAACCCCTTGATTTTCATGGTGAGCCGTGCAGGAGTCGAACCTGCGCCCCGCTGAGTTTATGAGGCTTGAAGAGGCAAAGGCAGTTGGGATATTCTAATTATGATTGGCACAAAGGATGGGGGTAGGTCCAGAAGAGGTCTATCCGGCTATTGCATTTGCGCAACTGAATGAATGAGTTATAATGTGGGCTAAAATGGAGTGAGAGCCTGGTGTAAATTCTTATGACGTTTTGGTTAAAGCCCTGAAACCGGGGGAAGTGGGAACTCCAATCAGAATAGAACTTGTACCGCAGCGGCCGAGCAAATAACGCATCGAGATGGTTCGTATTTGGTCTTCCGGGAGATAGGTCTGCAAGGAGAACCGGACAAGGGCAATTCGGGATCAGAAGATTGGAGCATAACTGGGAAATGAGGAACCAAGGACCCGCCGGGGCCAATAGCGTATGAAGATCTGCTATCTCCTCGAATCGACCGAGTTATGGGGTGGGGTGAGGACTGTATTCGATGAGGTGCGGGCACTCAGAAAGAGGGGCCACGATGTCAGTATAAGGGCGCTCGGTGGCGACCACAGATGGTACCCCCATAAGGTCTCTATCCATTATGTGAATGACCTCTCGGTGCCTTTTAGAAACCGGAAATGCCTGCCCGATGTCGTCATCGCAACGTTCTGGACAACAGTCAAGGCCGCTCTGCATTTGAGGTGCCCTTTAACCTTCCATTACTGTCAGGGCTATGAGGGAGACAGTATCGAATTTTCATCATTAAGGGAGGCGATCGCTGAGGCATACAGGCTCCCGCTCCCAAAAGTGACTACCGGCGAGTGGCTGGCAAAGCGGCTAAGGGAAGGTTTTGGCCCTGACGCTTTCAAAATATACTCGGTAGGTCAGATTGTGGATCTCGATATCTTCAGACCCCTGCGCTTCAGCCCCCTGCCTTTTTGGAAGAAGTTGTTGTCGGGAAAAGCAGAGGGAAAAGTCCGGATACTAGTATCCGGACTTTTTGAGGCCTCGGTAAAGGCCATCCCCGATGCCCTTCACGCCGTTGCGATTTTGAAGAAGAAGGGCCACAAGGTTCATCTCACAAGGGTCTCCACTGTCGATACTTCTCATCAAGAACGAGGGATCACCGAGATTGATGAATACCACGTGTATGTCCGTTCTGCTCGGATGGCGAAGATATATCAGTCAAGCCACCTGTACATCGCCCCCTCACTTGCCCATGAGGGCTTTGGTTTGCCTTTTGCCGAAGCCCTCGCATGCGGGATCCCCTCAGTAGCGACTGCGATTCCCTCTCATCTTAGCTTCGATGAGAAACACGATTATGCTCTCTTTGTTTCTGAAGGGGACCCTACTTCCATTGCAGAGGCGGCGTTGAAGATCATGCACAACAAAACTCTCCGCGAGAATCTCTCAAAGCGAGGCATCGAGGTGGTGAACAGGAATTGCAGCAGCGATCTCGTTGCCGCACGATGGGAAGAGGCGGTGCTGTCCGAGGAACTGGCCTGCTCTCGGCATGCAGAGGCGGAGAGGACTGAGAGATGACTCGCGAGGCGTTTCTCACATGGAGATACTATTTCATGGACCTACCACTTTTCTCTTGCGGTAGCCGGTCGACTTCTCTTGAAAGACGCTTATACAAAATATACGAGCGGGAGATTGGTTTCATGAAAAGCGGGTTTACCTCTCTCTGCGATTATCTGAAAAGACCTGTGAACGTACAGGATATGGAGACATTTATCCGAAGAGCGTTCTGGGTAAAGGTTGTGCGAGAAAGTGACACCTTCACGTCACTTAGGATGTCGAAGAACAAAGTATCCCGATACTTCGATATAGAGGGGATCGGAAACCTTGCCTCTGTTGCGGACGGACAGCGCCCAATTATTCTCCTGAGCGGCCACTGCGGGAGTTATTATACTGCGGCCATCGCCCTTGCCCATCTCGGATATAAAGTCTATCCGGTCGCGAGATCCGCCGATACCTCTCCTGCAACGCCTCGCTTGACACGGTATTATGTTAAGTTGAATTACCAATTTTCCGAGATGAGATTATCATCGCGGTATATCTACACAAATTATTCGGGAAAGATCGACAGGGAAATTGTAGCTATTGCTAAGAACGGAGGCGTGTTCTGGGCCGCCATAGACCATCCCGGGCGGTTGTATAACATTAAGCGCCGCCCGGTCACCTTCTTTGGCATGGAGGCGACTCTGCCTGCAGGGCTCATCTCTTGGGCGCTAAGGAGGGATGCCGTTTTCCTGACCGCCTGGAACAGTGTAGAGGGGATAGACGAGAAACGATTTTATCGCCGCTTGGTAATCGATGGTCCGATCTTGGAGACCAATACCGATTCGATCCTGCAGCAGTATGCCGACAGACTCTCGAAGCGCGTTGCCGCCGAGCCTTGGCAGTGGCTGGCCCTGCAGGTGATACACCAATTTTTCGAAAATGAGCAGGATAATTGATAAACGGTAACTACATTAACGGTGAAGGTGCCGAGGAGTTGAATTTTTTGATCTTGCGGTCAGTTTTGCACTACGGTTGGCCTTCCTAATAACTCGCTTGTACCTGAGGATAAGTAGAATGTCCAACACTCTCGTATGTGAGACATTGCGGCAACTGAATCTTTTTGATTCTCTGCGGAGTAGAAGAAAGATTAAACAAGTATGAATGATCTAAGCTGATGCGGTGTTCAGGAAGGACCCTTGTTTTAACAGTAGGTTCGATATTCTCACTGGATAGCGATTGTTATCGGCTGCGTTGAGAGGTCAGTTTGTGGTGTGACCTTAACGCCGTCCACGCTTTGAGCATCGAACCAAGCGGTGATTGTGTAACTCCCGCTTGGCACCTGATTGCCCTCGTTGTCCTTCTCATCCCAACTGCGGGAATATGTCATCGAATCGCCAGGTGCAAGTAACGAACCCGCTCCGCTGCAAGCAAACACTTGCCCAAACGACCACTGCCATATTATCGTATAGCCTTGATTAACTTGGACGTCTGCGTCTGGACAATCGTATACTACCCAAACACTTGTATCCCCGATATTCTTAATAGAGAAAGTCATTGGAACCGTGTCGCCAAGGCGATTGACGGATTGTGCTGTCAAGGAAACCTGTAGCGACGCATATTGCCCTGTGCCTGTTACATGTCCAATGCCGGTTTCCCCACCATTTCCACATGATATAAAGAAGGATACACAAAGAAATAAGATTAGCAGAGCATTTAACCTTCTCATAGGTTTCCCCTCGCTCAATTAGTAATTATGATGTGTATTCAGCTGACCCACTCAGTATACCATGACCGCAGTATACAGGAAGCAAGTATTCTCTGCCAATAGACTTCTGGCATATGAATAAGATGGCGATCAGGGCAGATTGCTTATTCGCATTTGTCTTGCCGCGTTCCATTATGGTAGTATTTATTCATACCAGGAGGATTTGAGATGGCTATCGCCGTGAAGAAGACAATATCGTTGCCGCCTGACCTCGCGAGAGAGGCAGAGGAGATGGCGGCTGAAGAGGGCAAGACACTTAGCGGAATTATCCAGGACGCCCTCCGGATATCGAGAAGAGAAAGGCTTAAGGGAGGACTAAAGGATATCCAGGGCTACTGGTCGAAAAGGGCCAAAGAAAAGGGAATCCTTACCGAGAAAGACCTTCGCAAATACCTCAAGGGATGAAGGTCGTCTTCGACGCAAACATATTCATTTCTGCCATTGTTATACCCGGAGCGCGGTCGGAAAGAGCGCTTCTCAGGATATCAGAGGGCAGAGACATCCTTATTATATCGAAACCCGTAATAGACGAAATTCTCTCCATCCTGTCGATGAAAGTCGGCCGTGATAAAGAAGAGATAAGCCGCGTTGCCGTGTATTTGACCGACCTTGCAACGCTTGTGTATCCCACAAGAAAGGTAAGGATATTGAGGGCCGGGCCGGACAACAGGATTATCGAATGCGCCGTGAGCGGAAGGGCTGACGCCGTTGTGACAGGCGATAAGGAGATGCTCGCTTTAAAAGAGTATCTTGGGACAAAAATCATCAGTCTCAGGGAATATCTGGAGACGTGATAAAAGCGATCAATGCAAAATATGAAGTCATACAGTCTTAGCCGCATTCTAACGTGATACTCCTCATCCATCCCCCTGTCTCAAAACCGTGCGAGCCGCCTGCGGGTATTGCGAGACTTTCAGCGGCGCTCTCAAGACACGGTGTCGAACACCGCCTCCTCGATGCAAATTTGGAAGGTCTTCTGTATCTCCTTGAGATGCCGCTGCCTCCTGCAAAAGCCGCGGATACATGGACGAGGAGGGCATTTCGCAATCGAGGGCGAAATCTTTCTTCCATGAGGGAAGCCGGACTATACCGGAATATCGCCCGCTACGAAAGGACGGTCAGGGACATCAGCCGCGTTCTCGCTGAAGTGACACCGGATGGAATCACGGTGGGTCTTGCGAATTACGAGCATGAAACTCTTTCTCCGCTCAAGAGCAGGGACCTTCTGTTTGCGGCGGAGCATCCCGAACTGAACCCGTTCTATCATTATTTTCGCCAGCGATTGGAAGAGATATTCTCTTCCAACGAACCCTCAGCTGTGGGCATATCCTTAAACTTTCTTAGTCAGGCCTTATGCGCCTTTTCAATGATCGGTTTTATCAAACGGGAACTTCCTAAGGTCAAGGTCATTCTCGGCGGAGGGCTTGTCACCTCGTGGCTGAGCAACCCGCAATGGAAGAACCCCTTTGAAGGACTGGTGGACCATCTCGTTGCCGGTCCGGGTGAGCATCAGCTCCTCCGTCTCCTCGGGCTGGACCAATATGAGGGGAAAACACCGAGACCCGATTACGGTATGTTCCAAAAAGACCGCTATCTCGCGCCGGGTTTCATATTGCCCTACAGCGCTTCTTCAGGATGTTACTGGAACAGGTGCTCTTTCTGCCCTGAAAAGGCGGAGGGCAACCCCTATATTTCCATTCCGCCTGAACAGGTCGTTTCCGACCTGAAGACACTCACGGACGAAACCAATCCGGCCCTCGTACATCTCCTCGACAATGCGGTAAGTCCTGCGGTCCTCGATGCCCTCGCAGCTGAGAACATCGGTATCCCATGGTATGGTTTTGCGCGGGTAGGGTCCCGTCTGGCTGATCCTGATTTCTGTACTGTTCTCAAACGCTCAGGCTGCGTTATGCTGAAGCTCGGCATCGAATCGGGCGACCAGGGCGTGCTCGACGCCATGTGTAAAGGCATCAGTGTCGAAATGGCCTCCGCTGTACTTCGGAACCTGAAAAGAGCGGGCATTGCCTCTTACGTGTATCTCATCTTCGGGACACCGGCTGAAACAGAGGGACAAGCGAAGAACACTCTAGAATTCACAGCAAGACACAGCGACTGTATTGATTTCCTGAATCTTGCGGTATTCAATATGCCTTTTTGTGGCGCAAAGGCTCCGGGACTCGAAGTGCGAAAATTCTATGAAGGCGACCTGTCTCTCTACACTGATTTTGACCATCCGGGAGGCTGGGACAGGAGACATGTGAGGTTGTTCCTCGAAAATGATTTCAGGAGACATCCGGCAATCTCGTCTATCCTGAAGAACGAGCCGCCGGCATTCACCTCCAACCACGCGCCTTTTTTTGCGATGGGACCTTAGCGGACATTATTCATGAATTTTGTCGCACCTGCCCACATTTTATGACTTAGTGCGGATCAGCTGTTTTCCTCTTTGCCCTGTTCCTTCGCCATCTTTACAGCTTCCATTATTAGGATAACGAAGACAACGGTCATTCCGACAAGGAGCCCCAGGAGGTTTATGAGCCGCAGGGCCACGAGGACGATGATAACGGCAAAGAGAAGGCCAAGCCGGAACAGGCTCAGGAAGACGAGTTTGGTATTTGCCTTGTAAGTCCCGAGCAGACTGTCGATCCCCCACACAAGACCTCTTAGATTGGCGATTCCGAGGATTCCGCCGATGACTATGCTCATCGCCATGGATATCCTTATGTTCACAAAAGCGGGATTCCCGAAGAGGGCAACAAACTTTAGAGGTCCCACGCGCCAGTTCACAAACAACGACAGCAAAACCAGCGGAAAGATCACGAAGAGACTTTTCTTAGTCACCTTTTTTGTCAGATTCATCCTGTTTCCTTGCCACTCTGAAGAGTTCGCGAAAAGCGGCTATAATACCCAAAATGAGGAATATGGCCGTGAGCCACGGGAAGGTCTTGAGCCACTTGTCCAAGTAATACCCTATGGCGAAGCCCACAAAGATGGAGAGCGCAAACTGTATCCCGACCATGCTGACTTCGAAAAACTGCCTGAAAGGAGATCTGTTTTCCGGACCCTTCGTCATCAGTTCACCCGCTTATTCACTCATCGACTCATGCTCGGACAATATAAATTCTTTCAGGAGATTTGCCGCCTGCTTGAAGAAGGCCGTGGACGCGTGCCTCTGAACCTCGTCGCAGTACCCCGGCACCCACTGGAAGAGGTGACTCTCTATGAAGTCCTTCTGCTCTTCAAAACGGCCGTTATCTATCAGATAGCTCATAAACAGGAGCTCCACCGAAAGGTGGTCCGGCATAAAGTTCATCTCTTCGGCGAGCGTAAGCCCTGTAGCCTCATAAAAGGACTGGACCTCGCGCGCGGTCTTTCCGCCTAGACCCGGCTTCTCGCCGGGAGCAAAGATATACAGGGATTCGTACGGAGACATGTGGAGGTCCGGTCTCAGGAAAACAGCCGCGAAATCTTTTCCTATCTCCTCGGACGGTTCCTGCGGCTCTATGCGGAACACCTCCTTCACTTCTTCGACGATCTCTGGTGTCGGTCCTTTCATAAAAAGGGCGGAAAAAAGCTTGTAGATTTCAGCCCGCTCCGCTTCCTGATTTTCATATATGTCCAGCATGCCGCCTCGAAAGATTGTATAATCGCACCGTAGACATTATAGAAGTTATGGGTGAAGAGATCAATCACCGCGCTCGTATGGTTGCGAGAATTAGATTATAATAAAAAGTATGTCCGCCAAGACCCGGCGCAGTTGTGCTTAATATGATGAGGCTATGATGATAGAGAGATTTCTTAGGATAGTGGGCTCGCACGCCATTTCAGTCCTGAGGACGATGGGCCACATGCTCCTCTTCCTCCTGAATGCCTTGTATTTTGTCTTCACCCCACCATTTAAACACAGGCAGCTGCTTAGAGAAATCAGGTTTATAGGCGCAAAATCGATGACGGTGATTCTGCTCATGGGGTCTTTTACCGGGATGGTCCTCGCCCTGCAGATATTTTATACTTTGAGAAAGGTCGGCTCTGAGGCGATGCTCGGTCCGGCGATAGCCCTCAGTCTTATCAGAGAACTGGGGCCCGTGCTGTCGGCCCTGACCATCACGGGCAGGGCGGGCTCGGCCCTCACCGCCGAGATCGGGATTATGAGGATCACCGAGCAGATCGATGCGCTTTCCGCTATGGCGCTCAATCCGGTGAGGTACCTTATCACTCCCAAAATAGTCGCTGCGATAATAGTCTTCCCGCTCCTTACCTCGATATTCGATGTGATCGGCATTTACGGCGGATATCTTGTCGGGGTGAAACTCCTCGGACTCAGTTCCGGCACGTATTTTTCCGAGATGGAGCATTTTGTGGACATGCAGGACATCCGTATCGGTCTGTATAAGGCCCTTACTTTCGGAATACTCGTGCTCTGGGTCTGCTGTTACAAGGGCTTCTATACAGGGTACGGCGCCGAGGGCGTCAGCAAGTCGACAACGAACGCGGTCGTCATGTCCTCGGTATTGATTCTTATATCGGACTATGTCCTCGGATCTTTCTTCATGTAGATGAAAAGGAGCCTTAGAGTTGATCGAGGTCGTCAATCTTCATAAATCCTTCGGCGGACAAAGGGTCCTGAACGGAGCGAACCTTAAGGTCTCGGACAAGGAGCTGATAGCCATAATGGGCGAAAGCGGGGGGGGCAAGAGTGTGCTGTTAAGGCATCTCATCGGCCTCGTGAAACCCGACAGGGGAAAGGTGGTAGTCGAAGGCGAAGACATAACAAGGGTGAGCAGGAAGGAGCTCGACAAGATAAGAGAAAAATTCGGCGTCGTCTTCCAGGGCGGCGCTCTTTTCGATTCCATGACCGTTTACGAGAATATCGCCTTCCCGCTCAGGGAGAAGACGAGACTGACGAAGGGAGAGGTCCGTGAGAAGGTCGAGGAGGCGTTGGAAGATGTCGGGCTCGGGGGCGTGGAGCACAAATTCCCCGCGGAGATCAGCGGCGGTATGAAGAAAAGGGTGGCGCTTGCCCGTGCGCTGATAACCGAACCGAAGATAGTCCTGTTCGATGAGCCCACTACGGGCCTCGACCCTATTATACTTCACGCAATACACAAGCTAATAATGGACACCCACAAGAAGTACGGCTTTACCGGCGTGATGATAAGCCATGACATCCCGGAGATATTTGAGGTAGTGGACCGTATCGCATTTCTCTACAAGGGAGTCATAGAGGTGGTCGGGACTCCGAAGGAAATAAGAAGGTCGTCCGACCCCGTGGTGAGGCAGTTCATAAAGGGAAGTCTGATTGGTCCCATCGAAATAACATAGCGGAGGTTCCAATGAAAAAGTTTGATCTCGAACTGGCCGTCGGTTTTTTCCTGCTGATCGGCATTGTCTGCCTCGGGTACATTTCCATAAAACTCGGGAGGCTTGAATTGGTCGGAGTCAAGCACTATGTAGTTTATGCCGATTTTTCGAAGGCGGGAGGTATCAAGCCGGGTTCGAGCGTCGAGATAGCAGGTGTGGACGTGGGACGGGTAAGGTCGATAGCGCTCGATAAGGACTATCAGGCACTTGTCGGACTCGAGATTGAAGAAAAGGTAAAGATCCAGGAAGACGCGATAGCATCGATCAGGACCAAGGGGCTGATCGGAGAGAGCTACATCGAGATCACACCCGGGGCCTCCGACAAGTTTGTCCCAAAGAACGGAAAGATACGCGAGACCGAGTCGGCCATAGACATCGAGGACTTGATCGCAAAATATGCATTTGGAAAGGTGTAAGAAGAAATGTTATCGGGTCAAGAGTTCCAACAGGTAGAAAGGAGGAATATATGGAGCCCGCATGTTCAAGGAGCAGAAGCATAATGTCGTTGACTATGATCCTTATGTCGTTCTTCTGTCTGTCCCTTGTCTGGCTGCCTTCTCGCGCTTTGGCGGGCGAGCCGACGGACATGGTAAAGAAGACGGTGGACGAGGTCCTGGATGTCCTGAAAAACAAAGAGCTCAAGAAGCCGGGGAAGGCTGCCGAGAGGAGGGCGGAGATCCTGAAGATCGTGAGCAGGAGGTTTGATTTTGCCGAGATGGCGAAGCGCTCGCTTGCCCAGAATTGGAGAAAGAGAACGCCGGAAGAGCAGAAGGAATTTGTTCCCCTCTTTACCGACCTTGTGGAGGATACGTATGTGAATAAGGTCGAGAAATACGAGGATGAAAAGATTACTTACTCCGGGGAAAAGGTGGAGGGGACATACGCGTCTGTCAAGACGAACGTGGAAACGTCCAGGGGGATCGAGACCCCGATAGAATACAGACTAATGAAGGAAGGGAACCAGTGGATGGCTTACGATGTCCTCATAGAGGGCGTGAGTCTTGTGAACAACTACAGGAACCAGTTCAACAGCATAATCAGGTCGAGCTCTTACGAGGAGCTTGTGAAACGGCTTAAGAAGAAGGCCATCAAATCGCCGACATGATCGGAAAGGCAGAGAGTTACGGGGAAGTGTCTCCACTTCCCCGTAACTCTCATTTCCTAATGAGCGGTCTTTTCGAACCCGAAGACCGGAAATATCTTGCTCAGTATCCAGAAAAGGATAAACGGCAGCGCCGCAACCGTAAGCACCCCTCCCAGACCTTCCTTGAAGGTTTCGATGCTCGTCGGGATAATCGGCATGACATAGTGCATGTAACCGTCGAAAGTCAGCGAGAAAGACTGCCCGCCTATGACGACATTCCACCTCATCATGAACACCCCGAAAAGGACGAGGATGCTCGCAACCGCTGAGCGCCTGACCGTCAGCCCGGGTATCAGGAAGAGTATGAAGGGCAGAAGGTTTCCAACCCCGTATTGAAGGACGAATATGTCCGTGAAATCCCTGCCGTAGATGACGCTCCTCAGTATGTCCCATGTCTTCACTGCCGTGTACCCTCTGAATATAAGATCGAGCAGCTCAAGGCTTATCGCGAAGATCATGAAGAAGACGAGGTATTTTGATGTCATCCTTATCTCATGGAGCTCGACGCCTTTTATCTCTTCCTTGGATTGATATAGCGCGTAAGAGCTCTTGCTTCTAGTCGCCCGGAATTTCTTTATTTCCATCGTGATTGTGTAGGTAAGGATACAAAGGGCGATACCGGAGACGACGGCCGACATAATGAATATGACCGGCATCAAAGGCGTCATCCAGAGAGCGTTTGCCTTGACCGACCCGAAGATGAACCCGGCATACCCGTGAAGGAAGCATGCCACGGGGATGCCGATGCCGGCCAACACCTTCACCGCCTTCTCGTCCTTGTGCAAGGCCTCTTCGCTTATGTCGTATGCGCCGAGCGTAAGGACCGTGTAGACGAGATGCAGGACCTTTTCAGAGAGGGTTTTGTCCATCTTCTTCCGCAGTGAAAGGGCCATTTCTACAATATACTTCCGGTAAACGAACCAGATCTCACTTGCCACGATCGCGCCGTATGTGCTGAACACGATTCCGAAGGCGGCGATCGCAGAGGTGAAATGTGGCGTCATAAAGACCTCTATGCCCCTCTGCGGCTGCTGAAGGTGCATCTGCAGCGGGACCATTGCAACCGGAAGAAGCGCAAAGGAAAAGACAAGGGCAAAACGCGCCATGTCTTTAAGCTGTTTTATCCCGAAGACGTGGTAGAGGGACGACAGGACGAAGGCCCCTGCCACGAGCCCCGTCATGAAGGGGTACATGACAATCTGCACGCTCCAGTAAATGTACTCGTTAGGCAGAACGAAAAATTCTTTCAGTGTCCAAAGCTCTCCGTGAACGTGCATGATTATCTCACCTCCTCATCCAGGCCGATGTAATAGACCTGCGGTTCTGTTCCGTATTCGCTTTTCAAGACCCCGACCCTCTGGGTCCTTATGATTTTCGTCACAGGGTCGTCGGGGTCTTTGATATTGCCGATCATTCTCGCCCCAAAGGGACAGGCGCCGACACAGGCGGTCTTCAGGCCCTTCTTTATCCTGTGGTAGCAGAAAGTGCATTTCTCCGCCACGTGGTAAACCGGGTGGAAAAACCTGACGCCGTAAGGACAGGCCATGATGCAGTATCCGCAGCCGATGCACCAGGTCCTGTCCACGAGGACCACACCGTCCTCGGTCTGGTAAGTCGCGCCTACCGGACAGACCTGCGCGCACGGGGGTTTTTCGCACTGATTACAAAGCTTGGGGACAAAGAACGCCTTCGTGATGTCCTCCGCCTTTATGTCTTCGAAGCCGCGGTCGCCCAGGTCGATCTTGCTGGTAGTAAAGCCGTCCCTCGCGGCCATGGGAGAATCCGCATGGAGCTTTCCGTCTTTGGTTATGACATATCTTTCAACCCATGTCCTTGAGACTTTTGCGTCATAGGGCACCTCGTTTTCGATCTTGCACGCCTTTACGCAGAGACCGCATCCCACGCACTTGTAAGTGTCCACAAGGAAGGCCCATCTCAGACCCGGCTTGCCGCCTTTATCCGCGAAGAGCTTCTTGGGATCGATTATTTCGAAAGCTGCGGCCGGCAGGGCCAAGCCCGCGAGCCCCTTGGCCGTATTCGCCAAAAACTGTCTTCTCGTGATCATTTCAGGCCCTCCAATGTGGGATTGTGCGGATTGTGACACATCACGCACTCGACCCCGGGGTTATGCTTTTCCGGGTCTATACCCATGATATTCGCCCTTCCGCTCGTCGGATAAGGAAGTTGATAATGACATCTGAGACACAACTCCCTGCGTTTGTCGACCGTGAGCTTGGGCGGATCGTTTGGATGGTCCAGTTCAGGCCCATGACAATTTTCGCATTTTATGATCGCATGGGGCGTCTTGATGATGCTTTCGTACTTGTCGCTGTGGCAGTCCTTGCAGTCCTCGTTATCGAACTTGTACTTGACCTTGAACGCCTTCCAGTCGTTCTCGCTTCCCTTCCGGTGGAAGCCATACATGTAGCCCCGCTCCCAGATTCCGAAGTCCTTCGGGACATAGAACATCCTCACAGCCAGTATGAGGATTACCAGGGCGACCACCACGTAGAGCGGCCGCCAGACGTGACTCTTCATAAGTTTGCGTTACCTCCCTTGAGCTAAGGTGGTCAAGGCAACGGGAGGTTGCCTTGACCACCACCGAATATTTATTCCAAGAACTTCTTCGGTTCTCTGTATTCGTGGCACTTGGTGCAATCTTTTTTGGCGCTGTCTTTCGTCACTTTCCACGCGTGCGGTTTGTGACATTCCTTGCACTTCATTCCCACGACTTTGATGTGTAGGTTATGTTTTCCCACTTCAGTGATGTTGTTATGACAGGTGAGACATACTCCCCAGTCCGGCCTCGCCTGAGAGTGGGGCTTGTGACAAGTATAGCAGTAGAACTGCATCGGCGCATCAACAGGCACATCGATCTTGATCGCCCTGTTGATCGTCTCCTGGCTGGGCTGATAGTGCTTGACGTCTATGGTACCGTCGGCCAACAGCTTTTTTCTAACGTCAGGGCCACCGTGACAGAAGAGACATTTCTCTCTTCCGGGTATAAGGTTCGTTGTCCTGTCAGTGTGGCAATTGAGACAGGCAAGCCCGGTCATCCCGATCCCATGGACCACCTTGCCCTGATGGCATTTCACGCAGAACGTTGGGTCCGGAGTAAACTTATGAACTATGTACCCATGGCACTTGGAGCATTCCGTCTGTTCCATGAAGACGTGCCTCGCATGAAGAGTGGATTTGTTAATCATCGGCGCGTTCGGATATCTCGGGTCCTTTTCCCAGTGGCATTTGATGCAGAATTTCCAGGGAACGATTATCTTCCCGTGCCTCGGCGGGACGACTGTCGGCCTTTTCAGGACAAAATTTATGAGCAGTGCGTTCATTTCCGGCACCGAAAGGTGATGGCACTCGTGGCAGTTGATGTTCTTGTGCTCGCTCTTGTCCCACGCATCGAAGGCGCTCTTCATAAGGTGACAACTGACGCAGAATTTGGGGTTGTTCTGCGTGAAATCGTAAAATCTGAAAGAGCCATATCCTGCGCCTACAAGAAGTACGAGGAGAAGCACGGCTATGATTATCTTGCCCTTAAGGGGCATGCCGGTCTCCAGCCATCTGAACGGTCGAAGTATTAGATCAATTATTCTGCGGAACATCCTCTATCCTCCTTAATTAAGATCAATATTCTTTATTAAGATCAACATTCTTTAAATGCCTCGTAAGCAGCTCTCACGGTCTTTTCGATATCTTTTTCCGAATGCGACAGGGAAATGAATCCCGCCTCGAACTGGGAAGGAGCGATATTTATTCCCCTCGTGAGCATTCCCGTGAAAAATCTGGCGAACCTATTGGTATCCGCCGTCTTTGCAGTAGCATAATCAACGACTTCAGTCTCTGTGAAATAAGTGCAAAACATGGTGCCGGCCCGGTAGAACCTCGTTCTGACCCCCGCGCGCCTTGCGGCGTCCCTCAGGCCTTTTTCGAGGCTGCGCATGGTCTTTTCGAGCTTCTTGTAGGTTTCTTCCTTCGCGAGGATTTTCAATGTCTCAATGCCCGCGGTCATCGCGACCGGGTTTCCGGAGAGCGTGCCGGCCTGGTATACCGGACCCTCCGGCGCGACGAGAGACATAATGTCCCTTCTCCCCCCATACGCTCCGACCGGCATGCCCCCGCCGATGACCTTTCCGAGGCACGTCATATCAGGCCGTATACCGTAATAGGCCTGTGCGCCGCCGTAAGCCACCCTGAAGCCGGTCATGACTTCATCGAATATAAGGACTATGCCGTACCTCCGGGTTTCCTGCCTTAGCGCATCCAGGAACCCTTCTTTCGGCAATACGCACCCGATATTGCCGACCACGGGTTCGAGTATAACGCAAGCTATCGACTTCCCCTCTCTTCTCAGGAGAGATTTGAAGGCCTTGATGTCATTGAAGGGAACGGTGAGGGTGTCTTTGGCGTAGGACTTGGGGACGCCCGGACTGTCCGGGACGCCAAAGGTTGTGGCGCCTGAGCCCGCCTTTACCAGAAGTCCGTCGGCATGACCGTGATAGCACCCCTCGAATTTAACTATCTTGTCCCTTCCGGTAAACCCGCGGGCGACCCTTATGGCGCTCAGGGTGGCCTCAGTGCCGGAATTGACCATGCGGATCTTTTCACAGGAGGGATAAACGTCTATAACCCTTCGGGCGAGTTCCACTTCCAGCGGCGTAGGCGCTCCAAAACTAGTACCTTTGTCGATAGCGGAATGGAGGGCCTTTAAAACGGAGGGGTGGGAGTGCCCGAGTATCATCGGCCCCCACGACAGGATATAGTCGATGTACTCATTGCCGTCTACATCGTAGATCTTCGAGCCCTTCGCTTGTTCGATAAACAGAGGATTGCCCCCGACCGCCTTGAACGCCCTTACGGGGCTGTTGACGCCCCCGGGGATCAGATCAAGCGCCTGCCTGAAGAGCAATCTCGATTTTTTCCAGTTCATATTATCATGCGAAGAGCAGCAAGGAGGCGGTCTACGGTATCAAACCCATGCAGACAGACAAACAACCTGAAGCAAAAGACACACTGCAAGACAAGCCCCATTACCTCTCGTTTTAAACAGCTTTAAAGCCTAACATAAAAAATAAACTATTGTAAAGAAGATTCTGTACAAAACCCGCACTGGTCCACAACCAACAAAAAACAGCGAGCACTTGACGATTCCAACTTGTCTCCATTGCTCCTTGTTAATTCTAACACAGAAGGCATCGGCATTTGTTATGGTGGTAGCGATGTCGACGTTGTTTACATACCCGCGACCAATATGGTATAAAAAAGTATTAAATTCCAATCTGGAGGAAAGATGAAAAGACCGTTAGCATTGATTGTGGTCGTTATGTTGTTTGCCCTCTTGTTTTCCTGCGCAAAGAAGGCAGAGCAGATGTCGGCATCAGGGTATGTTGCGAAGGTGGGCTCCGTGACGATCACCCAGGATGATGTAACCAGGGAACTGAAGGGGCTCCCTCCACAGATACAGAGTATGTTTGTAGGACCTGAGGGCATGGACAGGTTCGTGGATGAACTTGTGAAGAAGGAGATCCTATACCAGGAGGCGAAGAAGAAGGGATTGGAGAACGATCCCGAGTATAAGAAAAAGATCGAGGACTTCAAGAAGATCAGCCTGATAAGCTTGCTCCTTGAAAAAGAGGTCGAGGGCAAGGTAAAGGTAACCGATGATGATGTGAAGAAGTTTTATGAGGCCAACAAGAATAAACTCGTAACCAAGGAAGGCAAGGCCTTAGACTTCAATATGATGAAGGATCTACTTACTCAGCGTGTGACTGCGGAAAAGCAGAAAGAATTATTTGATTCTTATCTCGAAGGACTGAAAAAGTCCTATCCGGTTGAAAAGAACAAAGACGCCATAGCAAAACTCGCAAGCCTTGAGCAGAGCCAGACCCCGACAGGCACGGCAGAACAGGCTGCTCCGGCCGTCCCGGCCCACGGCGCCAAGTAAGCGGGAAATTAGCTATAATCTCTTCGGGCCGTCGTCCCTTTGCAGCCGGAATGACGGCCCGATTCATTTTCCTGGGGTAATTTATAAACGAAGACTTAACTGGAGAGACCTTCGGGACCTTTTTCCACTACGTATATGCATGCCTGTCCGCCGTTTGAAAGGCACTGCTGGCGGGTGACATTTCTTCCGGTAATTTCCCTCAGAAGCTGAAGATCGTGGTCGCAGGCCTCGCTGAAGCGGACTGCTATCTTGGATATGGGGCAATTAAATTGCTTTAGCCTGAAGGAGTTGGCATTTTCTTCGAGCTCGATGATTCCCCCTTCTTTTTGCATCCGGTCCGCTACTACGCGAAGCCGGTCAGAAAGGCCGTTTGCTGACGAAAGAAGGCCGTCCATGCCGGCCATTATACGCTCCCTCCTTCTTCTGAACAGGCGGTCTATCCTGTCTCTTCCCTCGGTACTTTCAAGGTCCATGAGAATGCCCATGGCAAATTCCTGATAAGACTTCGGGAAGAGGTTGTCGGCCTTGTCTGTCAGCCTGTAGCGGAAACCGGGACGACCCACGCCGTGTTTTTCTACGACATATTCAACTATGCCGCTTCTCTCCATGACCAGGAGGTGCTGTCTTACGCCCATGGGCGTGATATTCACTTCCTTGCTCAGACCCTCTACAGACATGCTGCCCTTCTTCTTCAGCGTGAGGAGTATCTTCCCTCTTGTCGCGTTATCAGAGTGAATCCGATGCATAGAGAGAAGTTACCACAATTTGAACTATTTGTAAATAGCCGCGAGACGGGTTTTATAGACGGTAGCAGGCCTTTCTGGCCCTTGCTCTTTCGACTTCTTCGCGCCTTTCCTCAAACCCTTTACGGCCCATCATTCCATATGTGAAGCTCTTGCTTTCCTCCACTCCAGGCTGGTTAAAAGGGTTTACGCCGTAAAGAAAACCGGTAAAGGCAGTCGCCATCTCAAGAAAATGAAATAGCTGCCCCAGGTGATAGGGGTCTACGCAGGGTATATGGACCGTCATATTGGGTCTTTTGTTCCTCGACAGGGCCAATTCCGTCGCCTCCTGCTCCGAGTTTATAAGCTCGGCAAGAGAGTGTCCTCCCAGATATGCTATTCCATCCATATCTTTGAAGATCTCGGGGACTTTGACATCGGCCCCGTGGTCTTCGACCCTGAGGAACATGACAGACTTGTCTTCCGGCCCCTCCATCCACAACTGAAGTTGCGAATGCTGATCGACAGTGCCGAGAGAAGGATAGGGCGTCGTTCCTGCGCCGAGTTTTCCGAGACTTTCCGACCATAACTGGCAGAACCATTCCGCAAAAAACTTCAGGCTGTCCGAATACGGAATCATGACGTTGATGTTTCTCTTCTCTTCCCTGTCCATAAGATAAAGGAGTGTTCCGAAAAGATAAGCGGGGTTCTTCCAGACCTCCGGATCGGAGCATTTCGGGTGAATATCCGCAGCGCCCCTCAATAAGTCTTTGCTCTTCACTCCGATGACCTCCGCAAGCAGGAGGCCGACCGGGCTCAGAACCGAGTACCGTCCGCCCACGCCCGGCGGGATGGAGAATGTTTTCAGACCTCTGTCGCCGGCAATCTTTCTGAGGTTCCCCTTTTGAGGGTCCGTGGTGGCGACAATCCTGTCCTTTCCATTTTCGCCCATGGACTTTGAAAGCGCATCCCAGATGATCATGAACGAAGCCATTGTCTCGGCAGTGCTGCCCGATTTGGTGATCACATTGACTGCCACCTTTTCGATATCGGTCACCGAAAGGATGGAGTTCATTGTCACGGGGTCCGCATTGTCATAGATAAACACCCTCGGCCTCTTTCTCAGATTATGGAAGGGGCTCAGGGCCTCGAGGATTGCGCGCGGGCCAAGTGCCGAACCCCCGATGCCGAGCACAAGGAAGTCATCCGAGTTTTCCCTGATCCACTCCGCGATTTCAGCGACGGCGGAGGTGTCCTGAGAGATCAGGTCCTGGAAGGCGAGCTCCGGCCAATTCTTACCCGTAAGCTCACAGTGGGCCCTGCTGATCCTGTCCCTCATGGCCTCTATCTGTCTTTCCGAGATCCCCTTTTCCTCCAAGACCTCGGTCATCATGTTGGAGAAATTAAGCTCGATCATTTCAGCGGCACAGTGAGAACTATTGTCATGTCAATAGCCGGGTTCATATTTCGTGCTTTCGCAGACCTCCCTCACACGGTCTTTCACCAGGCGGTCGTCTTCCCATATCTTTTCCCGGACCTTTCTGCACTTTGTGCGCGGGTTGTAGCCCTCCGGTGCGGCATAATATTTCCCCCGCCCGTCTTCCGTCCTGTATTCAACAGGTCTTCCGGTCTCGTAAACCTCTTGCGACCCCCTGCTTGAGATATCCGCGATGGTAGCTCCAGCTATAGCGCCGAGGCCAAGGCCGATGACCCCGCCTCGCCATGGGTTCCTGCTGTCGAGGAACGCTCCCGCGATGCCTCCGATTGCGCCTCCCGTCAGCGCCCCCTTCTCCTGGTATTCTGTGCAGGCGGGTACGGCAAACACCGCAAGTATTATAAATATTATCAATATCTTTTTCACTGTCTTTTCTCCGTAGTACCTGTTCATCGTATCTGATCTCGATACATTACATGGTAGCAGTCGCCGGTCAAAAGTCAATTGCAGACAAAGAAGGTCTAAGAGCGACAGGAGACTGCCGATATAACGCAGAATTATCCGGCAGTTCACGACTGCCCTTGATGTATACTATTTTTATGGTGAGCAGAAAGATTGCCGAGCGCATAGACTCTCTTCTATCAAAGGAAAGCGGGACTGTTTTCAAGGACCCCGGAGGCAGGGTCAGCGTCTGTCTCGTATACCCGAATACATACCATGTGGGCATGTCGAACCTCGGTTTTCACGGTATCTATACCCTTCTCAACGAAAGAAGAGATGTGGTCTGCGAGCGGGCGTTTCTACCAGGGGAAGAGGACATGAGTGAATATGCAAGGACCGGCATGGGGATGGTCTCCCTTGAATCGAAGAGACCGCTTGGCCGGTTTGATGTTGTCGCCTTTTCGGTGTCGTTTGAAAACGACTATCCCAATATCCTCAGAATACTGCGGATGTCGGGGATACCCCTCAGGGCAGGGAACAGGACGGGGGCTGACCCGCTGCTGATAATGGGCGGTGCGTGCGCCCTTTTCAACCCCGAGCCGGTGGCGGACTTTTTCGATATCTGTTTCATCGGAGAGGCCGAAGATATGCTCGGGGAATTCGTGGAAGTATATAAGGCTTCTGACAGCAGAAGAGAGATGCTTGAAAGAACGGCGGGGATAGAAGGATGTTATGTGCCGCGGTTTTATGAAGTTGCGTATGGCGCCGACGGGAAGATAGAGGGGAGGAAGGCCTTTCATGGTGCGCCTGATATATTGAAGAGGAGGTTTGTACAGGACATCGCCGGATGCGCTCTGAGGCAATCCATAATAACGCCCGAGACGGAGTTTTCGGGCATGTATCTCATGGAGGCCATGAGAGGATGCCCGTGGAGCTGCAGGTTCTGCGTTGCCGGCCACATCTATAAGCCGGTGAGGAAGAAGCCCATCGAGGCCTTAAAGGAAGAGATCAGGAGCGCCTCGGCCTCAGGCAGAAGGATTGGGTTGATAGCCCCTTCTCTTACCGATTACTCGTATGCAAAAGACGTCCTTTGCTTGGACGGGATCGATTTCTCCATCACCTCTCTTAGGGCTAGCCGCAAGAGCGCCGAGCTGGTCCGTTTTCTCAGGAACCACAGGAGCGTGTCTATCGCTCCGGAAGCGGGTACGGAGAGATTGAGAAGGGCGGTCGACAAAAGGATAACAGAAGATGACATTATCGAGACGTCGCGCCTTATCCTTTCCGAAGGGGTCGGGACCCTGAGGCTCTACTTCCTGGTCGGTCTCCCTTCGGAAACAGACCGGGATTGCGAGGGCATAATAGATCTTGTGAAGAAGATACGCGGAGTTTCGACTAAGGGGCAGATCGTCCTTACGATCAGCACCTTTGTGCCGAAGCCTTTTACGCCTTTCCAGTGGCACGGCATGGAAGAGATGGAGGTCGTGAAGGGCCGGCTGAAGCTGATAAAGAGCGGGCTCTCGGGATTGAAAAGGGTCAAGGCGTTTAATGACGTGCCCAAGTACTCATACCTGCAGGGGTTGTTCGCAAGGGGAGACAGAAGGATTTCAGAGGCGCTGGAGATCATGCTGCGAGCCGGCGATTGGAGGACCGCGTGCGCCGAGGCGGGCGTGGATCCGTCTTTCTATATATTCAGGCGCAGGGAGTTCGGCGAAGTGCTGCCGTGGGATTTTATAGATAACAATGTCTCCAGGGAGAAACTTTGGGAAGAATATCAGGAGGCCCTGCGGGGAAAATGAAGAGCACATTGCTTTTGGAACGTATAAGCAAAATATACAAGAGGATCTCCCACGCTGCGATGAGGGCGGGGAGGGATCCCGAGGATGTCAGGCTTATCGCGGTCACAAAGACCGTAAGTGCCGGGCAGATAAGAGAGGCTATTGATGCCGGGCTGCGCATCTTCGGAGAGAACCGGGTCCAGGAAGCACAAAAGAAGGTGACGAGTGACGAACTGCGACTGGAAAACGAAGAGATCTCGTGGCATCTGATCGGTCATCTCCAGAAGAATAAGGCAAAGTTTGCGGTGCAATTGTTCGATCTGATCCACTCAGTGGATTCGGAGGATCTCGCCTGCGAGATAGACCGTCACGCGCAAAAGACCGGCAAGCGCCAGGATGTTCTGGTCGAGGTTAAGCTCTCGCACGAGGGGACCAAGCACGGCGTTTCAAGGGGCGGTCTGCCCGGCCTCTTAAGAGTGGTCGAAGACCTGAAGCACCTGAACCTCAGGGGACTCATGACGGTCCCGCCCTTCTTTGACGACCCCAAAGAAGCGAGGCCGTACTTCAGAGAGTTGCGGGAATTGAGGGACAGGGCGGCGGCAGAGGGCTTTGATCTGCCGGAGCTGTCCATGGGAATGTCCGGAGATTTTGAGATCGCCATCGAAGAAGGGGCTACGATGGTCCGGATAGGGACGGCTATATTCGGGGAAAGGGAATAGGCGAATTTTATATAGAAAAGACGGGCATTTTGGTATAGAATAAACAACAATATTGGAAGCATGAATCATGACCTCGGAAAAGAAATACTGGCAGATAAATACGGAAAAGCTTGTAAGGGACATAAATGAAATCGCTGACAAATCCGGAACGGAAGAAGATCTCAAGATGGGCGTTGAACCCCTTCTTCAAAGTACGTTCAAGAAGATGGGGATTGATATCGACATTGTGCAATATGAGAAAACCGCTACGAGATTCAAAGGGAAAGCTGATGCGGTTTATGGTTATCTTACGATTGAATATAAGCTTCCCGGAAAATTATCAGAAAAAGCCGGCGTTGGAAAGGCTGTTGAACAACTTCAGCGTTATCTCACCGAGCAGGCAGCGCAGTTCGGGTTGCAAAAGGAAGATTTTCTTGAAAAGGCTGTCGGCGTCGCTGTCGACGGCAAACACATAGTCTTCATCCGGTTTACGAAGACACCTACGATATTACAGACGCCGATACCAATTCAGAAAGCGCAAGCCGCCCTTTTTTATGAGGTTGAGGCCAGTTACGGTTTTCAGGTGTCGGGACCGCACGTTATAAGCACGGCAAGCATCAGCAACCTTCTGATTTTCGTCAGGGCGTCGGCCAGGCGCCCTCTGACCGCAAAAGACCTTGCCACTGTTTTTTCTCCCGCGTGCGAGGTCACGAGACAGGCGGTCTCCGAGCTTTATTCCGAGGTGATGAGGGCGCAAAGAAGGCATGCGCCTTCGAGAGTAAAGACCTTTTTCACAGAGTGGGACAGAATTTTCGGCGTTGTCTATGGAGAGGAGACCGAAAAAGCTGTCAAGTCTGCTGAGGAGACCGCAACTCTATACCAGATACCCGGCGGCGCAAAACTTAAGTACCTTCTTTTTGCTATTCACACCTTTTATGCTTTTCTCATGAAGCTTATTGCCATAGAGCTTGTATCATTGCAGCGAGAAAGCTCGATAGAGTCATTTGTCAAGGGATTAGGCGCGATGGATGATGATGAACTATTCGAGAAGCTCACTTATCTGGAAAGCGGAGCGGATTTTATAGATCGGGGGATTAATAATTTCCTGGAGGCGGATTTCTTTTCGTGGTACCTCGACGGTTGGAGCACCGGGTTCGCTCGTGTCTTCCGCAATATTGTACGGACGCTGTCTGATTTTGAACCGGCGACCCCGATTCTTGAACCTGAGTGGACGAGAGACTTATTGCAGAAGTTGTATGAGGTCATCGTTCCCAAAAAGCTCAGACACGATCTGGGTGAATATTATACCCCTGACTGGCTTGCAGGTTATGTGGTCGAAAAGAGCGGATATACGGGAGAAAGCGGCAGCCGTTTCCTCGACCCTGCCTGCGGATCGGGCACTTTTCTTGTTCAGGCGGTCAATCGGGCAATAAAATATGCGGAAGGGCAAAAGAGAATCGATCCGAACGCCTTGGCCCACCACATACTCGACAACATTGGCGGGTTCGATCTAAATCCGCTCGCAGTGCTGGCGGCGCGGACCAACTACCTGATCGCATTTTCCAGACTCGTTCCCTACATAAGACCTATTTCAATACCTGTTTATCTTTGTGATTCTGTTCTTGCTCCTACGCGCTACGTTGAAGAAGGAAAGCTCTCATTTGATAACACAGTGGTTTTCTCCACCACAAAAGGGGATTATATCTTCCCGGTTTTCATGCAGCAGAAAAGTCATATCGACAAATTCACTTCCATGATGGATATTGCCATAAGAGGTAAGATTGAACCCGAGATTTTTGTAAAACAGATCAAAAAGGAATTCAACACTTCAGAAGAAGATACCAAACTTCTCGTCCAGGTTTATCGGCGCATAAAGGAATTGGACGACAACGGCGAAAACGGCATCTGGGCAAGATACATAAAGAACGCCTTTGCGCCTGCATACCTGGGTAGATTCGATTATGTCGTCGGCAATCCGCCGTGGATAAGATGGGGCTATCTTTCGGATGATTACAGAAAAAGAACGCTTAAGCTGTGGCATAGATACGGCTTATTTTCTTTAAAAGGGCATGAGACAAGACTTGGAGCGGGTGAGAAGGATTTCTCCATGCTTTTCACTTACGCCTGTGCAGACAATTACCTGAAGGATAAGGGAATCCTCGGGTTTGTCATCACTATGGAGGTTTTCAAGTCAAAAGGCGCGGGGGAGGGCTTCAGACAATTTGAACTGAAAGATAAGAAGGTGCCTGTTAAAGTCTTGGGCATGGAGGACATGGTCGATTTAAAACCTTTCCAGGCTGCAAATAAGACATCCATTTTCTTTCTCAGGAAAAACGAAAAGACAACTTATCCCGTGCCGGTACTTGAATGGAAAAGGAAGAAGGGAGTCGGCCGCATTCCTCCTGAATGGCATCTTGAAGAGGTGAAGGCTAATTGCGCGATAAAGAAATCAAGGGCAATCCCCGTAAATCTTAAGAAGCCATCTTCATCCTGGCAGACTGCTCCAGCCGCTGAAATAAAGATTTTCTCGAGATTGAAAGGAAAGAATCCTTATAAAGCTCATCTTGGCGCAAGGGTCGAGCCGTACGGCGTCTTCTGGCTTAGCGTGAAAGAGGTCAGGCCCGATGGTCTCCTTGTGGTCGAGAATATGCACGAGAGAGGAAAGAGGGAGATCAAATCAGTTAGCGCTGCAATAGAGCCTGATCTGGTATTCCCGGCCGTTAGCGGCGGAGATATAGTGAAGTTCGGGATTAAATCTCACTTTGATCTTCTTATATCGCAGGACCCCGAGAAAAGATGTGGATATGACGAGGAATATTTAAGCGCAGAACTACCTTTGACGTATGCGTATCTGGTTCAGTTTAGGGATATTCTCACGAAGCGCGCAGCCTATCAAAAATATTTTCATAAGGAAATAAAGAAGGACGGAAAAGTCATAAAGCGAATACCTATCGCTCCTTTTTATTCAATGTACAATATCAGTGGGCTGTCATTTGTAAAATATAGAGTTGTTTGGAAACGCATGGCTTCAAGGATGAACGCGGTCGTGCTTTCCGGCATGAAGACGGACTTTGGAACAAAAAAGATAATCTCGACAGATACCACATCTTTTTTTGCAGTCAATGACAAAGACGAAGCCCATTACCTGTGCGCAATATTAAATTCAGATATTATCGATGATTTCATTAGGAGCTTTTCATCCGCGGGTCGTGGGTTCGGCGCTCCTTCCGTGATGAATAATCTTGCAATTCCGAAATTTAAGGCCGATAATAAAATCCATATGAGGCTTGCTGAACTGTCGGAAGATGCGCATAGTCTGGCGCAAAAAGGAATATCCGCATTGGATGTCGAGAGCGAGATAAATGCTCTATCGAGGAGACTATGGAACATAGAGTGATAACGCTGGCCGATCCCCGATACCCCCGCAAGGCAAAGGAACGCCTCGGCAGTGAAGCCCCGAATATCTATTATAACGGCCCTCTGAAATTCCTCGACCGTTTTACCATGACGGTAATCTGTTCCGATCAAAGCCACGGACTGGAGCTGCTGGAAACAAACCAGGTCCTTTTTACGATAAGAGAATATGATTTGAATTATATAGGAAGCTGGCACTCGATAATCGAGAGCGAGATATTCCGCTTGGCGATGTTTCAGGGATACGGCCGGTACGCAAGCAAGAAAGGCAGGAATATATTATTAGGCGAGAGGACGCTAACATTGTTTTCCGCAAAGGGGCTAAATAACGAGACTTACGAATCATATCTGCTCGACAGGTTTTATCCGCCGCTGCATGAGTTTCCCGAACGCGACGAATATTTCAGACGAGTCCGGGAAGGGGAACTATTAATGCTCTCCGTGTGCGACCCGGAGGAAACAAGACAAAGCAGGAAAAATATAATGCAAAGGAACTGGATGGCCTGCGTGCTTGGAGACATTGTCTTTATTCCTTACGGGCCAAAAGGGTCAAAGACTTATATAACCGCAAAGAAATTGATTGAGGCAAATATTCCGACTTTTACCCTTGAGCATCCTACTTGTACCGACCTCCACAAAATCGGTATCCACGGTTTCAATCGCAAGACCGTTGGGGGATTTCTTGAAGAAAAAGGCGCCAAAAAAGCGATTAGAGAAAATAGTAAGGGAAATGCCGGGTCAAGATATGAGCTTCCGGAATATAGAGCGCCTGTTGCTAACGAACCGGTGCAGACAAAGATGAGTTTCAAAAAGAATGCTCGCTGACAAGGAGATTTTATGATCGGTTTTATCGGGGGCGGCAACATGGCGGAGGCGCTTATCAAAGGGATGACCTCTCAGGGCATGAAGGGCATAATAGTTTCCGAGCCCAATGCAGACCGGAGAAGCTTTCTGGAGGGGGAGTACGGGGTGAAGACGACGCCTTCAAACAAAGAGGTGGCTTCCTTGTGCAGTCTCATACTTATTGCCGTGAAACCCCAGAACATGTCTGCGGTGCTCGATGAGATAGAAGACGGGGTGACGGAAGAAAAAACCGTCGTCTCCATTGCCGCAGGGATCACTCTTTCATACCTCGGTGCAAAATTGAAGACAAGGCGGCTTGTGAGGGTCATGCCCAACACGCCTGCCATAGTCCAGGAAGGCATGTCGGTCCTGTCCTTGTGCGAATGCTTTTCGGATGGAGAGATTGCCAGGATAAGGGAGATATTTATGTCCGTCGGCAGGGTTCTCACGCTGCCCGAGGAGCAGATGAACGCGGTGACGGCCCTTTCAGGCAGCGGGCCTGCTTTTGTGGCCCTCTTCGTGGAAGCGATGACCGAGGCGGGGACGGAACTCGGTCTGAACAGGGACGATTCAGCGGAGTTGGCGATACAGACGCTGATCGGCACTGCTAAACTCCTCGAGACAGGGATGCCGCCGAACCGGCTAAGAGAGATGGTCACATCGCCGGGAGGGACCACGGCTGCCGGTCTCAAGGTATTTGAAGAAAGAGACCTCGGGGGAGTTATCGGCGCTGCGCTTCAGGCCGCCCGTGAGAGGGCCGAGGAGCTCGGAAGGAGGGAATAATGTTCATATTTGGGAATCTCGTTCTGGCGGTCGCAAACATCCTCGATATCCTGCTCTCTATTTATATGTGGGTCGTCATTATCGCCGCGCTGATAAGCTGGGTCAGCCCCGACCCGTATAATCCGATAGTGAGATTCCTCTACTCTGTCACGGAACCGGTGTTCATGAGGATAAGGCGGGTCATCGGCTTTGGTCTCGGGCCTATCGATATTTCTCCTTTGATAGTTATTCTTGCTATTATATTCACACGAAGGTTCTTGATAAATTCCCTGATAGAGCTCGGCTATAAATTAAAAGGAGGAGCTTTTATATGAGAATCACGCCGCTTGATATCCAGCAAAAACAATTCCCCATGAAATTCAGAGGGTTTGACGTCGAGGAAGTCTATGCCTTCCTTGAAGTGGTGAGGGAGGAGATGGAAGATCTCCTGAGGGAGAACGCCTCCGTCAAGGAGCAGGTGCACAGGGCCGAGAACCAGATAAAGGAATACAGGGATATGGAGACGACGCTTCGTGAGACTCTTATGACCGCCCAGCAGATGGTCGAGGAGTATAAGACCAACGCAAGGAAAGAGGCGGAGCTCCTTATAAGAGAGGCCGAGCTCAAGGCAGACACCCTTATGAAAGAGGCCCAGGACAAGGTAGTGAAGATCCACGAGGACATAGTCGACCTGAAGGGGATCCGCAGACATTTCAAGGAGGAGCTGAAGAGGCTTGTGGAGAGCCATATGCGGATGCTCGAATTCGACAAGGAGAGAGAGAGTGAAGGGGAAGAGGCAGGTGGCATCTCGTCGTGACCCCGCCCCAGCAGTTCAGCGCCCTCAAGGGTGTTCAGGACATCTTCCCTCCGGATGTGCATCTCTGGCAAAAAGTGGAATCTTTATCGCGTGAGGTCTTTTCCCTTTACGGTTTCGAGGAGATAAGGCTTCCGATAATAGAGCCGACCGGCCTTTTCGTCCGGAGCATCGGCGAGACGAGCGATATAGTCGAGAAAGAAATGTATACCTTCCCCGACAAGGCGGGTAGGAGCATAACGCTCAGGCCTGAGGGCACGGCCCCCGTCGTAAGGGCATATATCGAGCACCATCTTTATAATCTTCCGTCTCCCCAGAAGTTCTTCTATTCGGGTCCCATGTTCAGATATGAGAGGCCGCAGAAGGGAAGGTTCAGACAGTTCTATCAGATAGGCGTCGAGGCGTTCGGCGCCGTCTCCCCGCTTCTTGACGCGGAGCTTCTTTCCATGCTGAAGATCCTCCTTGAGAGACTTGGAATGAAGGACCTGAATTTTGAGATCAATTCCGTGGGGTGCGGCAACTGCAGGCCGGCATACAGGACGGCGCTGAGGGATTTCTTCTCAGCTAAGCTGGGCAGCCTCTGTCCGGATTGCCAAAGGAGATACGAGGCCAACCCTCTCAGAATACTGGACTGCAAGGTAGACCGGTGCATCGAGCTCCGCGCGGGCGCTCCCTTCATCACGGACTTCCTTTGCAGCGAGTGCAAGGACCATTTCGAGAAAGTCCTTTCCGCTCTCAGACGACTGAATATTCCGTACACACTAAATCCGAACATGGTGAGGGGACTTGATTATTATACGAGAACGGCCTTCGAGGTCACGAGCGAGCACCTCGGATCTCAAAAGGCCGTGGCCGCGGGCGGCCGATATGACAGGCTCGTTGAGGAGTTCGGAGGTCCTCCCACTCCGGGCATGGGATTTGCTTTAGGGATGGAAAGGCTTACCGAGCTTTTGAGGGAAACCGGGGAGATTGTTGGGCCATTTCCCGATGTTTATATCGCCCCTTTAGGCGAAAGGGCGATTATGGAGGGGTTTCTTATGGCTGAAAGGTTGAGGGCCAGGGGGTTTTTGGTCGAGAGCGGTTATGACGGCTCTTCCCTGAGGAGTCAGCTGAGAAAGGCAAACAGGATAACAGCGCGTTTTGTGATAATACTGGGGGAAGATGAGCTATCGTCGGGCAGGGCGAAATGGAAGAACCTTGGAGACGGCTCGCAGGGTGATGTGGAAATCCGGAAGGTCGAGGAGTTTCTTGCTTCAGCGTCTCCTGGTAAGCCGCGGTAGAAGCCATGAAGGAAGGTGAAGGTCTTCCTGGAATAATCCTGTCCCTGCTAATAGGTATCGTCTCTTTCCTCCTTTCGGGCTTTCACCCCGCTTTCGATTCCCTTGTGGTCTCTATAATCCTCGGCATTCTCCTGGGTAACACGCTTTCGAACAGGGAGCGGCTCCAGAAAGGCATAGAAGTCATGCTTAAGTATTGCCTTCCCGTCGGTATAGCTCTTTACGGGACCCAGCTCACCTTCGGTCACAATATTGAAAGGACATGGCTCTATGTCGTCATGATCTTTCTCTTCTTTCTTGCTGCTACACTTATAATCTCAAGACTGCTGAGATTGCCGGGAACACTCTCCATCCTGCTGGCCTCGGGTCTCGCGGTCTGCGGAGCTTCCGCCATTGCGGTCATATCACCCCTTGTCGGGGCCAAGAGAGAAGACACGTCGATCTCTATAATCTCAATCCTTGTCATCGGGCTGCTGTCCGTGGTTTTTTATCCCGTAATCTGGGAAGACCTGGGCTTTACCGTCAGGCAATTCGCCTTCTTTTCGGGGACGACGATCCCCATGCTTGGGCAGGTGAAGGTCGCGGTCCTAGAGACGGGGCGTGAAGGCATCAATCTTGCGGTCAGGTTCAAACTAATAAGGATCTCGATGCTCATTTTCGTGGCCACTGCCGTTGTGCTTCTGCGCGGCAGACAGGACAAGCGGACTACCATTCCGTGGTTCATGGTCGTCTTCGTGGTCCTGGCCTTTCTCTCAAACTTCGTTGAGGCCGTCTCGAACATGGTCCCTATATTCGAGCCTGTTTCAAGGTTCTTCCTCTCCTCGGCCCTTGCCGCGATAGGTCTTTCCGTCGACCTGGATTCCATAATGTCGGAAGGCGCAAGACCTCTGCTGGCGGTCTTCTTTTCGTGGTGTCTCGGATGTCTTCTGGTTTACGCGTGCGTGGAGTTTTTCGGTGTTTAGGAACAGAATAATCTACAGGCTTTTTCTCGTGCTCCTCATATTTGCCGTCGCCTCGATCTTTCCGATAGTTGTTATGACCAGCAGGGAGATCAAGGAGCTTATGCAGGGCGTGAACGTCCTCCACGTTAGACAGCATATTACAGACAGTCTGATATCTATATCCTTTTATGTTTTTATCCTCGCATTTCTTCTATCCCTCTTCTTTTCGAGGAAGGTGATCCTTCCCGCAAGGGAGCTTCACAGGGGTGCGATGTCGATCAGGGACGGCAATCTCGACACGACCCTTCCGGTGTTGTCCAGCGACGAGCTCGGAGAGGTAGTCGGCGTCTTCAATGAGATGGCCGCTTCTCTTAAGAACAAGACGGAAGAGCTACAGAAGAAGAACAGCGAGATAAGGGAATCAAGGGACTTTCTCGAGACCATAATGGACAGTATCGAGGACGAGATTTTAATTATGGACCTGGATTTTAAGGTAGTCAAGGCGAATCGCGCCGTATTCGAAAGGATCCAGATGGAAGAGGCAGGAATAGGCGTTTTTCAGAAAGACGAGGGCCGGGTCCTTGGGCAGCCGTGTCATCTGGTCTCACACGGGGAATCCAAGCCGTGTTTCTTGAGGGGATCGGACTGCCCCGTCAAGGAGGTCCTTGCGAGCGGGAGGACCTTCAGGACGGTGCATGAGCACAGGGGGGCGGAGGGAGACAGGACAGTGCAGGAGATACTCGCCTGCCCGATAAAGGACGAAAACGACAAGGTTGTGAACGTGATAGAGCTCTTCCGGGACATTACCGAGATAAAATTATATGAGGCGGCCCTTTCGCAGAAGAACAAAGAACTCATTGTGGTCAACAGCATAGCGGCGCTACTGAGCCACTCCCTGGACACAAGGGCCACCATAAGGAATGTCGTGGCTAAGCTTGTCAATATGCTCAACATGGACGACGGCGGTATTTTCTTTATTGACGATTCCAGAAAGAAGCTCGTCTGCGCCCTTACGGGAAGAAAGCTTCCGATGGGAGAGGACATGCTCAGCAGGGCCATAGAAGGTGGGGCGATATATTCCTCTGACGGCGTCAAAGAAAAGGGCGGAGTGCCGGCATGGCTTTTGGGGACCGACATCAGGAGCTGCTGCTGCGTGCCTCTGAAGGGTAAGGAAGGGATCGTAGGGGTCCTCCATCTGATGAGCTCCAGGCAGCACGTCTTCACTGGCGAGGAGAGAAGGATACTTTCTTCAGTGGGAGATATGACCGGAATAGCCCTTGAAAATACCAGGCTCTACGACAGGATAAACTCGCTTTACGAGTATCAGCGGAGCAGAAGAGAGCGGGAGCACAGCAGCCTCCTTTCCCTGAGCTCGCGGCTTACATCGGCAACCGACATCAAGGAAGCGATAGACACGACCCTCGGTCTGATCACGGATTCTTTCGAGGCCAATCTCGCGCTGCTTCTTGCCTTTGGGGAAAATAACAGCCTTGCCCTGAAGTCGGTCCTCGGGGATGCCGAAGAGGCCTCCGGGCTGTCAGGCTATAGTTTCGGCAGGGACTCGATAGAGCGGATCGCCGTCGATACAAGAAAGCCGGTGGTCCTTCCGACCTTTTCGAGTCATTCCGATGTCGCCTGTCCCCTTCCTTCTTGCAGGTCCGCCGTGGCAGTTCCCATATATACTGCGGAAAAGATCCTCGGGGTCTTCTCTCTCTATTTCAGGTCGCCCCAGGAATTCAGGGAGGAGGACGTCCATTTCCTCGAAATCGTCTCCAGTATCTTTGCTGTCGCTATGGAGAGGTCAGATTTTTACGAGAAGATGCTGGCACAGAAGAGTCTTGCCGGGATTGTGTTCGAGAGCATCAGCGATGGTCTTTACACGGTCGATACCGATTATGTGATCACCTCTGTGAACAGGGCCGCGGAAAGGATACTCGGCATCGATGCATCGAGCCTGGTCGGCAGGAAGTGCATGGACGTCATAGTCCACAGGGAGCCCGAGAGCGATCAAACGCTTTGCGGTAAGGAGTGCCCTCTTTCCACCGCCTTCGCCGGCGTCGCCGACAGCAGGGAAATGGATTATGTGGGTTCTTCGGGGCGCAGGATCTCCGTTTCGGTGAGCTGTGCGCCTCTCATTAACGTCGACAAGATGTTGATAGGGGCCGTGCAGGTCTTCAGGGACGTTACGAGGGAAAAGGAGATCGGCAGGATGAAGACGGAATTTGTTACTACCGTCTCCCATGAGTTCAGGACCCCTCTTTCGGCGATAATCGGCATGACCGAGATGCTCGCGGACGGAGAAGTCGAGGGTGAGAGGGCCGTCAAGTACGTGAATACGATGCTCAATGAAGGCAGGAGGCTTTCGAGCATGGTCTCCGACCTGCTTGATATTTCGCGCATAGAATCCGGCGAAGAGTCTTTCAACGAAGCCGAGATTGACTTCCCCGCCTTATTTCGTGACATAAAGAATACGTTTTCGGATATAATAAGACTCAAGAGTCTTCGGGTAGATACCCACTTGGATGAAAGTGTCGGGGCGTTCAGGGGCGACAGTGAGAAACTGAACAGACTCCTTCTGAACCTCGTCAGTAATTCCGCAAACTACTCCGACGACAACTGTGTTATCAGTATGAGCGTCAGGAAGAAGGGAGAGGGGAGCCTGGTGATCGAGATTTCGGATACCGGATGGGGGATACCCCACGAAGACCTTCCCTTGCTTACGAGAAAGTTTTTCAGGGGTAAACACGGGATAAAGACCAAGGGCACGGGTCTCGGCCTTTCCCTCTGCAAGGAGATCGTCGAGCTTCACGGGGGCAGCCTGACTATAAAAAGCAGGCTCGGAAGAGGCACGACCGTAACGGCCGAATTCCCATTCGACAGGAGGAGATCCCAGGTCTTATGAGCAAGATAATAGTCGTGGACGATGAGCCTTTTATCCTTATGATGATCGAGGACAAGCTGAGAAGGGCCGGTATCGAGGTGATCGCACTCAGGGAAAGCAGGAATGCCATGGCAATAATCAGAAGGGAGAAGCCTGACCTTGTGATACTCGACTGGATGATGCCGGAGGTGAGCGGCATAGAGCTCTGCAGGATGCTGAAGACCGACGCGGACCTCAAGAATATACCGGTCTTCCTTCTCACCGCCAAAGGCCAGGACGCCGACAAACAAATGGGGCTGCAGTGTGGAGCGTCAATGTACATCACAAAACCGTTCAGCCCGCGGGCCCTTCTGGAAATAGTGAATAACGCGATCAGGATGCAAGACTGAGAGAAGTGAGCCCGGACCGCACCGTTTTAGAGAAGGACCTTGAACTGACCGTCAGGGAGCTCAGCGAGACATACGAGGAGCTTTCTCTCCTTTACAAGCTTACCGAGACACTCTCCGGGATGAGCGCCGACGAGATCACCGAACAGGTAGTCGGGGAGGCGATCAATACCCTCGACGTGAAGACCGCGGCCCTCCTGTTCCTCGATGAGGAAAACGGAAGGCTTTACACGAAAAGCTTCAGGGGGAGGTGGGACGCCGGTATCGTTGTCTCAAAGGGGGATGAGATAATATGGAACGCCGTGCAGAGCAGAAAGCCCGTCGCCTTCTGCAACCTCTACGATGCTGGTTTCAGGAATTACAGCCATGCCGAGAGATCGATCCTCGTTTGTCCGCTGAAGGGCAAGAGCAGGACGATCGGCGCTCTGGTGCTGGCGGACAAGGAGAACCAGGAAGAGTTCTATTCCAATGACATAAAGCTTCTGATGGCGATAGCCAACCATGCAGCACTGACGATCGAAAACGCCCTTCTCTACAAAGAGCTTGAAGACTTTCTGATATCGGCGATAAGGGCCCTAGTGAAGGCGCTTGAGGCATCGTCGCGCTGGACGGCCGGTCATACGGAGCGCGTCACCGAGTACGCCGTCAACATCGGCGCAATGATGGGCCTGAGCGGCAAGAACCTCGAAAGGCTCAGGATCTGCTCTCTCCTGCACGATATCGGGAAGATCGCTGTTCCGAGAGAGATACTCAACAAGAATGACGTATTGACCGAGGAGGAGGAAAAGGAGATCAGGAGGCACCCGCTGATAGGGGCCGAGATACTGGGCGGCTTTGCCCAGCTGCGGGACGTCGTGCAGGGAATAAAGTATCACCACGAATGGTGGGACGGAGGCAACAGTCTCCTCGGATTGAAGGGCGAAGACATCCCTCTCTGCGCGAGGATCCTTGCGGTAGCCGATTCTTTTGACGCCATGTCCTCTGACAGGCCGTACAGGAGGAAGAAGACACAGGACGAGGCTATAGATGAAATCAACAGGCTGGCGGGGAGGCAGTTCGACCCTACGGTCGTTGAGGCGTTCATGAAGTGGATCAGCCAACATCCAACTTTCTCACCCTGATTCTTAATAGTTTTTCAGTCAGAATTTACTAAGAAATTGGACTCGCCGTACTTGAGAGAAGTCTTCCTGTACTCAGTTTCATATAGTATGAAAACTCACATGGTCTGCCCGATTACATTTCCTATTTTCCGGATCTCTTCAGCCGATAAAGAGAACCCAATCCGGCGATCAGCATGAAAATTAGTGCCCCCCATTGGTTGATGGTCGGCACTGCCGCAGGATCCACTGTAATAAGCGCCTGGATATCGGCGGCTGAAAGCGCTTGATCATAGATGCGCACGTCGTCAATAAGTCCATGGAAGAACTCATTATCTCCTGTCGTTCTTGCGCCGATTGTCAGATTGCCCAACGGGACATAGGGGGTTGCGGTATTGGCCGATGTGACATTCTGTTGTACACCATCAAGATAAATCAGCCACGTCCCGTTATTTCTTTCGGCTGCAATATGGTGCCACTTATTATCAACAGTAAGCGTAACGTCTGTCCCGATGAAGGTGACGCCTCCGATAAGAATTGAGACATCGCCGTTATTGTCCATATAAATGCCATATCCGCTGGTTGCAGTGTTGCCGTTATAGACGACTGCTTGTATCCCTCCCGCATTGTTGGGACCTTGCCATTTTACCCAGGCAGCAAGGGTCACGTTGTCGGTTGCAGTGGTCACGACCCCGCTCCTCAGGACATAGTCGTCAATTCCATCGAAGGAGATCGAGTGCACGTTTGTAAATGGCACAATGGGCACATCACTACTCCAGGTCCCGTCGATGAGAGTTGCAGTATTGCTCCCGACTGAGTCCGCAATGGTAGTTCCTGAGCCCTCGTCGAATTTCCAGTATGCTACGGGCACCGGCGCCGCAAATGTCTGCCCAACGGTAAAAAGCACTCCTATGAAAATGAGAAGTAAGATTGCCTTGCGGTTCATTTCAATCCTTTCCTGTTAATTTTATTCTCTGCCACAAGGAGGGTTAATGCTCCTTCGCCCTAATTAGTCTTCCACGGTTCATAAATTATAATCTTTACGCTCCAGGCAAATCCGGTATATATTAATAAAAGTGAATCAAAAAGAACAACGCGCCTGGAAATTGTAAATATTCCATATCAAGGAGTCTCAATCGCTGCTCTTCCGGCACTGAATTCCTTGGGGAACCGTGAGTTCCTCGACTCTATTCAAGGTGTGAGTGAAACTGAATTTTTGGATCGTAGGATCGTTGCCGCCCGGAAACTTGGCCATTACTTATCGAACTATTCTAGATAGACCGCATCCGGTCCGCAAAATTTATCTCCCTGATTTTCATAACTTTTCGACCAGAAAGACGCCTGCAACATCTGTCCCCACGATGAATGAGTGGGGAATGATTATATTTATGGCGCTGGCGGGTCTGGGGGCTGTGTATTATCTGAGGAAACAAAAAAGGATTTAGCTTAAGTTTAGTTTTTGTAGGGGCGAGGGATAGCGTCTCGCTCAGCCAACAACATCCAGCTTTCTCACCCTGAGAGGTATTTTCAGGGAGTCCGTTATCTCCCTGCATTTCTTCACGTCCACTCCGTCTATTTCGACAACCGTGGCCTGAACAGCCGGAATATAATTCCTTGCCTCTCTGATGAAATCGACCACTTCCCGAAAGGCATTTCTGAAGGAGGGCGCGCATATCCTGTCATACGCCTCTTCGTCATGCGCGTCCAGGCTGACGGAAACTGAATCCACCAGGCCCCTGAGCTCGGGGAGGATGTTCCTGCCGTGGATGATGTTTCCGTGGCCGTTTGTATTGATCCTCACGAAGCCGCCCTTTTCCTTTATCCAGCGGGCAAGATCTTTCACCGTATCCAACCTCAGAAGCGGCTCGCCGTATCCGCAAAAGACGATTTCCCTGTAAATCGAGGGGTCTCCGATCGCCGCCCTGAGATCCTCTTCCGTGGGCTCGTCGGACAGCCTGAGTTTGTGGCCCTTCACGAAGTCTTTGTGAAACCTTACGCAGAAGGAACATCTGTTTGTGCAGCGGTTGGTGATATTCAGATACAGGTTGTCCCTTATCTTGTACGCGATCTCCCCTTTGACCGGAAGGTCCCCTATCCTGAACAGCCGTCTTGCGTTGACTGTCGTGATCCTTGCTATATCCTCAGGGCTGACCCCCCTCAGCTCCGCCAATCTGGCAACGGTATGAACCATGCAGGAAGGCTCGTTTCTCCTGCCCCTCAATGGTTCGGGGGTAAGGTAAGGCGCGTCCGTCTCCACAAGGAGATAATCATCCGGTATCTGTCGCGCGACCCCGGAGAGTCCCCTTGCGTTCCTGAAGGTCACGGGTCCTGCTATGGATATGTAAAGACCCATCTCCATGACCCTTTCAGCCATGTCCATGTCTCCGGAAAAGCAATGAAGGACCCCCTTTGTTATTCCCGATTCTTTAAGGATTTCGAGGGTGTCCTCTTTTGCCTCCCTGCTGTGGACCACGGCGGGCAGTCCATTTTCTTTGGCGAGGGCAAGATGTCTTCTGAAGATGTACTTCTGCACTTCCCTTGGAGAGTGATCGTAGTGGTAATCGAGACCGGTCTCCCCGACGGCCACCACTTTCTTATGTTTGAGGAACTCTCTTATCTTCTTGAGAACCTCATCCGAGGCGTCTTTTGCGTCATGGGGATGTATGCCGACAGAGGCATAGACCATTTCTCTCGTTTCGGCTATGTAGATATTCTTGGCGTTGCTCCCGAAATCTGAGCTGATCGTTATGATCGCCTCGAACCCGGCATCCTTTGCCCTTTGGACAGCGGCATCGCAATCTTCACCGAGCATATCGAGGTGACAGTGGGTGTCGATGAGCGAAACACGCGACCCGGTGTGCTCAGTCCCAGATGCGCAAGGAAGTTCCTCTCTCCCGGCTTCTTTCCTGAAAGCGTTGCTCATTAACGTTCCTCGCATGCAGGGTTAACGGGCCAGTTCATCGATGATCCTCATGATGTTCGCCTCTGTAATGTCGCGGTAGCCTACGAGCGTTGTCATCTTATTGGTCTTAATGTTCCTGATTACCACCGTCGGAGTCGCGCTGACTTTGAACTCCCTAGCGAGCGAATCGAAATACTTGATCCCTTTTGTTGCTTCGAGGAAACTGATGGGTTTATAGGTCACATTCAGGGGCATTATAGCCTTCCGCACCTCTTCAACGCCGGGATCCTTCGTCTTCTTGGTGAGTCCCAGCAAGGCTTTCCTTAATTCTATATATTTGTTCTTGTCATAGGTGAGGAAAGAGAGATTATAAGGCGAATAGTTGAGTGTTTCGGGATGGATGACAACATCCACAAAGATGATCTTTGCCTTCTTCCCTGCTGCCGGAACAACCTTCTCTATTTCCTGCTCGGCCTTGGCACATGCCGGGCAGAACCAGTCCGTCATAATAAACAACTCGATTTGGCTGTTCTGTTTGCCCAGGAATATGTTGGGGGCCTTCTCTTCTGCCTCGCCCCTTTGGATTCCCGCGTATGCGAGGAAGAAGCCCGCAATGAAGACAACCGCCACCACGACGAATTTCCTTGTGAGAGACATAAAAGTGATCCTCCTGTCCTTTATCATTGAAGTCATGTTCCTCATACGTCCGACGGATATTATAACAGCGGCAAAATATACTGTGGCAGCCACCCCGAGGCAGAGAGGGCACCACTTCTGGATCCTGAATTTCTGGATCAGGATAAAGGCGACCTCGGCACCGGCGGCCCCGAAGACCGAGAGCAGAAACAGGGCGTGGAAACTCTCTCTTTTCCTGCCGAGCTCGTTCAGTATCGCGGCAAAAATGAAGAATATTATTCCGACAAGCGGGATAGGGAGCCCCCAGAAGGTGTATTCATGCACCTTGCTGCACGCCTCTGAAGGACATATATTCATTGCAGAGGCAACGGAAAGCAACAGCCCTGCCGCGACTGAGCATCTCACAAAAACCTTTTCAAGCATGCCGCTCCTCCAGTTCTCTTTGCCTCTGCGGGAATGACGACCGCTGACACTCGAATTTATTCAAAGAAGCTCAGGCCGCACAATAAATGATTCTCCGCTATGACTTGTCTTTAATGCCGGGCAATTTATTTATTATAGTGCAAAAGCGATTATGATTAACAAGGACGTATCCCCTTTAAAGAGGAATTCTGGTATGATATACAATCTTCTGGATGCAGCGAGGAGTCGCCATGAGTGTTCTGGATTCCATATGTAAGACGCCGCTTGTTCTGCTCGAAAGGATCAATCCCAATCCCGGGGTCAGGCTTTATGCAAAACTCGAAGGCGCAAATCCCGGCGGTTCGGTGAAGGACAGGATCGCGTATTATATGATCAAAGACGCTGAAGCGGATGGAAGGCTTTCGCCGGGACTTACCATTCTCGAGCCTACGAGCGGGAACACGGGCATCGGGCTCGCAATGGTGGGTGTTTCCAAGGGTTATAAGGTGAAGCTTGTGATGCCTGAGTGCGTCAGCCTCGAAAGGAGAAAGACCCTTGAGGCCTTCGGCGCTGAATTGGTCCTCAGCCCCGGACGTGAAGGGACCGACGGCGCAATAAGGCTTGCACACAGGATATATGACGAGGACCGGGAAGGCTATTTCATGCCGGACCAGTTTAACAATCCGTCCAATATCAAGGCCCATTATGAGACTACAGGCAAGGAAGTCTACGAGGGAACCAAAGGAGAGATAAGTCATTTCGTTGCCGGCATGGGCACCACCGGGACCTTGATGGGCACGAGCAGGAGACTCAAGGAATACGACCGCGCAATACAGATCATCGGCGTGGAGCCGAACCTTGGTCATAAGATCCAGGGCCTTAAGAATATGAAGGAATCGATAGTGCCGGGCATATACGACCCTTCCCGTCTCGACGAAAAAAGGAACGTCGCTGACGAAGACGCCTTTCAGACCGCAAGGAGGCTTGCGCTGGAAGAAGGTCTTTTCGTCGGTATGAGCAGTGGGGCCGCGATGTGGGCCGCTCTTGAGAAGGCAAGGGAGATCATGGAAGGGACGATCGTTGTGATATTGCCAGACAGGGGAGACCGCTATCTCAGCACTGCGCTCTTCGCCTCGGTCTGCGCCCACTGCCCGCCTTAGAAGAAGTTCAAAGGATCGTCAGGTCCAAGGTTTCAAAAGGTCAAAAGTTCAAATAAGTTGATAAGAATAACTCTCGACCTATTTTAACTGCTTGAACTGCTGAAACCTTCCTGCCTTTGCTTCTCAATCCATTTTCCTTCGCACAAACTCGCTTATAGCGGCGCTCTGCTCGGGATCGAGGTCCAGGAACTTTGCCCCGTAGCGGTAGAGGTCGCCGCCGACTTGCACCACCCTTGTGACTTCACAGTCGGCGGTGATTATCTGTGAACTGGGTATGAAGAACGAACAGGTGATGGTATCGCCTTTGGAAATGACCTTGTTGGTCTGCAACAGTATGCCGGAAGAGCTGATGTTTACCGAGTTGCTGAAGAACCCCTGGTCCTTAAAGTTCCCTTTTACCGAAACCTTCAGCAGCACTCTCATGGAGGCCCTTTTCGAAATATCGATTAACGCGCTTACTTTTTCGAGAAGCAGGACTGGATCAAAAGGTCTCGCGACATAGGCGTTTGCGCCGCAGGCTGAGCATCTTTTGAGGTCCGACGCCGTGTTCCTGCACACCATGATAAACGATACCTTCTTGAGTGAATCATCATTTCGTATGAGGGAGCACAGCTTGTCCCCTGTCCCCCGGATATCGAGATCGGCAACGATCAGATCGGCTCCTTCTTTCTTGTGAAGAGAAAGCGCTTCCTCAGTCGATGCCGCGGTGAGCAAGGTCAATCCCCTCCCTTCAAGAATGCGCCTTGTCCCATCTATCGAAGACTTAAGTCGATCGGCGATAATCACCTTTTTCATCGTGCATTATTGTCGTCACAAAAGCGAGAGTTGTCAAGTCAAAATAAAGCTTGACATAACGCCGGAAAGAGAGTAGCCTTTAGTCAAAGAGCGGGTATTTGATGGTGGTGGACTTGCTCTTCCTTACCGGATTCGGGACGCACGGTCGTTGAAGCTGGAGACGACACAAAGTTGTGAGACGATTAGTCTCAAACGAATTCCGGGCGAGGAAGAGGCCAAGCACCACCTTTTATTGTGACGTACGGTCCCGTTAATTCTTATTACGGCGCAGGAGGTGTTCAATGGCATTCGATTTCATAAGGTCCGGGGCCAGGCTATTGGTGTGTATTCTATCAGTCTGTGTGATCGGAGGCTGCGCTGCATCAACCCCCAATGTTTCTCAGGACGTCAATCTCGGTCGTGGCGAGGGTCTGCTGATAACAAAGGTCCACACCAACTGGCGCATGATCGGAATCTTTATTTCGGCTGAAAATGATACGGGCTCTTACGTTGCCAAATTGTCCGGACCGGACGGAGACCTGAAAGTCATTCCCGTAAAGAGCGGGCGCGTGTATTTCAGCCGGATCGTGCGGTATGGCTTTCCTTATAACTACCGGGTGAGACTGGAACGCTCCTTTTTCTACATCGCCCCGGGGACTATCACGTATATCGGAGATTTGTTCATTAACTGGAAATCTGAAGGAAGTCTCGGCGCCGGCACGACTGAAGTGAGTCTTGTCGACAAGGAGGACAGCACTGTGAGTGAAGCCAGGAAAAAATATCCGAAGCTCTTCGAGAAGTTTCTTTACGGGAAAAACTCATCGGCTATAAGAAAAGAGGATACCGAAAGACTTCCGGAGACAAGAGACCTCCAGCTCTAAGACAGGCCGCGGACTTCTTTCTTATCCAAAGACGCACTCCCTGCAGGCCGGGCCCTTTCCGGACTTGCATATGCCTGAGATGCCGTGGTGGCAGAGGGCGAAATCGTATCTGAGCGGATCTTCCGGATCGAATTTTTTTAACGCCGCCGTGATCTCCAGCGCAGTCTGCCAGCCGGACGAGGCACGCTTCGTGAAGCCGAGGCATCGCGAGACTTTGGCTATATGAGTATCCAGAGGGATGACGAGCCTGCTCTTCGGGAACCCCTTCCATATTCCGAAGTCGATGTCTTTGTCCCTCACCATCCAGCGCAGAAATAGATTCATCCTTTTGCAGGCGCTGCCTTTTTCAGGCGAGGGGAACAACTGCACCATCCCGCGAGGGTGAACATTCTTCCCGTATACGCTGGTGGTATCGAATGCCATGATCTCTTTTACGAGCCCGGCTATCCCTTTGCCGGTATCCTTATAATCTCTTCCGCAATGGTTCCTGAAGACGCTCTCGATAGACGAATGCTCCGCCAGGAGCTTATGTACGACAAAGAGCATGCAGAGCAGGTCTTCTCTTTCGTTGAACCTGTATTTGACCGTGAAATCATCCCTCCGCTTCTTTGCGTCGAATTCCATCAGGAATGAATAAGGGCTGCGCCCCATCGGCGAAAGCAGCTTTCCGATCACCGGCTTGAACAGCTCAACCCTGCCGTACGCAAGGCAGGAGGCGATGAAACCCGAGACCTCTATGTCCCTGGTCTCTTTGTATCTGTGCGGGAATTCGATGGGGTCCTTGCGGACATGCCCTTCAAAGTCGAAATCGTCATAAAATTTATCGAGAATGCGCTTGAGATGTTTCATTATTGGTATTATCCACAAAAAAGCGATATAGTTACAAGATAAGAAGACCGGATCGCAGCTTGCTGCGGGGTTCTTCATTAACGCGCTCGTCTTTTTGCTTCGCGTGGGACTTTTACTTTATAATAAGCAGTCGAGATTCTGTTTCTTATAGAGAGGACATTGCTTTAATGGAAAAAATGAGTTTCCTGTCGACAGTGACCGAAGTTATGAAAGGCATGGTGTCTCACGACGCTATGCTGCGTTCCATTGAGAGGTGCGGTATGAGGTCGGCTGAAGATAACAAGGAACTATTGCACCGGAACGAAGGACGACTGGATGAACTCGTTGCCGGTCTTGCCTGCGTGGACAAGATCTGTATCTCCGACGATGATCTGATGGACTCGCTTGTCCTGAGGTATCTCAACAACATGCAGTTTCTCTCCGACGTAGAACAGGAGCGCATAGACATTTCTGGTCTTGGCGATGAGCTCAGTTTCTGGAAGAAGACAATGCTGTTCAGGGTTCCGAAGGACTACAGCCCCAGGAAGAAGCGTTCGAAGAAGAAAGCTGCGCAAGGCTGAAGCGTCCGGCATGGGCGGCGGACAATGAGAGCCTCGATGCCCGAAAAGATCTCTGAGGAAATCAGAAAAGAAATAGATGGTCTGGTCAAAGACCTCAATTATCACAGCTACCGCTACTATGTCCTTGACTCCCCGGTCATCTCAGACGAAGAATACGACAGGCTTTTCCGCAGACTGAAAGAGCTGGAAGAAAGATACCGGCTTGTCCTCCCAGACTCACCCACCCTGAGGATAGGGGCCCCGCCTCTTGAGAAGTTCGAGAAAGTCAGGCACTCCGAGCCCATGCTTTCCCTTGACAATGCCTTTTCTCATGACGAGGTGAGGGAGTTCGACGCAAGGCTAAGGAGACTGTTGGGGATTGATGGGGAGATCGAATACACAGTGGAGCCGAAATATGACGGTCTTGCGATGGAGCTGACCTATCGCGGCGGGCTTCTCTATAAGGCATCTACGAGAGGCGACGGATACGAGGGAGAAGACGTCACCCTCAACGTGAGGACAATCAAGTCGGTTCCTATAAAGATAGAGGGGCGGAGAGTGCCTGCCGAGATCGATATACGCGGAGAGGTGTATATGGATCTCGAAGAGTTCGAAAAGCTGAATAAACAGAGGGCGCAAAGAGGCGAATCGCTGTTTGCCAATCCGAGAAACGCCGCCGCAGGCTCGGTGAGACAGCTTGACCCTTCGGTTACGGCGTCCCGCAGACTTCACCTTGCCTGTTACGGGGTTGGTGCGGTCAGGGGAGTCGAATTCAAGGGCCAGAATGATCTTATCGGATGGCTGAAAGAAGCTAGGTTCCCCACCCCTGCGGTCATTAACGTGGTCCAGGGGATAGATGCGGTCATCGGGTCGATAAGGCAGATAGAGGAAAGGCGAGGCTCTTTTCCCTTCGAGTCAGACGGCGCTGTGATCAAGGTAAATGATTTCGGTCTTCAACAGAGACTCGGGGTGAAGACTAGGGAGCCCCGCTGGGCGATCGCATATAAGTATCAGGCGCATCAGGGTACGACGAGGATAAGAGAGATACTGGGCAGCGTGGGCAGGACCGGTGTGATCACGCCTTTTGCGGTTTTCGAGCCGGTCCGTATAGGCGGAGTTACGGTCTCACGCTCCACGCTCCACAACTGGGACGAGATAGAAAGAAAGGATATAAGGGAAGGGGACACCGTTGTTGTAGAGAGGGCGGGGGATGTGATACCGCATGTGGTCATGGTGATAAAGGAAAAGAGGACGGGAAAAGAGAAAAGGCCGCCCATTCCGGAGACCTGCCCTGCCTGCGGCTCAAAGGTTGTAAGGGAGGAGGGTGCGGTCGCCGTACGCTGCGTATCGCTCCACTGTCCGGCCCAGGTCCGGGAGAAGATCATCCATTTTGCTTCAAGAGGCGGCATGGACATCGAGGGGCTTGGAGAAAAGAATGTGGAGCTCCTTTATTCGAGGGGACTCATTAGACACTTAGAAGACATATATAAGTTAAAGAAGGACGACCTCCTCGGTCTTCCGAGGTTTGCCGAAAGATCTGCGCAGAACCTTATCGATGCGATAGAGAGATCGAAACACGCGACCCTTGCCAAGTTCCTTTTCGCTATCGGCATTGTCCATGTAGGTGAGTACGCCGCGAAACTGATAGCGGAGAACTTCGAGAAGATCGAAGATCTATATAAGATCGGGCCCGATAGAATAGTGGAGATAAGACAGATGGGAGAGAAGATCGCCTCCTCCATATCCGCATTCTTCAATGACGAGAAGAACATCAAAACACTCGAAGCTATGAAGGCCCTTGGCCTGAGAATGGCGAACCCCGACTCTGTTTTGAAGAAGAAGAGAGGCGGGCAGCCCCTTGATGGCCTGACTTTTGTGATCACCGGCACGCTGCCCAGATCGCGCGAGGAAGTGGAAGACCTGATCGAAGCCCACGGAGGCCGCCCTTCCTCGGCTATCTCGGGAAGTACGGACTATCTTATAGTGGGAGAAGAGCCCGGTTCAAAGCTGCGAAAGGCAAAGACCCTAGGAGTCAAGACTGTTTCGTACGAGGAGCTGCTGAGGATGATTGAGGACAAGACGAAGACCCCAAAACTGTTTTGATCAGATTTAAATCCGATCTTGATTTATCGAATCCGTTGAGGAGGCCGGATGACATAATGGGTTCCTGCATCGGGGAGATACAATTGAAGAAGGGAAAAGGTAGTTCGCTATTATTCGGCAGGTTTTTGTTTTTCTATGGGGAGGGATGGAGGGTTGATTTCAGGTCCTGATGAAGAGTCGCCTCCCTCTGTAATCTCGTCGTATTCGGGAATGACTATCCCTCTTCTTACCATAATGCTGTAGATCAGATTCGACCTCTTTACGACATAGCGTTGATCTCCCGCCGCATTGTATTTCCTCGGATTTGGAAGGACGGCCGCAAGTCTGGCAGCTTCATCCGGAGAGAGATCAAAAGAGGATTTGCCGAAATAATGCCGTGCCGCGGCCTCGGCGCCGAAGATGCCTTCTCCCCATTCCACAACGTTCAGATAGATCTCCAGTATGCGCTTCTTGGAAAGGACCTTTTCCATTCTCCACGTTATGAGCGCTTCCGCCGCTTTTCTCAGCAGGTTCTTCGAGGGCGACAGGTAGAGGTTCCTTGCCAATTGCTGACTGATAGTGCTGCCCCCGAGCTTGAACCTCTTTGCCTTTATGTCTTTTTCCAGGGCCTTCTGAATGGCCTCGTAATCAAAGCCCTCGTGTTTCCAGAACTTGTCGTCCTCCCCTATGAGAACGGCCTTGATAAGATAAGGAGATATCCTCGACAGGGGCGTCCATATCTGGATTATCTTCAGTCTCTTACCCTTTCTTTCCCATTCCCGCTCCCTGTATTTCATGAAAGAGGTCTTGCGCGGATTCTCCTTCTTGAGCGTAGCTATATCCGGCATGAGAAGAAAATATAGGACCGAAAGAGAGATCGCGGACAGCAGGAGAATGAGTATCAGCTTTTTCATAAGAAGCGGACGAAAATCAGATTATCGGATTCATGGACGGGATGAATATCTTGTTTTTCATTGCGGCGCCTAAACCAAAGGCCCCTTCATCAGATGTATGTCGTCGATCCAGACAGTCCCTATGCCCTCTATGACAAGATTTAGTTTGACGACGTCAGGCCTTTCGCCTTTTCTGAGGGTGAAAAGAGTCTGCATTGCAGTCCATTTCGTCGTTCCGGTAAGAAAAGCCCTGGGGCTTGATGAGAAGAATTCCCTGCCGTCCGGGAAGTGGCATCTCATTTCCAGATATGCCATGCCTATAAGATTCTCGGAGCGGAGTTTTGCCTGGTACGTCAATATTGCGTTTTCGACCCCCAGGTCGTTCACCTCAAACAATCTGATGGTAGAAGCGCTTCTTGTCTTGATGCGAAGAGACCCCTTCCCATCGCTCGAGTCTTCCTCGTCGAGTTCCGCGCCTGACCGGGTGATGATACCGTCGAGGCTGTCGATAGGGAAGCGCTTGAGCTCGACCGACCTCTGGGAGGAATTGGAGCAACTGACAATAGCCGTAACGATCAATAGGGAAATGTAGACGCTTATATTTCTCAAGCGCAAGAGTTTCTTTCTCACGGTCAGTGCACCATCAGGCCTGCAATCAACCCACGATTTCAGTGCCGATCCCCTCTTTTGTGAATATCTCGAGGAGAAGGCAGTGAGGGACCCGGCCGTCTATGATGTGGGTTTTCCGTACTCCCCCTTCAAGAGCCTGTGTGCAGGCCTGGACCTTGGGGATCATGCCTCCGGAAACCGTCCCGTCGTCTATGATTTTGCTCACGTCCTTTTTCCGCAAGGTCGCTATCACTTTGCCTTTCTTGTCGCTTATCCCGGAGACGTCGGTAAGGAGTATCAGCTTCTCGGCCTTTAGCGCGGCAGCTACAGCAGAGGCGACGTAGTCGGCATTGATATTGAAAGTCTCTCCTTCGTTTCCGACCCCGATAGGCGAGATCACCGGAACAAATCCGCTGCTTTCGAGGGAACTCAGTATCCCCGGATCGATCGACTCCACCTCGCCTACCAGGCCGATGTCGATGGTTTCCTCGTCCTTTGTGCCGGCTGCCTTTCTGAGAAGTTTCTTCTTTGCACTGATGAGATTGCCGTCTTTGCCGCTCAGCCCCACAGCCTTCCCGCCATGGCTGTTTATCAGGGATATGATTTCCTTGTTGATAAGTCCGCCGAGAACCATCTCGACAATGTCCATGGTCTCCCTGTCTGTCACACGCTGGCCCTGAATAAACGCCGGCTCCTTGCCCATCTTCTTCATGGTCTCACTGATTTTCGGACCCCCGCCGTGCACTATCACCGGCCTGATGCCTATGAAGTTCAGAAGGACCACGTCCTGGGCAAAGGACTTCTTCAGCTCGTCCCTGGTCTGGGCTGCGCCGCCGTACTTTATTACAAAGGTCTTGCCGTAAAAGGTGCGGATATACGGCAACGCCTCAACCAGTGTGTTTGCCTTCTCGATGAGCTTCTCCAAGTCACTCCTTCATATAACAGGGAATGCACACCGCCTTACCGTCTCTGACCCTCGCCCGCGGTTCAGCCACTTTTTCGCCGCACAGGCTGCATTTTATGCTCCGGTATATTTTGGCTCCCGGGGGGAGGGAGACGTCGACATCGGTGATCTTCAGCAACTTGGCCTCAGGCGCATCCAGGATGGCCCTCGTTTTCTTGGCCTTCCTGTTGTGAACTGCCCGCAAAACTTCGCGGGAACGTTCCCCGCGAGAATATCGCCTCCACATCTCCTTCTCGGCCTTGGTCTCCTCGGGGGAGACGAAATCCACCGAGATCCGGACCGCCCTGCCTGCAGGCCTCTTTATAAACGTGTAGACCTGCTTGCCGTAATCCCTATGGAGGAGATTGCCCTTTCCGAAAGTGCACCCGGTTATCGCCTGAACAGCATCGACGGCGCACGAGTCATTCTCCACGATCGCCAACAGTTCCTCGTCCTCGGACATGTTGGTCATGTCCATTTCTCGCAGCGCCGCAAGCGCAACACGGTAGCCCAGGGCAAGTCCCGGACAGCTGTGGCCGTGAAAGCCTACTACGTCCTTATAGCTCTTCATACGGTGAATTTTACATTAAAAGGACGGTTTTTGTAAAAGGGCTAAGAGAAAACTATCACGAGGAAAAGTGCCAGAAACTCATGATTTTCTGGCGGAGAGGGGGGGATTCGAACCCCCGGTGGAGTTGCCCCCACAACGATTTTCGAGACCGCCGCCTTCAACCGCTCAGCCACCTCTCCATTGAAAAGACAGTCAACAGCTATTTAGCCCGAAATAAGCTTGGCAATAAGCTCACTATCTCCGCTCCTCGAAAAATCTCTTAAGTGTCAGGGCGCACTCTTTTTCGAGAACACCGGATTTTACTTCAGCCCTGTGGTTCAGTCTCTTGTCATTAAGTATTTCGTAGAGGCTGTCGACGCCGCCGCCCTTTGCGTCTTTGCAGCCATAAACAAGTCTTCCGAGCCTTGCGTTGATCATTGTGCCGGCGCACATGACGCACGGCTCCTTCGTCACATACAAGGTAGCATTGCTCAACCGCCAACTCTTGACGAGCCTCGCGCCCTCACGCAGAACAATGACCTCGGCATGCGCGGCAGGGTCGTTGAGCCTTTCCCGCGCGTTGTGTGCTTTGGTCAGCACACTATCATTCACGACGAGCACGGCGCCTACCGGGACTTCGCCTTCAGAAAAAGCGAGGCCGGCCTCGTCCAGGGCCAGCCTCATGAAATAAATGTCTTTTTCTTCTGATTCTTTTCCTGCCACTAACGATGCCGGTTGGCCTTGGCGCGCCCTGAGGGATTCGAACCCCCGACCTGCGGATTCGTAGTCCGACGCTCTATCCAGCTGAGCTAAGGGCGCACCCGTTTATACCTTTGTTATCCCTTCTTTATGCCTTCTTTAAGGAACAGGGCGTATTTCGGATGTTCGAAGGGATGGATTGTGGGAAACTTAGAATAAAGCCAGCCCTTGAATATCTCTTTGCTGCCTTCGAAGACCTTTATTCTGACAGCCGGGTTGTTCGGGGTATTGGATGCCGATGTTATAGTGTCTGCATCCATTCTGAATTCCGGAAGGAAATCGCCGACGGCAATCTTCAGGTCTGAATTCGGTATCTTGAAATCACTGTTGAGATTAATCGTGTATTCCTGCTGTTTCTTCGTGCTCTTGTCCTCAACGACCAGCTTCACAGCGGACCATTTACCCTTTACGCTGTCAGGAACGACGATTTTCAGTTCACCTTTGGGCATGCTCATGCCCGCCGGGCCATGTCCCGGGGGCATCTGACCGGCAGGCATTTCGCCCCCGGGAGGCATCATCTGCTGCCCCTGCGGGACAGGCTGCTGCTCCTTCTTCTTACATGCTCCGAGACCCAACGAGAAGACCAGAACGACTCCTGCACTAATCGCCAAAAATTTTCTCATTGCGAAACCTCCTTATATGATATATTGTGCTGACTTGTGAACCAATATCCTTGCCGGCTCTCCATACGGAGAGGCAGGGATTCGAACCCTGGGTGAGGTTTTACCCCCACAACCGCTTAGCAGGCGGCTGCCTTCGACCTACTCGGCCACCTCTCCATAAAAAACTTGTTATTCTAACACCTTAAATCAGCGTTTGTAAATGAGGCGCAAAACCTGCGCTCAGACAGGGTGTTTCGACCTGTAATCCTCAATCGCCTTTTTGAGGGCGTCGGCCCCGAGGTTGGAGCAATGCATCTTCTGCGGCGGCAGACCGCCGAGTTCATTGGCCACCGCCTCTTTGGAAATGGCAAGCGCCTCTTCCAGGGTCTTACCTTTCACCATCTCGGTGACCATGCTGCTCACGGCAATGGCGGCCCCGCAGCCGAAGGTCTTGAATTTTGCATCGACTATCCTGCCCTCTTCGACCTTGATAGAGATCTTCATAACATCTCCGCATGTCGGGTTGCCTTCCGTGCCGACACCGTCGGCGTCAGGTATCTCACCCACATTCCTGGGATTTGTGAAATGGTCCATTACTTTTTCACTGTACATCGCTTCGCCTCCTTTATATCCTCGTAATCTATTTCTTCGGGGACTCAGATGATGTTGTGTAACACTTGCTGCCCGCTTCCTTTTCGTCCCATCCTTTCGCAAAAGGGGATATTTCCCTCAGTCTCTTTATTATCGGCGGGAATTCCTCAAGGAGATAATCTATGTCCTCCCCGGAATTGTCTTTCCCCAGGGTGAATACCACAGAGCCCTGGGCAAGACTCGAAGGTATTCCCATAGATAGCAGGACGGGCGACGCCTTCAGGGCCTTGGAAGAGCATGCCGAGCCGCTCGCCACGTACATGCCCTTGGACGCAAGCAGAAGGAGCATGGATTCTCCCTCGATATACTCTACGGTGAAACTTGCATGTCCCGGAAGGCGTCCCTCGGGATGTCCCGTAAGGTAAACATTTTCAACTCCGAGTACGCCTTTAATGAGCCTGTCCCTCAGCTTCTTGACGTGCTCCGTCCTCCCGGCCATCTCTGCCTTTGCAAGCTCCGCGGCCTTACCCATGCCGACTATAGCCGGAACATTTTCTGTGCCCGCCCTTCTGCCGCCTTCCTGTATCCCGCCGTAAATAAGCGGGACGATCCTCAGCCCTTCTCTGACGTACAGTGCCCCTGCTCCTTTAGGGCCGTAGAACTGATGTGCGGCCATGCTCATGAGATCGACGCCCATCTCTTTTACATCAAGAGGTATGTTGCCCGCCGAAGCCACGGCATCTGTGTGGAACACGACTTTGTGCTCTTTCGCGATCCCGGCTATCTCTCTTACCGGCTCTATGGTCCCGACCTCGCTGCTTGCATGGACCACCGATATCAAGACGGTCTCCTTTGTTATCGCGCCCTTCACCGCGTCCGGATCGACTACTCCGTATTTATCAGCCGGAAGATAGGTGACCGCAAAGCCCGACTTTTCGAGGAACCTGGCAGCATTCAAAATGGAATGGTGTTCCATTCTCGATACGATAATATGTTTGCCCTCGGCCTGCCTGGCAAGGGCTATCCCCCTCAGGGCAAAGTTATTCGCCTCTGCTCCGCTGCTTGTGAATATGATCTCGGAAGGTTTTGAATTGATTAGGGCTCCGGTCAGCGCCCTGGCGTTTTCTATGGCCTCTCTGGCCTTCATCCCCATCTCATAAAGGCTGAGAGGGTTCCCGAACTCTTCCCTGAAGAAAGGCAACATAGCCTCAAAGACCTGAGGGTGCAGCGGGTTGGTCGCAACGTGGTCAAAGTAGCATTTTCTCATGTCTACCTCACTTTTCTGATATACAATTTATAATATTCATCGGAGTCTTCTACGCCGAGAAACTCATTGCCCGTCTTTTGACACCACTCGGGAACATCTTCGAGAGCGCCGTCATAGTCGGTCAGTATCTCCAGTATCTGCCCCTTTTCGAGTTCTTTCATCTTCTCTTCGAGTTTCAGCAGGTGCATCGGGCACATCATATACACGATGTCCGTCGTAACATCCGGCTTGATTCTTTCGACAAACTTCAGCGTCATGCCACGTCAAACCTGTAGATCTTGTCTCTTCTGTCACCCTTAAGCAGGTGTTCCTGTTCGATCAGGTTATTAAGTGTGATCGTCTCGAGAAAGGCCTCTATCTTTGCGCCCAGAGACCTCCAGAGGAGATGGGTCACGCAGCCCTCGACCCTTGCGCAGCCTTCCTCGGGATCGAGACAGGACGTAATTGCAACAGGTCCTTCCAGTTCTTTGAGTATGACGGCAATGCTTATCTTGTCCGGCTCTGCCGCAAGGAGATAGCCGCCGCCCGGACCCTTGACGCTCTTGATAAGGCCTGCCCGCCGGAGTTTGTTCAGTATCTGTTCGAGGTATGCGACCGACACGTCCTGCCTCTCGGATATCTCCTTGATCGTGACGGGGTTCTCAGGATAGCCCCTTGCAATCTCAAACATCGCCCTAACTCCGTACTGGCCTTTGGTAGAAAGTTTCAGCATGTTGAGAATATATAATACTTTACTAATTTTGTCAAGTATTGTGTCACGGAATGGATTATTCGCATCTCCACATACCGTGGGAGGACTTGGAGGTAGAACTTACGGCTGCGTACGAAGGGTATATCGAATCTGCAATCGACCGTTTATTCCCTAAGAAAGGGCCGGATGACCGTTCCAGGATCAGGTCTGATGTGAGACCTATGTCTCCAACATCATGATGATAGCGTCCTCGACGGGCGCCACGTAATAGTTCTTTCTTGTACCGACGATCTTAAACCCGAAGCCCTGGTAAAGCTTCTTGGCGGCGTAGTTTGAGGCCCTGACTTCGAGATACAGGAACCTGCAGGCATGCAGCTTAAGTTCTTCAAGGATGCGCTCCACTAGCGCCGTTGCGATCCCCTGCTTTCTGTAGTCGGCATGGACCGCAAGGTTCAGGATATGGCATTCGTCTCCTACATAGTCGGAGCATGCATACCCGACGATAGAGCCGTTGAGCACTGCGACCTTCGGCAAGGCGCGGGGCTTGTGGGTCTCGTTAAAAAAAGAGGTCTCGGACCAGGGAAGAGAAAAAGACATTTTTTCAATCCGGGCCACTGCCGCAACGTCTTCCTCTTTCATATCCCTGATGAGGATTTCTTTCATGGTGTTGTTCGTACAGACAGAAGTCAGAATTCGGAAGCCGGAATTAAAAGACTCCGACTACTGACTGCCGACTGCTGAATTCTTCTTTAATTCCGCCTCTGACCTTCTTATGTAAAAAGGCACAAGACCCATCGGCTCGGCGAAATCGCCGTTAACCGCTTTTCCGAGGCCGAGGAATGCGACATTGGCCGGAGAAGGGACCATGTCCTGCTTCGGCGCAAAAATGGCATTCCCACCGGCGATTTCCAGTATTGAGTCTTTATAAAGCGAAGCGCCCTCGCCCGCAAAAATGACAGGACCGTCGAGGCCCTTGACAAGATCGGCAGGCTTCACGGACCTCTCTTCCACGACCCTATCAAAACCGGAGCCGCTCCATTTAAAGACAGCGGCGTAGACCTCCTTCTTCCTCGCATCCAGCATTACACATACGGGATGCGCCGGGTAAGGGAAATTCCATGCGAAGGCCTCGAGGGTAGGGACCGAGACCACCGGCTTACCGGTGGCAAAAGAGAGACCCTTTACAGTGCTCAATCCGATTCTCAGTCCCGTAAACGATCCGGGTCCGATCGCAATCCCGAACACATCAATGTCCGGGATTGCCATGCCGGCCTGTTTGAGCGCGTGGTCGATTACGGTCATCAATCTTTCCGAGTGCGCGGTCTTCACATTGAGCCTCATCTCGGCGACAAGACCTTCGGAGTCGTCCATGATGGCGACACCGCCCAACATCGTGGAGGTTTCTATGGCGAGGATCTTCATGCTGAAAAGCCTAATACATCAGGAGACTATTTTCAATAGATATTAAACTTTCCATGGACTTGCGCGGTCGATCTTCTTCAGACGCCCAGAAGAAAGAAGAATCGCCGAGAGACAGAGGGCCGCCCCGATGGTGATGGCGCGGTCTGTCCCGACTATGTGAGCGATAAAGCCCATGAGGGCGTTGCCGATAGGGGCGATCCCGAGAAAGAAGAGGGCGTAGACGCTCATCACCCTTCCCCTGAGACCGTCCGGCGTCGAGAGCTGAATCGAGCTGTTTCCGACAGCCAGGAAACTGACCATGCCCCACCCGGCAAAGGCAAGGGCCGCCGCCGACAGGTCATAATTTCTCGAAAGAGAAAATATTGCCAGGGAAACGCCGAAGACAAGGCCGGAGGAAAACATCAAGCTTCCCCTCTTCTCCACATTGCCCAGATAGGCGATCAGAAGGGCGGCAACAAGTGAACCGACGCCGGACGAACCGGCCAGAAAACCGAGGCCTCTCGGTCCGACCTTCAATATGTCCTGAGCAAAGACAGGAAGAAACGTGATAAAAGGGATTCCGAAGAGACTGAACATCGCCACAAGGAGCATGATCCTGAATATGCTCTTTTCGCTATTCACGAAACGGAGCCCCTCATAAACGTCTCTCGCAAGGACGGTTATGTTTACTTTTGTTCTTGTCCCGCCATTGTTCACGACTTCACCCTGTTTGCCCTTGATCATTATGAGGGCTATGATCGCCGCGAGGAAGCTCACGGCGTTGATGTAAAAACATGCGGCTATGCCTGCGGCCGCTATGGTGATCCCGGCTATGACCGGTCCGACGATCCTGGCCCCGTTGAACGCTGCCGAGTTCAGCGCGATGGCATTCGTCAGATGACCTTCCTGCACCATCTCGGAAAGAAAGGACTGCCGCCCCGGTACGTCGAAGGCGTTCACCAATCCGAGAAAGAACGCGATGACCACTATCTCACCGACCGTGACAATCTTAAGCTGAATCAAGACGCCGAGGAGAAACGCGGGAACCATGGAAAGGGTCTGCGTGACCAGAAGGAGTCTCTTCTTCGGGACCCTGTCTGCGACAACGCCCCCGATAAGCGTAAACAGAAGGACCGGAAGCGAGGCCGCGGCAGCTACGAGACCGAGATAGAAAGGCGATTTCGTTAATTCGTATACAAGCCATCCCTGTGCGACCGACTGCATCCACGTGCCGGAAAAGGAGATCACCTGCCCTATCCAGAAGATGCGGAAATCCCGTACATATAAGGCCGAGAACCTGTCGCGGGGGAGGGGATATCTTTCGTGCCCCGTCATATGCCCTTTTTCGAATCGAGGAGAAATGTCACCGGTCCGTCATTGGTGAGAGCCACTTTCATATAGGCCCCGAATCTCCCTGTCGAAACCTGGATGCCGAAGCCGGAAAGTCTCTCGATGAACAAGTTATACAGCCTCTGGGCTCTATCCGGAGATTCAGCATTGTCAAAGGAGGGGCGGTTTCCCTTCCTGCAATCGGCCGAAAGGGTGAATTGTGAGACCGCAAGGATGCTTCCGCCGATATCTCTCACCGACAAATTCATCTTCCCCTCCCTGTCCTCAAATATCCTGAGGTTTACGACCTTGGCGCATAGATATTCCGCATCCCTCATCTCGTCTCCCTTCTCGATCCCCAACAAAAGCAGAATCCCCTTGCCGATAGTTCCCACAATATCCCCATTTACCACTACCGAGGCCTCAGTGACTCTCTGAATAAGCGCCTTCATCCCGCCCCCCTTCTATCGTCATACCGGGGGCGAGGACAAATTGCCCGGCATGATGCCGGAAGAATTTCGTGACCGTTTCCCGACTCACTTCTTCAGCTCATTTATCTTGTCCACACAGTTCTTCAGTGTGACGAGCATGTCGTTGGTCAGTCTCTGGATCAGGTCCATCCTTTCCACCGATTTAAGAAGGAGCTTGCGCAGGTCATCTTCGGTGACGGATGCGTCCAGAAGCTCCAGCGTCCCTTTCACGGCCAATATGTTCTCGTTGAGCTGGACCGATATTTCGTCGAGCTTGTTCTTGTCAGGCATGTTTAACTCCCTCCTTTATTTTTTTCAGCTTATCTCTTATCTTATCAGCGAAGAACTGGTATTTGTCCATGCCCTCGGGCTTCCCGGAAAGGTCCAGCTCCGACGGATGGAACGGCTTCCCGAAGGTGATCCTGACCTTTCTGAATTTAGGCCGGAGCGAGCCTCTCGGAAGGGCCTCAAAGCTCCCCTCGATCAGGGCGGGCACGACGGGAACACTGTGCTGCAGGGCAAGAATTCCGATGCCCTTTTTGAACTCCATGAGCTCTCCATCTATGGACCGTCCTCCCTCGGCAAATATGCATAGTATGCGGCCGTTCCTTAGGACCCAGGAAGACATGCGGAAGGCCTTGCTCAGGAATGATTCGGGGTCTATGGGTATCGCGTGGACAAGTCTTCCGAAGAGGGCGGGGAGCCACCAGCCCGCGAAATAAGACTGAAACCCCTGGAAGTACATTATCCTGAATGTTGACGAGGGGACAGAAGTGCCGACCACGAAGCCGTCCATATTGCTGGAGTGATTGGGCGCGATGATGAAGGGCGGTCCCGGCAGATTCTCTCTGCCTCTGACTTCGAGCCTGAAGAATGTCTTCAGGATGAACCTGAGCATGGAAAGCAGGAAGACAGATATGGCCCACTCGACTCCCCCTTGTTTAAGCCCGACTCTCTCCTTGTCCTCCTCCGTAATGTGTTCTGAAAGAACCTCTTCCGGAGGAGCTTCATAGACCCCCTGCTCCCTCAAACTCTTCACCCTCGCGACGAGCTCTCCCACTGTCTGTATCTCGGAGGAAAACGTCTCGGTGAGCTTCAACGAGAAAGCTTTTTCTATTGCGACCACCATTTCAATCCGCTGGAGCGAATCCAGTCCGAGATCGAGCTCGAGGTTGTCGGACGACCGGACAGGGACCTCTTCCCTGAGAAGTGGCACGATGCATTCGACCACCCTCTTTCCCGTTTCATCGGCCAGAAGGGCCCTGTCCTCTTCCTTCGTCCGCGCTTCTCCTGCCGGCTTTGCAAGCAGTTCTCTGATCTGATACCTCTTCAGCTTTCCGAGCCGCGTCCTCGGCAGAGCCTCAGACACAAGAGTGAAACCCTTGAGCCTCATGTAAGGAGGGAGCGTCAGCGAAACCGTGTTCATCTCCCACTTGAGGGCATCGCCGACATTGCCTATCTTCTCAAGTCTTGCATAATCGAGGTTCGGGACCACGATCCCATGAAGCGCCTCGACAATCCCTTTGTCTTCAAGACCTGTCACGCAGATTTCCTTTATAAGGGGGACCTTCAGGTATTCCCTCTCCACGTCCTCAGGATAGACGTTCTTCCCGGAGCTCAGGACAATCACCTCTTTTGATCTCCCTGTTATAAAAAGGTAGCCGTCCGGGTCGAGATGTCCGAGGTCTCCGGTCATGAACCAGCCCTCGCGAAGCACCTCTGCAGTGGCCTCAGGTCTCTTGTAATAGCCCTTCATTACCATTGGTCCCCTGATCGCAATCTCGCCTTCTCCGTTTTCCGAGGGATTGCCGATCTTCAGCTCAACCGAAGGCAGAGGAGTGCCCGCAGAGCCGGGCTTTCTCTTCGCAACCGGATTGAAGGTCACAACAGGAGAGGTCTCTGTCAAACCGTATCCCTCCAGGACCGTGAAACCGAGCGCTTCCAGGTCTTTCATCACCTGTGGATCGAGCTTTGCGCCCCCGCACGCGAAGAACCTGAAGCTCACGCCGAAGGCCCTGTGAGCCGACTTGAATATAACTTTGCCTGCATTAATGCCGGAGAGACTTCTCAGGGCGCCGCTCATCCTCAATAGGAAAAATAGAAGAGGAGAGATCGGCGTCTCGCCTATCTTCTTCATCATGCCGTTTCTCATGAGTTCGAGGAGCTGAGGGACGGCCACGAGCACGCTCACCCCCTTTTCCTTCATTGTCGAGATCAGCTCCGGCCCCTTCATGCCTATGGGATAAGTAATGGTCGCTCCGAGAAAGAGCGGCACGAGAAAAGTGCACATGAACGGGTAGGTATGGTGAAGGGGAAGGATGGACAGCACATTGTCCTCATGCGTCACCACGCCAGCTTTTATCAAGGCTTCGGCGTCGGAGCAGAAATTACCATGCGTGAGCATCACACCCTTTGGTATGCCCGTTGTGCCGGACGTATAGACGATCGAAGCTATGTCTTCCGGCTCAAGTCCCGGACACGTTGCGGTTCCGGAAGAGGAGCAGATTTCGATGAATTCAGGGGAGTCAAAACTGATCGCCTTAACGGACCCGGGAACATTTTCCTTTGTGCTGCCGCTCGTAAACACGAGCGTAGTCCCGGAATCGTCGAGAAGGTTCTTGATCTCATTCGGCCCGAGCTGCGCGTCTATGGGCACGGCTATTCCCCCTGCCATGACTATTCCGAGATATGCTGAACACCACTCCTGCCTGTTCTCAGATACAATAGCTATCCTGGCGCCCTTCTTTATGCCGGATTTTATGAGATGCAGAGCAATACATCGAGACCTTACAAGAAACTCCCCATAGGTCATCTGTTTCCAGGATTGCTCGAAATAATTGAAGGCGGCGTTGTCCTTATATCTTTCTGCGGCGGAGAGGAAGAGGCTTATGATTGTAGAGTCAGTCATACCATTGTCTCCGGACGGACACGGACCCCTCCACGCTCTTGCTCAGCGAGAGAATTCGGGAATGGTGAAAAAGCTTTAATGGCGATACTTTAATAAACATGTTGCATAACAAGACCCGTGAATGCTACTTGCCGCGAGAAAGGCTATCTTTTCCGATTATAGTAATCTATCGCATTATTGAAGTTTTGAAACACGTCCGAACTCGTGGATACCGGCCTATGCGGAATTCCGATCGCTGTGAATCATCTTCCTGATTTCCTCAATCGCCTCCACTGCGATCTCCCTCACCTGCGCGTTGTCGTCCGCCAATACGTATTCGAGATGGGGGAGGGCGGCAGGATGACCTATGATTCCCAGCAGATATGCCGCGTCTCCGCGCGCGGTAGAGTCCTGCTCTTTCAGAAGTCTCGCGATCGAATCAATTGAACCCGGAATGTTGTGACGATCTTCGTTCGCCAGAGTTTCGACGAGCGCGGTAATGCCCAGTCTCACGCGCATCCTCTCGTCCGTCATCAGCTCCCCGATCAGAGGATAGAGAGTCCTGTCATGCTTGAACATGTCGATGATGTTTTCGAGAAACCCCTTCTCCATATAATCCGCGATCATGGAGGTCATGTCAAAAGGTTCATTCATATCGGCCTAATTCATAGTATCAATTTATCAAAATCAAACTCATGTCTCATCTCCAGCGGCTGCAAGTCTATTATATCAAAGAAATTTGCAGATTTTGCCTTTTGCTGGCGGACTAAGGGGTGAAGTGAAATGCGCTTCGACCAGACAGTTTACGCATGTCTTTGTCGAGTACCGACAACCTCGTGGTTCGATTTATCGCAACTGGTGAGGATTTTCGGAAGAAGTTGGCGGTGACGTTAAATTCATGAGCACGATCAGCTACGCTTCCTGGAACGCTTGGTTAGATCAATTTTTCTTCTATTTCTTTTAACAAGTATATGATATCAGCCACACCGACGAATGTACCAAAACACGCTGTGCCGTATAAGGGGTTGCTCTTTCCTTTTGAATTGTGATCTATTATTGATTTTTTCCACTGAGCGGGTGAAGATGGCTCATGGTCAAAAAAGTTAAATGTGTTTTGGTGTGAGCTTGCATTTCTAATATGACGGAGATATTCAAATTCAGGCGATTTGTCATTTTTATCTTTAACAGCTTCATAAGCAGTGTTGGCAAGCATGGAACAACATGAGTTGATGTAGACCTCAAAAGTAAATTTCCCTGTTCGAATATTATTTATAACATCGTATGGGGAAAAATGTTTTTTTACTATTAACCCATCGTCCTTCAAAGATTATATAGTCTTCTCCTTTGAGGTTAATGAGCTTATCATTATTTAAAATCAAAGCGACCGTAGTCAATGAGGTCATAAAACTCATTACCATGTCATAAAAAGGCAATCCATGCCTGAACTCGATGTAATCAGTAATCTGCAAGTGATTATCTTCCTTAAAAGTCTAATAGGTAATAATGGGTTCATCTCCAAATAATAGACCATGCCCAAACATTTCGGCACTTAGTTTCAGTTCTACTCAGCACAATTATATCAGACTCCAAAAGCGAGGTGTTCAGGAAGGACCGTTGAATTAAAGCCTGCACTCACTTTACTTTTCTTTCTTCATTACTACCTCACCGAGATCTAGCGGCTTTGATGGCGAGGTGTTTTCTCCATAAGTCACTAACACTCTGTGAGATTCATAACCCGGGCAAGATATGACATGCCAATAGTCAGCCTTGTAAGGCGCAACTAGAATAAGAGTACTGAATTGACCACTCTTGGTTGGAACCGGGCCATAGAAATGTTGATCCTCTCGATTTCTCAGTTCCAGGTAACATCTCTCCAGCAATTGCCCCTGATTATCTCGTATTGAGCCTAAGACCTTGAATCCGCCATCGGCTGGCCCGAACATGTAGCAAGATGACAAGAATGATAGAACTAGAGATACCAAGATAAGCCCGAGTTTATTGCCGGTTCCTCTAATTACATAAAGATCATGTGATAGAATAAGTCTCGCCAAAAAGCCCCTCCACAGTTCTGTTTGAACTATACACCTTTGATGTTGGACGGTCAAGCGTTGATTCCAGGAAGAAGAAGCACGCTTTGCGACTTGTTTCATTCTTCCCCCTTCCTTCACAGACAACAGATCTCCGAACGTGAAGGACAAATATCAACGTAGATATTATTTGTAACCTTCCTGTTTGTCTCTTCGTCTTTCTTTATAAGACAGAAGGTGAAGAGGCTATATAGCATCTCAGAACTCGAACGTAACCGAGAGAAAAAGGAGGCAGAAAATGGGTAGAATGATTAGGTTGAACGCAGCAGCAATGGGCAGGCTTTTCATCGTGGTGAGTCTCTTATTTGTGGGGCTTGCCACGGCAAGCAGGGTTTCGGCTGACGACAGGGGCTTCCGCGGTGAATGCGGCAAAGAAAGACAGTTCTTCCAGAGGGGCCGCGGTGACGGCGCGCGGCTCTTCGCGAAACTCGACCTGAACGATTCGCAGAAGACGGCCATAAGGGAGATATGGGAGTCAACCGCAAAAGACATGATAAAGAAGAAGGCCGACATCAAGATTGCAAAGCTGGAGCTCCGCGAGATGCTCAGGAAGGAGCCGGTGAACATGAGGGCGGTGGAGTCGCAGGTCAAGAAGATTCAGGGTCTGAAGGCTTCCATGATGCTCGACAGGATAAAGTCGAGGGAAGAGATCAAATCAAAGTTGACGCCCGAGCAAAGGGAAAAATTCAAGGAGCTCGTGCGCGACTCGATGATGCACGGAGGGTTTCACCGTCACAGGTCGTAGAGCGTTTGTTCTAGGCGGACCGGCTGGTTTTTCCCTTCTTTTGACCCAGCCGGTCCGAATGACGTTAAAAAGGACGAGGAATGGCGGACTTCTGATCGCCCCGCTTCATCATTGACAGGGGGCCGACAATCTGCGAAACTTAACCGTATATGTTATGCGCGGAAGCGCAAATTTTTTTGGGACGATAACGCGTCCGGTTGAAATATTGAAAGACGAAAATACAGAAGAAGAACTGAAACCCAAGTCGTCCCGCAAAAGGAAAGTGGTCATTGCCGTGGTGCTGTGCCTTCTGATTGCCGGCGGTTATTTCGGGATGAAGGACCTGAAGCTGCTCGCCGGCAGGAAGGAAAAGCCGGCGCCGGTCCTGCGCTTTCCCGTAGTCGCTGAAGCGGCCGGAAAAAAGGATGTCAACGTTTATCTCCCCGGTCTCGGCTCTGTCACCCCTCTCAATACAGTGACCGTGAAGACCAGGGTCGACGGGCAACTTATGGAGGTGCTTTTCCGTGAAGGACAGCCCGTCAATGCCGGGGACGTTCTGGCGAAGATCGACCCGAGGCCCTTTCAGGTCCAGCTGACCCAGGCCGAAGGACAGCTTGCGCGCGACAAGGCGTCCCTTGAGAACGCGAAGCTCGACCTCGATCGCTACAGCTCCCTCTGGGCGAAGAACCTGATCCCAAAGCAGCAGCTCGACACCCAGGACGCACTGGTCCGGCAGTTGGAGGGGTCGATCAAGACGGACGTCGGCCAGATCGACAGCGCAAAACTGCAGCTCACCTATTGCCGAATCACTTCCCCGATCAGCGGAAGGGTAGGGCTCCGTTCGGTGGATCCCGGCAATATAGTGCATGCGACAGACGCCAACGGAATAGTTGTGATTACGCAGCTCCAGCCGATCTCCGTGATATTTCCCATCCCCGAAGACAATCTCCCCCAGGTGCTCGCAAGGTTGAGGGCAGGGGCGCGCTTGCCGGTGGAGGCGTATGACCGCGACATGAAGAGACTGCTGGGCACAGGGTACCTTCTCACTGTCGACAATCAAATAGATCCGACTACAGGCACATTGAGGCTGAAGGCTGTCTTCCCTAACAAGGACAATTCTCTTTTCCCGAACCAGTTCGTCAATGCAAAACTGCTTGTCGAGGTTGTCCATGATGCCGTGGTGGTGGCCGCTTCGGCTGTTCAGCGCGGACCTCAGGGCTCATTCGTTTATGTCGTGAAACCCGATAAGACCGTATCTATGCGTATTGTCACAACCGGCGTGACCCAGTCCGGCGAGACCGTTATCACAAAAGGGGTCTCGCCCGAAGAGCTTGTTGTGGTCGAAGGCGGAGAACGGCTTCGTGAAGGGGCCAGGGTGGAGGTCAAGGAGCAGGATAGCGGCGCCGGTCGCAAAGGCGCTTAATGAACATATCCCGCACCTTCATCGAGCGGCCGGTTGCGACCACGCTCCTCATGGTCGCCATCATCCTGGCCGGCGCGGTCGCATACAAGCAGCTGGCCGTATCGGCCCTTCCCCAGGTAGATTATCCCACAATACAGGTGCGCACTTTCTTCCCCGGCGCAAGTCCTGAAGTCATGGCCTCGTCGGTGACCGCGCCGCTTGAGAGGCAGTTCGGACAGATGCCGGGTCTCACGCAGATGACATCGACAAGCTCAAGCGGAAGCTCTATTATCGCGCTCCAGTTCAGTCTGGACCTGAGCCTCGACGTTGCGGAGCAGGAGGTGCAGGCTGCTATAAATTCAGCCTTTACCTTCCTCCCGAAGGACCTCCCGACGCCTCCTGTTTACAGCAAGGTCAATCCCGCAGACGCGCCCATTCTGACCCTTGCCCTTACATCCGATGCCATGCCGCTCCCTCAAGTGGAGGACCTTGCCGATACCCGTTTCGGCCAGAAGATTTCCCAGCTTCCCGGGGTCGGACTTGTGAGCATAAGCGGAGGACAGCGGCCCGCGGTGCGGGTCCATGCAAACCCGACCGCCCTCGCCTCATACGGTCTCACCCTCGAAGACCTGCGCTCGGCCATCTCTGCGGCGAATGTAGATCAGGCCAAAGGCGGCTTCGACGGGCCGCGCCAGTCATACATAATCGGGGCCAATGATCAGCTTTTCACGAGCGCGGAGTACCGGCCGCTCATCGTGGCCTATCGGAACGGGGCCCCTGTGCATTTGTCGGATGTCGCGGAGGTGATTGACGACGCCGAGAACGTGAAGCAGGCCGCATGGATGAACAACACGCCTGCGGTGATCGTCAACATCCAGAGGCAGCCGGGCGCAAACGTGATAGAGGTCGTTGACAGGATCAAGAAACTCCTGCCCCAGCTTCAGAGCTCGATCCCGTCTTCCGTGAAGGTCTCGGTCCTTACCGACCGCACGACGACGATTCGCGCCTCTGTGAGGGATGTTGAGTACGAGCTGATGCTAGCTGTCTTCCTTGTCGTGCTGGTGATCTTTATATTCCTCCGCAACCTCCCAGCAACGATGATCCCGAGCGTTGCCGTGCCCCTTTCTCTCATAGGGACCTTTGGCGTTATGTATCTGCTCGGGTTCAGTCTGAACAACCTCTCACTGATGGCCCTGACCATATCGACCGGCTTTGTGGTGGACGACGCGATCGTCATGATAGAAAACATAGCGCGTTATGTCGAAAAGGGAGATTCACCTTTTGAGGCTGCGCTGAAAGGCTCCAAGCAGATAGGTTTTACCATTCTCTCACTCACCGTCTCCCTCATCGCAGTGTTAATACCGCTTCTCTTCATGGGAGACGTGGTCGGACGTCTCTTCAGGGAGTTCGCGGTGACTCTCGGAGTGACTATCCTGATCTCCGCGGCCGTGTCGCTCACACTGACGCCCATGATGTGCGCAAGGATCCTCAAGCATCTGCCCGAGGAGCGGCAGGGAAGGTTCTTTCGCGCCTCCCAGAAGGTCTTCGACAGGGTGATCGAAAATTACGGAAGGACGCTCCGCTGGGTGCTCGGACATCAGACTGCTACACTGATTGTCGCCGTCGGCACGCTGGTCCTTACAGTTGTGCTCTACTATACTGTTCCGAAAGGTTTCTTCCCGGTCCAGGATACAGGCGTGATTATGGGCATTTCAGAGGCGTCGCAATCTATCTCGTTTTCCGCCATGGCCGAAGAGCAGCAGGCGCTTGCGAGGGTTGTCCTCAGAGACCCTGCCGTCGAAAGCCTCTCTTCCTTTATCGGAGTTGACGGGACGAACACTACGCTCAACAGCGGACGGATACTTATCAACCTGAAACCCCTTGAGGAAAGGAAGGCGAGCGCAAGCGATATTATCCGCCGCCTTCAGCCCGAGATCGAGAAGGTGAAGGGGATCACTCTTTATATGCAGCCGGTCCAGGACCTCACTGTGGACACGCGAGTGAGCCGGACCCAGTATCAATACACCCTCGAAGACCCGAACGCCGACGAACTGAATATATGGGCGCCGAGGTTTGTAGAGGCCCTGCGGGCCCGCCCTGAGCTTAGCGACGTCAGCAGCGACCAGCAAGACAAGGGGTTGAGACTGGCGCTCACGATCGACCGGAGCACGGCCTCGCGTCTCGGTATTACACCGCAGCAGATCGACGACACCCTTTATGACGCCTTCGGCCAGAGGCTCGTCTCGACGATCTTTACTGAGCTGAATCAATACCGTGTCGTCCTTGCTGCAATGCCCGATTTCCAGAAGGGGCCGTACGGTCTTCAGTCTATTTATCTCAGAAGCTCCGGAGGCGGTCAGACGCCGCTCAGCTCTATCACCCAGGTCCGGGAGACGACGGGTCCTCTCGTCATCAGCCGCCTTGGACAGTTCCCTGCCGTTACAACGTCTTTCAATCTCGCACCCGGAGCAGCGCTTGGTCACGCTGTGAACGCGGTAGAAGAAGAGGCCAAGAAACTCGGCCTGCCTGGAAGCATCAGCGGCAGTTTTACTGGCACCGCCCAGGCCTTCAAGGTGTCTCTCACGAATGAACCTCTTCTAATCCTCGCCGCGTTAATAACGGTATACATAGTACTGGGCGTCTTGTATGAAAGCTACATACATCCCATCACGATCCTTTCTACGCTGCCTTCCGCTGGGGTGGGAGCGGTCCTTGCGCTTATGATGTTCCGCACGGAGCTTACCGTAATAGCGGTGATCGGGATCATTCTTCTCATAGGCATAGTGAAGAAGAACGGCATCATGATGGTGGACTTTGCGCTTGAGGCGGAGAGGAGGGAAGGGAAGGGGCCCGAGGAGGCGATCTATCAGGCATGTCTTCTGAGGTTCAGGCCGATCATGATGACGACCATGGCTGCGCTGCTGGGGGCGCTGCCTCTTGCGCTGGGGACCGGCGTCGGCTCGGAACTCCGCCGCCCGCTCGGACTTGCCATCGTAGGAGGGTTGATCATCAGCCAGATACTTACTCTCTATACGACCCCGGTCATTTACCTGACCTTTGACAGGCTCGCAAGGCGCTTTCGCGGACAGAAAGGGAACAACCCGGAAGGACAGGAAAAAGGAAATTGAATGAACGTCCCCGCTGTCTTCATCAGGCGTCCTGTGGCGACGATGCTCCTCACTATCGGACTAGCCCTGGCGGGTGTGATCTCCGTGCGGCTGCTTCCGGTCGCCCCCCTTCCCCAGGTTGACTTCCCGACGATCAGCGTTTCGGCCAATCTTCCCGGCGCGGACCCGGAGACAATGGCAACCTCTGTTGCCGCTCCTCTCGAGAGACAGTTCGGACTGATCGCGGGGGTGACGGAGATGACCTCCACGAGCTACCGCGGAATAACGAGCATTACTCTTCAGTTCGACCTGAACCGCAACATAGACGGTGCTGCCCGCGATGTCCAGGCGGCGATCAATGCCGCCCGCAGTTTTCTTCCCTCCAATCTGCCGAGCAACCCGACCTACCGCAAGATGAACCCTTCGGACGCGCCGATCCTTATACTCGCCCTTACCTCCGACACGGTGAGCACGCCTGCGATGTACGACGCGGCCTCCTCCATACTCCAGCAGAGGCTTTCCCAGGTCCAGGGAGTGGGACAGGTTTTCGTTGGGGGGAGCTCACTGCCCGCGGTCCGCATCGACCTGAACCCGACCGCCCTCAATAAATACGGCATCAGCCTCGAAGACGTGCGCGGGGTCCTGACCGGCACAAATGTCAACAGGCCGAAGGGAGAGGTTTCGGACGGCAAGAGGAGCTGGGAGATAGACACCAATGACCAGCTTTACAGGGCCGAAGAGTATATGCCCATTATCCTGACTTACAGATCGGGCGCTGCGGTGAGGCTTTCAGATGTGGCCAGGGTGGAGAACTCCGTGGAGGACCTTCGTGCCGCCGGCTTTGTAAACGGAAAGCCTGCGGTCATGGTGATTGTGTTCCGCCAGCCAGGCGCAAACATCATAGATACGGTCGACAATGTCAGAAGCGTCCTCCCGCATCTTGAGGCGGCCATGCCGGGCGGAGTCAAACTCACTATCGTCAACGACAGGACCCCGCCTATCCGGGGGTCGCTCCACGAAGTGGAAAGGGCCCTCCTTATTTCAAGCATGCTGGTCATCCTCGTTGTCTTTATGTTCCTCAGGAATGTCAGGGCCACCGTTATCCCCGGCGTCGCGATAGCCGTCTCGATCATCGGCACCTTCGGGGTGATGTACCTCCTCGGCTATACGCTGGACAACCTTTCTCTCATGGCCCTTACTATCTCGACCGGCTTTGTCGTGGACGACGCCATCGTTGTCCTCGAAAACATCACGCGTTATCGTGAGAGAGGTCTTTCTCCTTACGAGGCGGCGCTGATAGGGGCGCGCGAGATAACCTTTACCGTAATCTCGATGAGCGTCTCCCTGATTGCGGTCTTCATACCGATCCTGCTTATGGGAGGCATGGTCGGACGCCTTTTCAGGGAATTTGCCATGACCCTCTCTGCGGCGGTCACAATCTCCCTCCTTCTTTCCCTGACCACTACGCCGATGATGTGCGCAACCATTCTGAGGTCTGAGAAATCGAGCCACGGAAGGTTCTACAGGGTGAGCGAGAAGGTTTTTGAGGGCATGAAGAACATCTACGAGAGGAGTCTCAGGTGGGCCCTCCGCCACGACCGTATCATGCTGACGCTCTTGGTGGCTATGATGGGCACGAGCATCTTTCTTTTCATCGTCGTGCCGAAAGGCTTCTTCCCGGAACAGGACACCGGGCGCATTTCGGGCATAATCCAGGCGGCGCAGGACATATCCTTCCAGGCGATGAGGGAAAAGCTGCTTGAGGTGGTCAATATCATAAGGGAAGACCCGGATGTCGTTTTTGTGACGGGGTTCACGGGGGGCGGAGGTGGAGGCGGTTCGACGACAAACACGGCCCGGATGTTCATAGCCCTCAGGCCTTTTGATAAGCGAAAGGCCACTGCCTTCCAGGTGATCGCGAGACTCCGGAAGAGGCTATCTGAGGTCCCCGGGGCTCCGACCTATCTCCAGCCGGTCCAGGACCTGCGGATCGGGGGTAGGATAAGCACCGCGCTTTATCAATATACTCTTCAGGGGGAGAATGTCACAGAGCTCAACGAATGGGCGGAAAAGATGGTGCGCTCAATGCGCAGGCTCCCACAGCTTGCGGACGTAAGCAGCGACCTCCAGAACAGGGGCCTTCAGGCATCAATATCCATCGACCGCAATACCGCCTCGCGGCTCGGCATAACCCCGCAGCTCATCGACAACACTCTCTATGACGCGTTCGGGCAGAGGCAGGTCGCGGTCTCCTACACTCTTTTGAATCAGTATCACGTTGTGATGGAGGTAGCGCCTGAGTATTGGCAAAGGCCCGAGACGCTGCATGACATCTACGTATTTCCTGCAGACGCTGACAGGGTCCCTCTCAGCGTTTTCACTCAATATCGGCCTACTTCCACGTCTCTTGCCGTCAACCATCAGGGACAGTTCCCGTCAGTGACAGGTTCGTTCAACCTTGCTCCGGGCGTCGCCCTTGGCGATGCGGTCAAGGCGGTGGAGGACGACGCACGCAAACTCGGTCTCCCCGCGGGCATACGTAGAAGTTTTACTGGCACCGCCCAGGCCTTCAAGGTGTCTCTCACGAATGAACCTCTTCTAATCCTCGCCGCGTTAATAACGGTATACATAGTACTGGGCGTCTTGTATGAAAGCTACATACATCCCATCA
>JAJYIF010000031.1 GCA_021790195.1 Nitrospirota bacterium
CCGTTCCAGCTTGCACCACTTTCTCCTGTGACATAAACATTGCCGCTGCCGTCAACCGCTAGCCCGTCGCCCTCACCATAGCTTGACGAGCCGTAGAAGGTGTGCCACTGGTATTCGCCGCTTGAGCTCAGTTTCAAAACAACGATGTCGCCGGCGCCGCTGTATGCATTAAGGGGACTCTGTCCCGATGGGCCGTTCCAGCTTGCACCACTTTCTCCTGTGACATAAACATTGCCGCTGCCGTCAACCGCTATCCCATAGCCCGCATCATAGCCTGACGACGAGCCGTAGAAGGTGTGCCACTGGTATGCGCCGCTTGAGTCCAGCTTCAAAACGAAGATGTCGTAATTGCCGCTGTAAGGATTCTTAGGGGCAGGCGATCCGAGGGAGACGGGGCCGTTCCATGTCGCAAAACTATATCCTGTGACATAAACATTGCCGCTGCCGTCAACCGCTATCCCATTGCCGTAATTATAGTTTGACGACCCGTAGAAGGTGTGCCACTGGTATGTCGGGTCTATAATAAGGTCCCGGGTCCGGTCGTATTCTCCCACTTTGAAACCAACCTGTCCCTTGTCAAGCCTGAAGGCGACTTCTACGGGTCTCCTCTTCCCTTCTATCTCCTGCCACGCAACCGGCTTGCTCTCCGTCATCCACCCCCGGTCCGTGGGAAGCTTTATCCTCAATGAGCCGTCTTTCCGGAGCTCTGCTTCAGCGCTGTATTTAAGCCTTATATCACCCGCATCCGCTCCAGGCCTTATCCTGTATGCGCTCTCCGCTATCCCCCCTGCGGCGCCTTCATAACTTAAAGTGACCCCTTCCCATAGGTCCTGATACTCAACCCTGCCGAGACTCTGAAGCCCCTTCCCCTGGGCCTTGCCTGCCGATGTCACCTTAGGCATTACTCCTTTTGTCCCCATAAACTCAACACTAAGGAAACCAGCCGTGCTCACAAGATAGACCTTGTCGGGCTTAAAGCCCAGGATGTGGCCGCCAGCCCTGAATTGCAAGATGTCTTTTCCCAGCGGTACGGGGGTCGTATGGTCTAAAGGTCCAATGCCGGTAAAATTTACAGGGTGTACAGCCGGAAGGGACCCTCCCTGCCCTTTTACCCCTATTGCGGCAGATGCCGCAAACGGCGCAAAGATCAGCGCATAACACAAAAATAAAATGGCTGCTTTTTTCATTGCTTGTCCTCCCGATAATAAGTAAGCTTCAAGTTTGTAACTTCAGCGTTAATATCTATATGTATTGAGAATACCAGAATACTATGGTATCTCATTCTTATTGTCAAGAGTAAAGTGACCCATATGTGGTCACGGTCGGAGCGCAAGTTGACCGATTCCCTGCCGCAACCCGAAGGAAGCTTTTTGAACCGGATAGCGAGCCTGCCTGACGGCAGACAGGCCTGCCTACCGGACAGGCAGGCGCATTCTTAGCAGCTTGCTGCGATGTCCTTCATCCCCGCGCAGTAGATTGCCTGGGCACTATTTCCCTTCAGCAGAAATCTACTCTTGCTTCCTGTTCCGATTCTGCAAACTCGGGGAGGGGAGGTCGCACGCGATAGCAATCGGCAGGTTGTTTCTCCCTGGTTGTAACCTTGCCATGTATCAAAAAGGCAACAGGTTAGACTTCAGGAAGGAACTCCTGGCGCAATTGCCAGTGCGCGATAAGTTGTAATGATCTTAATGCGTCGTCTGCGGTCTTTTCAGAAAAGCGGTGAGCAGTATCGCAATCGCAGCAAAAGCCGCCGCCATATAAAAGCTTCCCGAAAAGCTGCCCGTCTTTTCTGCTAACATTCCCGCCACCGCAGGCCCTATGATTTGCCCGAATCCGAAGATAAATGTCACAAAGCCGAATGCCTGTCCGGCCCTATGGGCGCCGAAATAATCGCCTACGGCCGCGGCCATTATCGACGGTATGCTCCAGGCGACGATGCCGTAAAAGCCTATCGACAGATAAAGGAAAAGGCCCGGAAGTTTCGTGGCGACCAGAAGATATGAAATCATCTGGAGGAAGAAGACAGCCATCAGCCCGGCCTTCCTTCCCAGTCTGTCCGAAAGCGTTCCGAAGACCGGACCGGAAAAGAGACTTAGAAACCCGACCCATGACCAGAAATTTCCGGCAATAGATTCTGAAAAGCCGCGCTCCTTTACAAGGGTCGTGACAATAAAGGTGGCGTAAATGACATATGTATAACCAAAGAGGAAGTATATCGCTCCCAGGTGATAGATAACCTTCTTCTTATGAAGTCTCGCCTTCATCTTATCTATGGCCTCCGAATAGAAAGGCGCAGAGGCCCCGCTTCCTATCGGCCTCAGTCCCTTCTCATCAGGCCTGTTTCTTATGAGGATGAGACTTATGAAGGCGATGACCAGCACTGTGCATCCGAGTGCCAGCCAGCTCGTGCGCCATCCCCCGGGACCGACGACTCTGTTGACGAAGGGAATCAGCTTTCCGGAAAGGACGATGGCAAAGCCGCTTCCGATGACAATGAATCCCGCGGCCTTTCCCCTGATCGTGCTCTCAAACCAATGCGAGACAAGGCCCATCACCGGAACGTTCGAAGCGCCGCTTCCGATGCCTGTCAGGAAATAGAGGGCGAGCACCGAGTTGAAGCTCTTGGCCCTGCTCACGAGTATCATCGAAAACCCGACCAGAAGCAGTGCAAGGAAGATGAGCTTCCGCGCCCCTATTTTTAGTGCGAGGGAGCCGCTGACCAGCACCGAAGCGAGATAGCCCAGGAAATTCCCCGTGCTGATGAAACCCATTTGAGAATAGGTAAGATTAAGAGTCGTGGCCATCGAGGGCAGGAGCATTCCGAGGGCGAAACGCCCCAAGCCGAGACAGGCGAATATGCAGAGGGTCCCCGTAAAGACGACGACCCAGCCGTAATGGAAAGGAAGGTGACTATTCGAGTTCTGCATCTAGGAATATACCATTGTCCCGGTTAAATACAAAAGGGAAGTGGAGGCGGAGGAGGCTAGATCTTCACGGAGGGCAGAGCGTCGGCAAGCATCGCAATATCCTCTTCCGAATGCTCCGCCGTGACGGTTATCCGCACTCTCGGCGTCTTCACCGTCGGCGGTCTTATTGCGGGGGCATATATGCCTTTTTCATAGAGATGCCGGGAGAGCCTCAACGCCTCTTCGACGCTATCTACTCTCAAGGGGATGACGGGAGTTCCGCTTCCCCCTGTGTCATATCCCTTCATCTTCAACATGCCGACCGTTTGATTGCGGTTCTTCCAGAGTTGCAGAACCAGCTTTGGTGTCGTCTCTATGAGTTCTATAGCCCTCAGCGCCGCTGCGACCGAACAGGCCGGGACAGCCGTTGAGAACATGAAAGACCTTGCTGAATTTGTCAGCCATTCGATAATGTTTCTGCTTCCTGCGATGAATGCCCCGAAGGAGCCGAGTGCTTTTGATAGAGTACCCATTTGTATTATCCAGGGTTCAGGGCAGATGCCGAAGTGAGCAAGGGCGCCCCTGCCGCTTCCGAGAACTCCCGTGCCGTGAGCGTCATCTAAATAAAGAAGTGTTGAATGTTGGCTGTCGGGTTTTGAGTTTTGAGCAAGACAAATATTATAAATATCTCTTAAAGGGGCGATATCTCCGTCCATGCTGAAGACGGTGTCTGTTAGGACAACTTTCCTGCGCCCATTTTCTTTTTCCATGAGATATGAAAGGTGCTCTGCGTCTCTGTGCCTATAAATGATGGTCTTCGCCTTGCTCAGCCTGCAGCCGTCCACAATGCTTGCATGATTCAGCTCATCGCTGAAAATGACGTCGCCCTCCTCTGCGAGGGCGGAGATTGTCCCGGTGTTTGCCGCGTATCCGCTGTTGAAAATAAGGGCGGCTTCTGTTCCTTTGAGTCCGGCGATTTTTTCTTCGAGCATCCTGTGCAAGCTGCTCCCGCCTGCCAAAAGCCTCGAAGCGCCTCCCCCGAATCCGAATTCGTTCATGGCCGTGGCTGCTGCGCGCACGACATCAGGATGGCCTGCAAGACTGAGATAATCGTTGGACGCAAAATTGAGGAATTCTCTGCCTTCTAAGAATATGTGCGCCCCCTGTTTCGAAGCGCGGTCTATGACAGTGCGATGCAGATTCCCGGCTCGCAACTCCTTAAGTTCCGGAGAGAACATCATTTATGCTATCACAAGTTCATTAAAAATTTTAATTAATAGTTATGTTCCATTTATAATTTCTGAAGATCGGCCATTATCAAGGGTTTGCGGGCATCCGGTGCAAGCCCCGATAATCGACTTTATGCGGCCCTGCTTCTTGACAAGGTTTTTGTTCCTGTGATAACCTGCTTACGCTTGTAAATCAAGGAGGAGAAGCCAAAGTGTTAGACATTATCCCCAAATGGTTTGTTATCTTGCTCTTGAATTTTCTCGTTCTTCTTTATGTCCTCAACATCATCCTCTTCCGGCCGCTCATGAAGCTTTTCAAGGAGAGGGACAATTCGACAAGGGGCTCCATCGACGCAGCAAAGGAGATGGACAAGAAAAGGGAAGAAGTGATCGCCGAGATGAACCGCGAGCTCAAGGAAGCGAGAAGCAAGGCGGCGGAGATCTTCGAGAATATGAGAAAAGAGGGGCTGAGCAATCAGAAGGAGATGCTCGAAGAGGCCAACAGGAACGCACGGGACCTTATAGAAAAGGCGAGGGCGGAATTGAAGACCGAGGCCCAGAATGCGAGACAGAAATTGCACTCGGATGTTGAGGCCTTCTCTGATGAGATAGTGAGGAAGCTGGTGAAGGTATGACGGGGAAAGTTCAAAGTTCAAGGTTCAAAGTTCAAAGCAGATTGCTTTCGGTTTTTTCATTTTGCATTTTTCAGTTTGTATTTGTGTCTCTTGCCTTTGCCGAGGAGGCGGCCGCTCATGAAAGCTTATTCGATGACTATAAGTGGAAGATCGTTAATTTTGCGATCCTCGTCGCCGTGCTCGTCTGGTTCCTGAAGAAGCCGCTGAAGGAATTCTTGAGGAAGAGGACCGAGACTATCGAGAAGACCCTGAAGGAGGCCACGGAAGCGAAGGAGCTTGCGCAGAAGGCGCTTGCAGCCGTCGAAGACAGACTGAAACTCAAGGACAAGGAGATACAGGAAATCCTTTCCCGTTCGCAAGGCTCCGCCGTGGGCGAAAAGGAGGCCTTGATCAAGCAGGGCGAACAGATGAAAGAGAAGATCCTTGAGCAGGCCAGGAACAATATAGACTACGAAGTGAGACTCGCGAAGGAGTCTATCAAGGCCGAGGCGGCCGGGATAGCCCTCGAACTTGCCGAGAAGAAGCTCAGGGACAAACTGACAAAGGAAGAACAGATCAGACTCATAGAAGAGTCCCTGAAAAGGATGGAGACGAAGAATTGAGACGCCAGCAGGCTGTGAAACGTTACGCAAAGATGTTTTTCAACACCATCGAGGTGGATGCGGTCCCCAAGGCGCTGGACGAACTTGCGGTCGTCGGCAGAGTCATGGATAAAAGCCCGCATTTCAGGGGGCTCCTCGAAAACCCTCTTTTCAGCGGTGCGGACAGGGAGAAGGCCGTAAAGCAGGTCTCAGGGAAGATAGGGGTCTCCGACTCCACCGCCAAGTTTGTCCTCTATCTCTCGGAACAGATGGCGGTCTCGCAGCTCGACAGGGTTATACAGACCCTTACCGCCCTGTATCTTGAAAAGAAGAAGAGGGCGAAGGCCACTGTAGTGCTTCCGGTGGACACGGGCAAGAGGTACGACGATTTCCTGAAGCCTTCACTGAAGAAATTGACCGGCAGAGAGGTGGACCTGGAGTATGTTGTGGATCCTTCTCTCCTGGGCGGTGTTGTTATAAAGGTCGGCAGTACGCTGTACGACAGTAGTTTAAGAGGCCAGTTGCGGCTTTTGAAAGATGATCTAATAAAGGGGTGATGTCATGGAAATCAATGTCGCAGAGATAAGTGAACTGTTAAAGAAGCAGATAACGGATTTTGAAAAGAAGGTGGATGTCAGCGAGATCGGTACGGTGATCTCTGTCGGCGATGGTATCGCCAGGGTCTACGGTCTCGAGAAGTGTATGGCCTCCGAGCTTCTCGAATTCCCGAACGGTATAATGGGCATGGCCCTTAACCTCGAGGAAGACACGGTCGGCGCGGTCCTCTTCGGCGAAGATTCGCTGATCCATGAAGGGGACATAGTGAAGCGCACCGGAAGGATCATGTCGGTGCCGGTCGGAGAGGCCATGAGAGGCAGGGTCGTGAACGCAATCGGCCAGCCCATCGACGGCAAGGGCCCCATCAACACCAAGGAGACCAGGATAGTCGACGTCGTGGCCCCCGGTATCGTCGACAGGCAGCCTGTTGCAGAGCCGATGCAGACCGGCCTGAAGGCCATCGATTCCATGATACCCATCGGGCGGGGACAGAGAGAGCTTATCATCGGCGACCGCCAGACAGGAAAGACGGCAGTGGCGATCGACGCGATCATCAACCAGAAGGGCGGCGACGTCACCTGCATATATGTTGCAGTCGGACAGAAACGCGCCAATATCGCCCGCGTCATGAAGACCCTTGAGGAAAACGGCGCCATGGAGCATACGATCATCGTTTCCGCGACCGCAAGCGAGCCGGCCCCCCTTCAGTATATCGCCCCTTACACAGGCTGCGCGATCGGCGAGTATTTCAGGGACGGCGGAAAGCATGCGCTGATAATATACGATGACCTCAGCAAGCAGGCGACCGCTTACAGACAGCTCTCGCTGCTGCTCAGGCGTCCGCCGGGACGTGAGGCGTTCCCCGGAGACGTTTTCTACCTGCATTCGAGACTGCTCGAAAGGGCCGCAAAGCTTTCGAAGGACCTGGGAGGCGGTTCTCTTACTGCGCTTCCTATAATAGAGACCCAGGCAGGCGACGTTTCGGGTTACATCCCTACAAATGTTATTTCGATCACAGACGGACAGATATATCTGGAGCCCGAGCTTTTCTATGCGGGCGTCAGACCTGCGGTCAACGTCGGTCTCTCGGTAAGCCGCGTCGGCGGCGCTGCGCAGACCAAGGCCATGAAACAGGTGGCAGGCACCCTGCGTCTGACTATGGCCCAGTTCCGCGAGCTGGCGGCATTTGCCCAGTTCGGCTCCGATCTCGACAAGGCCACCCTGGAGCAGATCGAGCGAGGCAAGAGGATGGTTGAACTCCTCAAGCAGGACCAGTTTGTGCCGATGACTATGGAAGACCAGGTTTCGATAATATTCGCGGGAACTCAGGGCCACCTTGACGACGTGCCTGTGGAGGCGGTCAGGAAGTTCGAGACCGAATTCCTGCGCTTCATGGCTGACCGTAAGGCCGATGTCAAGAAGGCGCTTGGAGAAAAGAAGGCCATCGACGACGATATCAAGGCCAAGCTGACCCAGGCGATAGAAGAATTCAAGAAAGGATTCCAGGCGTAAATGCCTACACTAAGAGACATAAAGAGAAGAATCAAGGCCGTCCAGAGCACCAGCAAGATCACTAAGGCCATGAAGATGGTGGCCGCGGCTAAATTCAGGAAGGCCCAGCAGAGGATGTTCGAGATGAGGCCTTATGCCGACAAGATGAATTCCGTGCTCTCGATCCTTGCGGGTATGACCGAGGGAGAAGTGCATCCCCTCCTTGTGGTCCGTCCCAGAAAGACTGTGGAGGTCCTGGTGATTACCAGCGACAGGGGGCTCTGCGGCGCCTTCAATACCAATATCCTGAAGGCGGCTATGAGACATGTCGCCGAGTTAAAGAACCAGGGCTTCGAGGTAAGCGTCAGCTCGGTTGGGAGAAAGGCAAATGATTATTATAAACGCAGAAACATTGTACGGCGCAAATCCTGGTCGGGCATTTCAGGGAAGATTTCCTACGCCAGCGCGCAGGAGATCGCAGGCGATGTCATCGAGAGCTATATAAATGAGACGGTCGATGAAGTAGTGCTCATCTATAATGAGTTCAAGTCAGTGGTCGCTCAAAAGGTGATAATCAAGACGATCCTGCCTATAGGGTCCATAGAGGAAACAGGCGTAGAAGCACTTCCCACGGCGATCTTTCTGTATGAACCTACGCAGCAAGAGGTCTTCAGCAGACTTCTCCCCAAGAATATAGAGATACAGATATTCCGCGCGCTTCTGGAATCGCAGGCGTCGGAAGAGGCCGCCAGGATGTCGGCGATGGAGAACGCAACCAAGGCAGCCAATGATATGATCGGCAGTCTTACACTCCAATTCAATAAGGCGAGACAGGCTGCCATTACGAAAGAGCTCATGGATATCGTCGGCGGCGTTGAGGCGTTGAAAGGGTAGGTAAGATTCAGAGCATCATAGTATCAAGGTATCACAGCGAAAAGATTTTGTGGACTTTGACCCACTGACACCCTGATACTATGACACTGGATACTGTGATACTGAAAACGGAGGAATATATATGAACGTTGGAAAAGTTGCAACAGTCATCGGAGCAGTCGTGGACGTCGAGTTCGAGGGCACAATGCCCGAGATCCTTAACGCAATAACGATCGACCAGAAGGGCGATGCGGCAAAGGGTGTTCCCGATATCAAGATCACGCTTGAGGTTGCATCCCATCTCGGAGACAACAAGGTCAGGACTATTGCAATGTCCGCCACTGATGGATTGGTCAGGGGCACCGAAGCGGTCGATACCGGACAGCCGATAACCGTTCCCGTCGGCAAGGCTGCCCTCGGCAGGATACTCAACGTCATCGGAGAAGGCGTTGATAAGCTCGGGCCGGTGAATGCCGAAAAGAGACTGCCGATTCACAGGACAGCTCCTGAGTTTGCGGAGCAGGAGCCTGTCACCCAGGTGTTTGAGACGGGCGTCAAGGTCTTCGATCTCCTCGTTCCCTTCGTCAGAGGCGGCAAGATGGGCATGTTCGGCGGCGCGGGCGTCGGAAAGACCGTCGTTATCATGGAGATGATCCATAACATCGCAATGAAGCACGGCGGTGTCTCGGTCTTCGCGGGCGTCGGCGAGCGTACGAGAGAAGGAAATGACCTTTACGGTGAAATGAAGCATTCGGGCGTTCTTGAAAAGGTCGCGCTCATATACGGACAGATGAACGAGCCGCCCGGAGCAAGGGCCAGAGTCGCGCTTACTGCGCTCACCTGCGCTGAGTACTTCAGGGACGAGGGACAGGACGTTCTCATATTTATCGACAACATATTCAGATATACGCTTGCGGGCTCGGAGCTTTCGGCCCTCCTCGGCAGAATGCCTTCCGCCGTCGGATATCAGCCGACACTCGGAACCGACATGGGTGTTCTTCAGGAGAGGATCACGACTACGAAGAAGGGCGCTATAACCTCGATGCAGGCCATCTATGTTCCTGCCGACGACCTCACGGACCCTGCCGTTGCCACGGCGTTTACGCATCTCGACGGAACAGTCGTTCTTTCGAGGCAGATATCGGAGCTCGGTATATACCCCGCAGTCGATCCTCTCGATTCCACATCGAGAATCCTGGACCCCAAGGTCATCGGCGAGGAGCATTATGCCGTTGCAAGAAGCGTCCAGAAAATACTTCAGAGGTATAAGGAGCTTCAGGACATCATCGCGATCCTCGGTATGGAAGAGCTTTCGGAAGACGATAAGCTCATAGTTTCGAGGGCAAGAAAGATACAGAGGTTCCTCAGCCAGCCGTTCCATGTGGCCGAGGTGTTCACAGGCAGGCCGGGCAAATATGTAAAGGTCGCCGATACCATAAGGAGCTTTAAGTCCATAGTCGACGGACAGTATGATGACGTGCCGGAGCAGGCGTTCTACATGACCGGCAGCATCGAAGAGGTTGAAGAGAACGCGAGAAAGCTTGGCTGGAATAAATAGAACTTTATGGAAAATAAATTGAGATTAGAGATTGTAACACCATACGGTTCTGTCTTCAGCGACGAGGTGGATGAAATTACCGCTGCGGGAAGCGAAGGGGAATTCGGCGTATTTCCGCAGCATGCGCCGTTCATTACAATGCTCAAGACAGGAATGCTTATGTGTAAGCAAGGCAGTTCTACCTTGATCTTCTTTGTGAGCGGTGGCTACGCCGAGGTCGGTCCTGACAAGGTGGTCATCCTCGGCGACAGCGCGGAGAAGTCTGAAGATATCGACATTGAAAGGGCGAAGGCCGCCATGCAGAGGGCCGAGGAGCGGTTGAAGAAGATCGATAATATCGATTTCGGAAGGGCGACTGCCGCTCTTGAAAGAGCGACCATCAGGATACAGGTGGCGCAAAAGTTGTCTCCGAAGTAGAAGCAGTCATTTCCCGCGTGAACCTTCACGGGATTTTTCTTCCGTTGCGGCAAACAACGGACGCTTTCCATTTATACGTAACCTGAATTTCTGTCCTTCTTCCGGTCAAGGGCGGAGTCTATCCCGATTATTCATGAGCTTCGCTGCCCATTTTTTGTGATGCGGGCCGTATCTATTTACCCGCCGGTTTTCCCTTCTCTCTTTGATTATGCTAATATTTCTCCCATGATGCAGGAAACCTGAGCAATCGAATTTCTCATATCAAGAAAGGGGAGGCATTTATGGCGAGGATATTTGAGGACATCACAAAGACTGTGGGAAATACGCCACTGGTAAGATTGAATCGCATTTTTTCCGGGGCGAAGGCGGCAGTGATTGCAAAGATAGAGTCTTTTAATCCCCTGTCCAGCGTCAAGGACCGGATAGGGGTGGCTATGATCGAAGACGCCGAAAGGAAAGGGATCCTGAGGCAAGGTTCCGTGATTGTCGAGCCTACAAGCGGCAACACCGGGATTGCACTCGCCTTTACAGCAGCGGCAAAGGGATATAGATTGATCCTGACAATGCCGGAGACGATGAGCGTCGAACGGAGACACTTATTCCGCATCTTCGGCGCCGAGCTTGTTCTCACGCCCGGTGCGGAAGGCATGAAGGGGGCGATAAGAAAGGCGGAGGAGTTGGCGGCATCCGTGCCCGGGGCCTATATGCCGCAGCAATTCAAGAACCCCGCCAACCCTGAGGTCCATCGAAGGACGACCGCTGAAGAGATATGGAATGACACAGACGGCAGGGTTGATATACTTGTCTCCGGCGTCGGAACGGGAGGGACGCTGACCGGCGTATCTGAAGCCATAAAAAAAAGAAAGCCGGGCTTCAGGGCCGTCGCAGTCGAGCCCGATTCCTCACCTGTCCTGTCGGGCGGAAAGCCTGGCCCTCACAAAATCCAGGGCATCGGCGCTGGCTTTGTCCCGGATGTGCTCAATACAAAAATTATCGATGAGATTATTAGAGTGAAAGACGAGGACGCCGGAAACACTGCAAGACGCCTTGCCAGGGAAGAAGGCATCCTCGGAGGGATTTCGAGCGGCGCCGCTGTCTGGGCCGCACTGGAAGTTGCGAAGAGAGAGGAAAACAAAGACAAGCTCATCGTCGTCGTGCTTCCTGATACAGGAGAGAGATATCTTTCGACATGGCTGTTTCAGGAGTGATGGAGGCAAATAGCATAGATACTGGACTCATTGCCTTATCTTTTGAAGATGCCTTCAAAGAAGATGTGGATTGATTATGACGATGAGGCGGACGTGAGCTTATCGTGGTCTCGGCGTGAGGTGTCCAGGAAGTACATCTTCGTAAGCAATAGAAGGCGAAGGGTTTTCAGCTTATAGTAGTCAGGCCCAATGCCTTAACATCCTCATCAAAAGACAGTGCAGGCATGTTTCTGAGTTCGCCGGTGATAAGGACGCACGAAAGGGCGTCTGCAAGGCCACTCGGGGAGATTAGTGTTATAATCTCTCTGTATGTCTCTGAAACTTATTATCTTTGATCTCGACGGCACCCTTATAGATTCGAGCGTTGACATAACCAATGCCCTGAACTATGCGCTGGAGCCCCATTCCGTCAAGAGGCTTACTGTTGACGATACCATAAAGCTGGTCGGCGAAGGCATAACGAGATTACTCGAAAGAGTTGCCGGCGACAGAGGCGATGCTGTTTCGGATTCCGTTACAAAGCGATTTCTTGAACACTATACAGCGCACATCCTCGATTACACGACTGTCTATCCAGGTGTGAAAGAGACCCTCGCCGGACTCGGTCGATATAAAAAAGCGGTTATATCTAATAAGAGAGAAAAGCTCTCGATGGCGGTCCTCGAAGGGCTCGGCCTTTCCCAATACTTTGACATTATTGTCGGAAGCGATTCCACGTCCGAAAGAAAGCCCTCTCCGGTCCCGGTCCTGAAGGTCCTGTCCGATCTGAGCATCAATGCTTCAGATGCTGTCATAGTGGGGGACAGCAACTACGACGTCGACGCCGGGAAGGCCGCAGGCGTCACGACGATCGCGGTCACCTACGGGTACAGACCGCGCGAAGTCATAGCCCATGCCGACTACATTATCGACAGGATGACCGATCTGGTGGCGCTTATTGATAGGATTAGCGGCCGTTGACGTGGAAGTCACCCTCGACAGCATACGGGACATAAAGCTCTACCAATCCAAAGACGGCTATCGGTTTTCTGTCGATGCCCTTTTGCTCTATTCCTTTGTGAACCTCCCGAGGGCCGGAAAGATTGCCGACCTCGGGGCCGGTTCGGGTATCGTAGGACTCCTCCTGGCCAAGAAGTATCCCGACTCAATGGTTTCGCTTATCGAGCTTCAGGCAGGTCTTGCGGACCTCGCAAGAAAAAATGTCGTATTAAACTCTCTTGAAGAGAGGGTCAGCGTAATGGAGAAAGACCTCAGGGAGATAGCATCATGTCCTTCTTTTCCGTCAACGGAAGACCGGTTTGACATAGTCGTCTCAAACCCCCCGTTCAGGAAACCCAGGACCGGACTTATCAGTCCCGAAGAGGAAAGGGCCATCGCAAGACATGAGATAAAGCTGAAACTCTCCGAACTCGTCGGGGCTTCCCACAGACTTCTGAGGTCGAAGGGAAGGTTCTTCCTCATCCATCATCCGGAGAGACTTTCCGAGCTTGTTTGCGCCCTCCGTGAAAAGGAAATGGAGGTGAAGCGCCTTCGGTTTGTGCACTCAAATATTTCATCCGGGGCGAAGATGGTATTGGCGGAAGCCGTGAAAGACGGCGCAGCGGGGACGAAGGTTGACCGCCCTTTGTGCATTTATAAAGAAAATGGCGGATACAGCGATGAAATGAAAGAAATCTACGAAGGGGTTTAGTACGACGCTTTTGCTGTATAGCGCAGATGAGAATAGAGTATAATATATAGGGAAAAAAGAGAAGGTCCGATGATCAGAAACACTTTCAGCATGCTGAACGGCATAGGCGAAAAAATGGAGCGCAGGCTCTGGACGGAAGGCATTCTGACATGGGACGATTTCATCTCGGCGGACGATATATGCTTCATCAGTCCGGAGAGAAAGGCGGCGTTCGACTGGTCGCTTAACACGGCGGCACAGAAATTAGGGGAAAGAGACGCCGTTTTCTTTGCGAGGCGCGTCAGGAGGAGGGAGCATTGGAGACTCTTTGATATATTCAAGGAAGATTCCTTGTATCTCGACATCGAGACCAACGGTCTCATGCCCGGCAGGGGCGGATATGTAACGGTTGTCGGCCTTTACGACGGACATGACTGGAGATGTCTTGTGGCCGGCGATAATCTTACCGCGGAAAACCTCAGAAGAGAGCTTTCAGGATACAAATGCCTCGTGACATTTTATGGTTCATCCTTCGATGTCCCCTTCCTGCAGAGGGTCTTCCCCGATGTGAGGTTCGACATGCCGCACTTCGATCTTTGCTTCGCGGCGAAGCGTCTGGGGATCGGCGGCGGCCTGAAGAAGATTGAAGTGTTATTCGACATAGAACGGGATGACGATGTGAAAGGCATGGACGGCTACGATGCGGTAAGGTTGTGGGAGTATGCCAGGAGAGGGAACAACGACGCGAGGCGGTTATTGCTCTGTTACAACAGGGAAGACACTATCAACCTGCTGAGGATTGCGGATATACTCTATCACCGCTTGAAGCAGTCCACGGGAATAGAGGAGCATTTTGTCTGTGGCGCCACTTAAGGATTTCCTCATATATCTGTCCGTCGAGAAGGGGCTGGCGCCAAACACGGTCGAGTCCTACAGGATGGACCTCGAGAAGTTCGGCACTTTCCTCGACTCGAGGGGGAAGGACGTCGGCAGCTTTCTGAGGGAAGATGTGATGGATTTCCTGGACAAGATGCGCGATGAGGCTTATGCGATTTCGAGCGTCTGCCGTTTCATTTCGTCGGTAAAGGGCCTCTGCAAATTTCTGGTAATGGAAAAGGCCATGGACGAGGACCCGACTGAAAACCTCAGGTCCCCGAAGAAATGGGAGAGGGTGCCGAAGGCCCTGAGCGTCGATCAGATAATGGAGGTTCTACGTGCCGCCGGCGATCCGGCGGCTGCCGGGAGGTCCCCTTTAGAGAAGGCCTTGCTTTCCAGGAATTCCGCTATGGTGGAGCTGCTCTATTCTTCAGGTCTCCGGGTCAGCGAACTCGTGAAGCTTAGGCTTTCCGATGTCAACTCGGAAGGCGGCTTTATCAGGGTCCTGGGGAAGGGCTCGAAGGAGAGAGTGGTGCCCGTGAACCCGAGGGCCAAGGAGAAGGTAGGAAGATACGTAACCGAGTTCAGGCCGTTCTTTCTCAAGGGGCGGTACTCGGACTATCTTTTCGTCACGAACAGGGGAGCGGCCATGACGAGGCAGCGTTTTTGGCAGGCAATGAAGGCCTATGGAAGGCAGGCCGGGATAGACCTTTCCCCTCATACAGTGAGGCACAGCTTCGCAACGCATCTCCTAGATGGCGGCGCAGACCTGCGCTCTCTGCAAAAGATGCTCGGGCACTCGGACATATCTACGACGCAGATATACACAAAGGTCACGATGGACAGGATCAGAAAGGTCTATCTCGAACATCATCCGAGGGCGTGATATGAAATCGATTATTCCAGAAGACTGTTATATTAGCTCTTAATCCTCAGGAGGTGAATAATGATTAAGAAACTCGGCGTGGACGAACTCTACAGGTGCTGTGATGAAAAAGTTCTGGGATTTAAGACCACGGATGAAATACCTCTCCTTGAGGGGACTATAGGTCAGGAAAGGGCCCTCAACGCCATTGATTTCGGCCTGAGTCTCGACAGTTCCGGATTCAATATCTTCCTCCTGGGAGAAAACGGGACAGGGAGGATGTCCACGATAAAGGCCATCGTTGAAAAGCAGTCTCTCACGAGACCGGTGCCCTCGGACTGGTGCTACGTTTATAATTTCAGGGACCCGGATGCGCCTACTGCCATTTCGCTTGAACCCGGCCAGGCCGTGATCTTCCAGAAGGATATGGATGAGCTTGTCAAAATACTCAAGGTCGAGATCCCAAAGGTGTTCGAGTCGAAGGAGTACGAGAGACAGAAGAACAAGATCATGGAGGACTTCCAGAAGAGGCAGCGGGACCTTTTCGGCGGCCTCGAGGGAGAGGCCCAGGCAAAGGGTTTTTCCATAAGAAAGACCGTGAGCGGCCTTCTGATCGTTCCGGTGAAGAAGACGGGCGAGCCGCTGACGGAGGAAGAGTTCGAAAACCTTGACGCCAATACGAAGAAGAAGATAGAGGAGATCGGGAAGGGCCTGCAGGACAAGCTGGACGATGTGGTCAGGGCGGTGAGGGAAGGTGAGAAGCTCCTGAAGGAGGAGCTTTCAAAACTCGAAAAGGACGCGGCGCTTTCCGCTGTCGGTCACTTGATCGAGGACATAAAGAAGAAACACCAGGACAATGAAAAGATCACCGCCTATCTCGACAACGTCAGAGAGGACATACTGGAGCACCTCGAGGACTTCAAGACGACGGAGGAGCAGGCCCCTCCCCTGCCTTTTATGAAGATGCCCAAGGCCGAGCCTACGTTCACGAGATACACGGTAAATGTCCTCGTGAACAACAAGGAGCGGAAGGGCGCCCCCTGCGTGTTTGAGAGCAACCCGGCATATTACAATCTGTTCGGAAGGATCGAGCATAAATTCCAGTACGGCGTGGCGATGACCGATTTCTCTATGATCAAGGCCGGATCCCTCCACAGGGCCAACGGCGGTTATGTCGTAATCGAAGTCCTCGACCTCCTGAGAAATCTTTTTGCATACGACGCGCTCAAGCGGGCCATAAGAAACCGCGAGATAAAGATAGAGGACGTATGGGAGCAGTACAGGCTCATCTCGACCACCGCGCTCAAGCCGGAGGCTATACCGCTCGACGTCAAGGTCGTGCTCATAGGGAGCCCTTATCTCTATTATCTGCTTTACAGTCTCGACGAGGAGTACCGGGAGCTCTTCAAGGTCAAGGCGGACTTTGACAGCAGGATGGAGCGGACGGTCGAGAATGTCCAGAAATACGCCCAGTTCGTAGCCACCCTGTGCAAACAGGAGAAACTTCTTCCCTTTGACAGGTCCGGTGTGGGCAAGATTGTTGAATACGGGTCGAGACTCTCCGACCACCAGGAAAAGCTCTCCTCGAGGTTCAGCGAGGTGGCCGACCTGGTGCGTGAGTCCGTCTACTGGGCGGGTAGAGCGGGCAGCAATTTAGTCAAGGCCGAGCATATAGAAAAGGCGATCAACGAGAAGATTTACAGGAGCAACAGGATCGAGGAGAGACTCAGGGAGATGATGGCGGACGGCACTTTGATCGTCGAGACCTCGGGCGCCAGAGTGGGGCAGGTCAACGGTCTTGCGGTCCTGGAGCTGGGTGATTACGGGTTTGGAAAGCCCTCAAGGATAACCGCGAGGACTTATGCGGGCAAGGCCGGGGTAGTGAACATAGAGCGCGAGACGAAGATGAGCGGAAAGATCCACGAGAAGGCGATTTTGATACTGACGAACTACCTGGGAAGCAAATACGCCGTTAAGAAGCCGATAAGCCTTTCTGCCTCCATAACGTTTGAGCAGCTGTATGATATGATAGAAGGCGACAGCGCTACCTGCGCAGAGTTTTACGCGTTGGCCAGCAGCATTGCGGGTGTGCCGCTTAAGCAGAGTTTTGCAGTCACGGGCTCCATGGACCAGACGGGCGTGGTCCAGCCCATCGGCGGAGTGAACGAAAAGATAGAGGGCTTTTTCGAGCTCTGCAGGCTCAGGGGACTCGACGGAAGCCACGGGGTCATTATTCCGAGGAAGAATGTGAAGAACCTTATGCTGAAAAAGGATGTGGTCGATGCGGTCAGAGAAGATAAATTCCTGATCTTCCCTATGGACACGGTCGAAGAAGGACTTGAGGTGCTTACAGAGATGAAGGCGGGAGAACCCGGACCTGACGGGAGCTATCCCGAAGGCACGGTAAATAATCTTATCATGAAGCGTCTGACAGAGATTTCCGAGGCCTTCAAGGAAAAGAAGGACGAGAAGGAAGAAGAGGAAAAGGCAAAGGATTCCGGGTCTACGGATAAGCAGAAGACGACGAGATCCAGGAAGAGCAGGAGGACGGTTCGTGGCGGAGATGACGGCAGGAGATGAAAAGGGTCATTTGGGGACTTCAGGCGGCCGGCATACTGGCGGTCTCGTTCCCCCTCTCTTTGCTTCCGGCCGGCTTTGGGGAGGTCCTTGGAGGTCTTCTCTATCGCATATGGAAGAGCAGGAGGCTGATAGCCATTGACAATCTGACGAAGAGTTCGGCGTTTCTCGGGCTTTCCGCAGACAGTCCTCCGGAAAAGATTATAGAGGAAAGTTTCCGGAACCTCGGGCGTTTTTTTATGGAGGTCGTCAAGATCTATTACGGCAGGGGGAGCAGGATAGTCGGAGAGACCGCGGTCAACGGAATAGATAATTTTGAGAAGGCGAAGGCGAAGGGGAAGGGAGTTATCTTTATCACCGGTCACTGCGGCAACTGGGAACTTCTGGCCATAACCTGGTCCTCCAAGGGAGTGCCCTTTTCGGTAGTGGCCAGACCCCTGAACAACCCCTATCTCAACGGCGTCCTGGAGAGGGCGCGGGCCAGGTTCGGCAACGCGGTGATTTACAAGAGAGGCGCCCTGCGACAAGTACTCTCGACCCTGAAGGGCGGAGGATGCGTAGGTATCCTCATGGACCAGTCGGTGCTCCCCGAGGAAGGATATGTGATAAGTTTTCTCGGAAGGGGCGCATGGACGACGAAGGCGCCTGCGCTGATAGCGAGAAAAACCGGTGCGCCCGTTCTTCCCGCGTTTATCAGGAGGACGGGGAACGGCAATGAAATCACGATATATCCGGAGGTGGAATTGTCGGCGAACGACGATCGTGAGGACGCCTTAAAGGACGACACGCAGAGGTTATCGAGTTTTATAGAGGATTACATAAGAGAGAATCCATCCCAGTGGCTTTGGCTGCACAGGAGGTGGAAGCGGGTCCCGCAGGGGGCGACAGGCCTACCGGATACTGCTATTAAGGGGTGAGGGAGATGAGAGAAAAGATCCTTGTTGTAGACGACGAAAGACTTATCAGATGGTCCCTGAAAGAGAACTTGGGGAAGTCGAGATACGAGGTAATAGAGGCCGAGAACGGAAACGATGCCTTGAAGATTTTCTCCGAGTCCCTTCCCGACATAGTCTTGCTGGATATAAACCTCCCGGACATGTCGGGTATAGAGGTGCTGCGGTCCATCAAGGGCATGGACAAGGACGTGCCGGTGGTCATCATAACCGCCTTCGGTAATATACAGACCGCTGTCGACGCCATGAAGTTCGGGGCGTATGATTTCATCGAAAAGCCTTTCGAGATAGAGAAGCTGAACATCGTGATAGAGAAGGCCCTGGAGAATGCGTTCCTCCGGCGGGAGGTCACGAGATACAGGACAAAGGACGGGGATTACGCCCTGGAAAGCATTGTGGGCAATTCGCTTAGGATGCAGGAGCTTAAGAAGATCATCAGGCGTATAGCGGCCAGCAACACCACTACCGTCCTGCTCGAGGGAGAGACAGGGACCGGCAAAGACTTTATCGCGAGGGTGATACATGACCAGAGCTCGCGTTCTCATAAGTCCTTTATAGATGTTAACTGCGCGGCCCTTCCGGGAAACCTTATCGAGTCGGAGCTCTTCGGGTACGAGCGGGGGGCATTTACCGGAGCGAGCGGGTCCAAAAAAGGTCTTTTCGAGATTTCAAGCGGGGGTACTATTTATCTGGATGAGATAGGGGACATGAACTACGACCTGCAGGCAAAGCTGCTGAAAGTAATCGACACCAAGACCTTCAGGAGGCTGGGCGGGACCACGGAGATCATGACCGACGTGAGGATCATAGCGGCGACAAACAGGGACCTTCAGGCCAAGATGAAGGCCGGCACATTCAGGGAGGACCTGTACTGGAGGCTGAAGGTCATGCAGCTTCTCATGCCGCCACTCCGGGAGAGGGGAGAAGATATCCTTCTTCTTTCTCAGAAGTTCATAGACCGTCTCAACGTCGAATTCAAGAAACATATCAAGGGGCTGTCCGAGGAAACGATGAAACTGTTCCTGTCATACAAGTGGCCCGGTAACGTGAGAGAGCTTAAGAATGTCATCGAAAGGGCCATGATCCTCGAAAGCGAGGAGTATATTACGCCGGAGCACCTGCCTGCCGAGATCGCGCAGTCCGACGATTTGAGGACAGTGAAACAGAAATCGGGTGAGAGATTCGACATTCCTATCCCTGAGGGGGGCCTCGATATAGAGAATGTCGAAAAGGAATTGCTGAGGAAGGCCCTCGAGATGGCCAAGGGCAACCAGTCAAAGGCGGCAAGGCTCTTGAACCTCGGCAGGGACGCCTTCAGATACAGGGTGCAGAAGTTCGGCCTCGAAGGCGAGATGAGCGGGGAGAACTGAGCATTTACCGGACTGCCGGTTTTCTGTCCATGTGGATTTATCTTTCAAAATGCAATAGCATATTCTATTTTCTTTCGCCTTGTTGTCTCAAGATAACAATGTCCCTACTTTCTTTAAACTGACTTCGTACATCAGACTCGCCAATGGCCCGCTGCTTACATAAAAGGACGCCTCCACATAATACCTATCCTGTCGGTTATGCTTCAAAGCTGAGAATGATGTTTTTTGTTTGTATGACGCTTAACGTATTACGCTACGCGTAACACCATAGGATTGACTTGCTTTCCCCGCACTGAAGCTTTATCGCATACGGTATGCTCTTCTTGTAAAAGCGTTAGGCCATAATGTATATTACGGTAAAGAAATGAACAGGAAAGCTGATCAGAAGAGGAAGGCTGCGCCTCCATCTCTCAGAGGACATATCTGGATAGAGGGAAGCGAGGGGACGTTCTTCGGCTACGGAAGGGTAGCCCTGCTCGAACGCATACGAAAATATGGATCGATCACGGAGGCTGCGAAGTCATTGGGAATACCTTACAGAAAAGCCTGGATGCTTATTGATTCAATGAACCGCCAGGCGCCGAGGCCATACATTATCACGGCCTCAGGGGGCAAGAAGGGCGGCGGGACTATAGTGACGCCGGAAGGGGAAATGGCTATCGGCCTGTTCTGGAAAATCCACGAGGAATTTCGGAAGTTCATAGAAAGCCAGACTGGTCAGGTCCGGTCTCTCTTTGTGAATAAGAAGAGTGGTCGCAGATGAGTAAGGAAATTGTCATTAACGGAACCGAAATCCAGGTCTACGGAGAAAAGACGATCCTCGACGTCTGCCGTCAGGCAGGCATTTATGTTCCCACAATATGTCATGACGAAAGACTTGAGCCTTACGGCGGGTGCAGGCTCTGCATGGTCGAAATTCAAGGCATGGCCAAGCCGCTTGCCGCCTGCACTACGCCGGTTCAGGACGGAATGAAGATCACTACCGAAAGCCATAACCTGTCCCGTCTTAGAAGGACGATGCTCTCACTGCTTTTGTCCAACCACCCCAATGACTGTCTATGTTGCGAAAAGGCAGGTGACTGCGCGCTTCAGGAACTTGCCTATGCCTATGGCGTGAAGCATGGCGAGTATGAAGGCGAGCGATCGAATCAGGCGGTGAGGGAAGACAACCCTTTTATCACGTTCGAACCTGATAAGTGCATCGTCTGCAGCCGATGTACGCGGATATGCAATGATGTGGTCATGGCTGGCACGATCAATCTTACCGGGAGGGGTTTCAGGGCCATGCCGGATACGGCCTTCGGCAGACCGCGCTCCCTTGAGAACTGCGAGTTTTGCGGACAGTGTGTCTCTACCTGCCCGACGGGCGCTCTCACGGACAGAAAGGGAAGAGGCAAGGGCCGTTCGAGTGACGTGCGCAAGGTGAAGACGACTTGTTCATATTGCGGTACCGGCTGCAACTTCTATCTGCATGTAAAGGACAACAGGGTCATCCGGGTCTCTTCCGACTACGAGGCCCCGGTGAACCGGGGGAACCTCTGTATCAAGGGCCGTTACGGCTATGACTTCATCCACAGTACCGACCGTCTTACAACACCGCTCATCAGGAAAGGCGGGACCTTTGAGAAGGTGAGCTGGGATGAGGCCCTTAATCTTGTAGCGTCGAAGTTTAAGGAACTGATCGAAAAATACGGTCCTGAGCAAGTTGGAGGTTTTTCGTCCTCCAGATGCACCAACGAAGAGAATTATCTTCTTTCCAAATGGGTGAGATGCGCAATTGGGTCCAATAACGTGGACAATTGCGCCCGGGTCTGACACGCCCCGACGGTGGCCGGTCTGGCCACAAGCTTAGGGGCAGGGGCCGCCACGAATTCCCTGAATCAGATGCCGGACCTGGATACGCTCTTCCTCTTCGGGTCTAATCCGACAGAAGGCCACCCCATTGTCTCGCTGTGGATGAAGAAGGGCCTGCGTAACGGCGCAACACTTATTGTCGCGGACCCCAGGAAGACCTGGATGGCAAGAAAGGCCGCGGTCTGGCTGAACCTCAGACCAGGCACGAATATCGCGCTTCTCAACGGCATGGTCAATGTAATCCTCCATAACGGCTGGGCGAACACGAGCTTCATAGAAAGACGGGTGGAGGGTTTTCATGAACTGAAGGCAAAGGTCGCCGAGTACGGACTCGAACGCGTTGAAGCTATAACCGGCGTTGCCGGAGAAAAGATTGTTGAAGCCGCACGCTTATATGCCAGGGCCGGCAAGGCGATGATCGTCTACGGCCTAGGCATAACCGAGCACCGGACAGGCACTGAAAATGCGATGGCGATAGCGAACCTTGCCCTTGTATGCGGCCATATCGGAAGACCATCCACGGGCATTATGGCCCTTAGGGGGCAGAATAATGTCCAGGGCGCCTCTGACCTCGGTCCGCTTCCGGCGACCTTGCCGGGGTATCAGCCGGTTTCTGATGAAAAGGTCCGCGAAAAGTTCGGACGGGCCTGGAATGTCAGGATCAGCCCTAATGCCGGGCTCAAGTCAGTCGAGATGCTGGACGAATGCAAACGCGGAAATTTCAAGGGCTTATTTATACTCGGCGAGGACCCCGCCCAGACAGACCCCGACCTCAACCATGTGAGGGAGGCCTTGGAGGCAGTGGAATTCTTGGTGGTGCAGGACATCTTTCCCACGGAAACGACCCGTTTCGCAGATGTCATACTCCCCGGCGCAAGCTTCGCTGAAAAAGACGGCACCTTTACAAACGGCGAACGCAGGGTGCAGAGGGTGCGAAAAGCCATCGAGCCCCTTGCGGGAATGGCAGAATGGGAGGTCATCTGCCGTCTTTCCACACTGATGGGATATACTATGCACTACAGTCATCCGTCGGAGATCATGGATGAGATCAGCCGTCTCGTGCCGATCTACGGAGGTATCGGCTATGGCCGCATAGAAAAACAGGGACTTCAGTGGCCCTGTCCGACAACAGACCACCCCGGTACAGAGACGCTCTATACGGACGTTTTCTCCCGGCCAGGCGGCAAGGCCAGGTTTGTCGCACTCGACCATCAGGGCCCCGGAGAGGCAACGGATGCGGAATATCCCTACGCTCTTATAACAGGGAGGATACGCGAGCATTACAATAATGGTTCGATGACGAAGCGCTGTTCAGGGATCGCCGAAATAGCGCCCGAGGAGATGCTCGAGATGAGCATCGAAGATGCGGCTAAAATGAGAATCAAAAGCGGTGACTGGGTAAATGTCTCTTCCAGAAGAGGCAGGGTCACTGTCAAGGTGAGAGTCACGGAGCGCTCGCAGCCGGGCAATGTCTTTATGACCTTTCATCACCGCGACGCCCTTACGAATGTCCTGACTTCAGGGTACAGGGACCCTGTTACCGGCACACCGGAATATAAGTATTGCGCCGTAAGAGTTGAGAAATTGTGAGGACCTGCCTGTCCGGTAGTCAGGTTTGATTCGGCATCCGGATCAAATGTGAAGATTCCGATATTTTGTTCCGTGAAAAGGTTATTTCTATCTCGCGTTATGCAAGTCTTCCATAACGAATTAGTCTTCAAAAATAGTCTAGATCGAAGAGTGCGGAAACGCAGTACGACAACAGTCCGTATTAGCCGCCCATAAAGCATATAGGAGGTAAGGCCATGTCACGAAAACCGTTTCTCTTAGTGGCCGTCGTTGCATCTCTATTAGCGTTTTCATTCGGAGCGGCCCAGGCCGATGCTGCCGAGATCACCGTTTCAGCGGCAATAAGCCTCAAGAACGCCTTTGAAGAGATGGGAAAACTCTATGAAGCAACGAATAAGGGAGCGAAGGTCTTATTTAATTTTGGCGCTTCCGGCGATCTGATGAGGCAGCTCGAAGGGGGAGCCCCGGTGGATGTCTTTGCCTCGGCAGCGCAAAAAGATATGGACGAGGCAGATAAGAAGGGGCTGCTTCTTTCCGGATCGCGCGTGAATTTTGCGGCGAATACGGTAGTGCTCGTGCTGCCTGCCGCTTCAAAAGCGCCGATTAGGTCCTTTGAGGACCTCAAGGCTGACGGCATAAATAGCATCGCTGTCGGAAATCCGAAGACCGTGCCTGCCGGCCGGTATGCCGAAGAGGTCTTCACCTATTATAAGATTCTCGATCCCCTGAGGGGCAAACTTATTTTTGCGGAGAATGTGCGTCAGGTGCTAGACTATGTGGCGCGTGATGAAGTCGATGCCGGAGTTGTCTATTCAACCGATGCGATGGCCAGGGCGAGAGAAGTCAGAATCGCTGTGGTCGCTCCAGACAGGAGTCACAAGCCTGCAATCTATCCGATAGCTGTTGTGAAGAGTACAAGAAATGAGTCGCCTGCAAAGGCGTTTATTTCATTAGTCGTGTCTCGTGAAGGTCAGCGAATTCTTGAAAAGTACGGCTTCAAGACACCATAATGAACTGATGTTTGAGAAATAGGCATGAGTTCGAACGCGTTTTTTTCGATGAGGCTCTCTTTGCAAGTGGCATCTATGGCGACGTTTTTCGTCGTCCTTGTCGGGACGATTATTGCCTACACTTTGGCCAGGAAAGAGTTCAGGGGAAAGGAACTGCTCGACGTGCTGTTCACACTGCCCCTGGTGCTGCCGCCCACCGTCACCGGATATTATCTTATAGTTGTCTTTGGCAGAAACGGACTGATTGGAAAGATAATTTATGAATGGACAGGTTTTACGATTATGTTCACATGGTATGCGGCGGCCCTTGCGTCCTTTGTCGTGGCCCTTCCTCTTATGATTAAGACAACGAGGGCCTCAATAGAATCGGTGGATAGGAACCTCATTAACGCAGCATATACTCTTGGGCATGGTGAAATGGAAACAGCGCTCCGCGTAATTCTTCCCCTTGCGAAGAAGGGAATTATAGCCGGGGCAGTACTTTCTTTTGCGAGGGCACTGGGAGAGTTCGGAGCGACCCTGATGCTGGCAGGCAATATCACCGGCAGGACGGATACCATGCCTTTAGCCATTTACAGTCTTGCAGGAAGCGGCGAGTGGACACAGGCCCATGCTATGGTCATCCTGCTCACGATCATGTCCGGAGTCTTTCTTTATCTCGCGAACATGTACTCGAAAAGGGGCACGTGAATGGGACTTTCGGTAAGACTCAAGAAGAAGGTCAATGGCTTCAGCCTCGATGTGGAGTGGGAAATCGCAAACGAGCTTGCGGTCCTTTTTGGATATTCCGGCTCCGGCAAATCAATGACCCTGCAAATGATTGCCGGATTGGTGAAGCCTGATGAGGGCTTTGTTCGTGCCGGACACAAGACTTTCTTTGACAGCGCTGCTCACGTCGACGTCCCGCCCCGGGAGAGAGACTTCGGCTATGTCCTTCAGGACCTTGCCTTATTCCCTCATATGACCGTTATGAGAAATATCCTTTTTGGCGCGCCCCGCGTTTCGAAACAGGACAAGCTCTCGAGGGCCAAAGAAATGATAGAGGCCTTTAAACTCACCGGCCTGGAAGACCGATACCCCTCCGAAATTTCAGGTGGACAAAAGCAGAGGGTCGCCTTTGCTAGGGCGCTCATACGTCATCCTGAGGCTTTGTTGCTTGACGAACCATTCTCAGCCCTCGACAACCCTCTCCGGATAGAGATGAGGTGTTTTCTGGAGGAGGTGAGGAAAAAGTTCCACATACCTGTAATCCTCGTGACCCATGATTTTTACGAGGCCGCCTTCCTTGCTGAGAAGATCATTGCATACTCTCACGGTGAGGTTGCTCAAATCGGCTCATTAGAGCAGATGACGGGACAGCTTCGATTCAGCCGTGAACAGTTACCTTATTGACATAGAGCTGATATGGGAAGTGCGCGGCAAAGGCCTTCCGAAAAGAACCCGGGTCTATTATGTGAGAGGTCTTGCGTTCGCCGGGGTCAGCCCAGATATTCCTTCAGAGCTTCTTTCCAGTCTCTTGGTTCAAGTCCTGTTGCCAATGAAAAGAGTGCAGTGTCAAGGACAGAGTTTTTTGGTCTTCTTGCAGGCCGGGGAAATTCTGCAGTTGTGATAGGAATAACCTTTGTCTTACAGCCGGACATGCGAACGACTTCTTCGGCGAAATCGAACCAGCTGATGCCGTCTTCGGTCTTGTCGGTAAAATGATATATACCGTATGCTCCGGTCGAAATAATCTTCTTTATCGCGTGTGACAAAGACACGGTATTTGTGGGAGAGCCCCTCTGGTCTCTGACTACCCGTATCTCCGGCTTCTCTTTGACGAGCCGCAATATTGTGGCGACAAAGTTGTTGCCTGCTTTCCCGTAAAGCCAGCTTGTCCTGATGATATAGAACCTGTTCATTATCCACTCGATATATCTTTCTCCTGCGAGCTTCGATTCGCCGTAGACGTTTATGGGATTGGTGTTGTCGAAGGGCGTGTAAGGCCTGCTCTTTGTCCCGTCAAAGACGTAATCTGTGCTTATGTGGCAAAGCCGGATGCCCTTGTCCTGACACGCAAGGGCAATATTCTGCACCCCGAGACCATTGATGAGAAGCGCCTTGTTCCTCTCCTCTTCGGCCTTATCAACGAGGGTATAGGCGGCGCAATTGACAACAACATCCGGGGAAGTCCCTTCGAGGACCGAAAAAACAATGTCTCTCCTCGTGATATCGAGATCGTCTTCAGCGGGCGCAACGACCTCGCAGTCTTCTCTGAGTATGGGAACAAGGTTGCTTGCGAGCATACCTCTAGCGCCTGTAACGAGGATTCTCATCTTGTCCCTATCTGCTCCAGAAGCCCTTGCTCTCGGATGCCAATCTCTCTTTCAGCGGCCCCCACCACCATTCGTTCTCCTTATACCACTGCACGGTCTTCAAAAGCCCTTCGTCGATCCAGACAGACGGTGTCCAGCCGAGTTCGCGGTCTATCTTTGAGATGTCCAGGGAATACCGGTAATCGTGTCCCGGCCTGTCCTTCACAAAGGTAATAAGCGATTCGTCCTTCCCCATAATATCGAGGACCTTCCGGACAATATCGATATTTCTCGTCTCCGAGTCTCCGCCGACATTATAGGTTTCTCCTATTTTCCCTTTGTGCAATATCAGGTCGATGGCCCTGCAATTGTCCTCTACAAAAAGCCAGTCTCTCACATTCAGGCCCTCTCCATAAACCGGCACAGGCATGTCCGCGAGGAGGTTTGTTATCATCAGGGGGATTAATTTTTCGGGGAATTGATAAGGTCCGTAATTGTTTGACGGTCTGACTGTGATCACAGGCATTTTGTATGTCTCGCAATAAGCCCTGACCAGCATGTCTCCGGAGGCCTTTGACGCGGCATACGGGGAGTTGGGTCTGAGAGCGGTTTCCTCGGTGAACTTCCCTTCGTCGCCAAGGGCGCCGTATACTTCGTCGGTAGAAATATGGACGAACTTCTTTATCGAAGCCTCCTTTGAAGCGGCAAGCAATGCATGAGTGCCGATTACGTTTGTGCGCAGGAAAGGCCCCGCATCGACAATCGACCTGTCGACGTGGCTCTCAGCGGCGAAATGGACAATGCAGTCCGCATCCCCGACAAGGCCCTTCAGAAGAGCGGTATCTTCAATCCTTCCTTTTATAAACGTATACCTGTCTCCCGCGGACAGGTCTTTGAGGTTACCGGGATTCCCGGAATAAGTGAGGGCATCGAGGTTGACTATCCTGTAATGCGGGTACTTGTTAAGGATGTGCCTGATGAAATTCGAGCCGATAAACCCGCACCCGCCGGTCACAAGGACATTCATCACTCCACCTTAAAGGGACTTTCAGAATCGTTTTCATACCTTATCTCGTCCACTTCTTCCTTCTTGCCCCGGCCCGCATAGAGTCTGTCGGGGAAATTCAGGACCATTCCTTCAGCGTCTCCGGAGTTCTTGTATGCATGGACAACGCCGGGGGGGACCGTCACTATCAGCTTGTCGGCATTGCCGATAACCATTTTGGTTTTGTATGTGGCCGAGTCTTTTCTGTTGTCCCAGAGGTAGAGGGTGAATTTCCCAAGAAAACAGAAATAGTCCGTCTGCTCCCTGTGTTCGTGCGGGCCTCTCGCTACGTTGGGGAAGGTGACCGATATATAGCCCATCTGGGGCTTGTAGTCTCCGAGCTCGTCGACCCTGTAGGTCTCGGCAAGCCAGCCCCGGTTGTCGTGGAACTGCCTCAGGTCCTTTATGGTGACTCCCTCTATCTTTCCCTCGGTGAACAAATCAGACCTCTATGGTGGAATCGTCCCCCACCATCAGACGGAGGGCCTTATGGTGAGTGTCTTTCCTGATGACCCTCGTGTTCTTTCCCACAAGACTGTCCTCAAGCCTTTCGATTCCGGACAGAAAGGCGTTGTTCAGGACGACTGAATGCTCGATGACGGAGTTCCGGACGGTCACGCCGTCGCCGATGCTCGTGAAGGGACCTATGAAGGAGTTTGCGATCTCCGTACCCTTCCCGATGATCACAGGCCCCCTTATCGTGCTGCACCTGACGCTCGCGCCGCGCTCTATGGTGACCCTCCCGGTGATCTGGCTGTTGCAGTCAACCGAGCCCTTCACATTTCTCTTTATATACTCGTCGAGCACGACGGTATTGGCCTGGAGGAGGTCGTCCTTCTTGCCTGTATCGAGCCACCAGCCGTCGAGTATCTCGCTCCTTACGTCATGCCCCATATTGATCAGTTCCTGTATCGCATCCGTTATCTCGAGCTCGCCCCTGAAAGACGGTTTTATCCTCGAGATCGCAGCGTGTATCTCCCTTGAGAATATGTACACCCCGACCAGGGCGAGGTTTGAAGGCGGCCTCTTGGGTTTCTCGACCAGATGCAGGATATTGCCCTTTCTGTCGAGCTTCGCCACGCCGAACTGCTTTGGGTTGTCCACTTCCTTGAGGAAGATCAGGGCCTGGGGGGATTCCTTCCTGAACTTCTTTATGGAATCACTGACCCCGTGGCTGAGGAGATTATCGCCGAGGTACATGATGAAGGAGTCGTCCTTGAGAAAGTCCCTTGAGATTATCACGGCATGGGCGAGTCCGAGGGGCTCCGACTGAGGGATGAAGGTGACACGGATGCCCCATCTCTTCCCTGCGTCGATGTACCTTTTGACTTCTTCCCCGGTCTCCGGCGATATGATGACCCCGACCTCTTTTATGCCCGCGTCTCTTATATGGTCGATCACATAGCCGAGAATCGGCTTGTTCGCCACCGGGACGAGTTGTTTCGCAGTGGTATAGGTGAGGGGTCTCAGACGGGTCCCCTTGCCCCCGCTCAGGATCAAGGCCTTCATTTTTGGTATCTCATAGTTATAGAATTGTTGTATTATAGCAAACACATTATTCGAACAGGAAGGGCGAAGCAAATTACGGAGGTTAAATGAAGACGGTTTTAGTGACAGGATGCGCGGGTTTTATAGGCTGGATGGTTTCGAAGAAGCTGCTTGACAGCGGCCATTCTGTCCTGGGCATAGACAACGTCAACGGCTACTACGATCCGAGGCTGAAGAGGTGGAGGCTTGAGGCGCTGTCTTCCCATCGCAAATTCGCTTTTCATGAGGAGGACATAGCCGACCATGAGAAGATGAAAAAGATAATCGAGCCGAAGGAGGTCTCAAAGTCGCTCGGAGACCCTGTGGATGCAATCATTAACCTCGCCGCAAGGGCAGGGGTGAGGGCGTCGGTCGAGGACCCATGGGTCTATCTAGATACCAATACGAAGGGGACCCTCAATCTCCTTGAGTGCTGCAAGGACTTCGGCATAAAGAAATTCGTCCTCGCCTCGACCTCGAGCATCTACGGACTGAATGAAATGCCCTTCAGGGAGACGGACAATACGGACCATCCCCTGGCCCCTTACTCGGCGACCAAGAAGGCCGCGGAGGCCATGTGCTATACGTATCACTTTCTCCACGGCATTGACGTAAGCGTCCCCCGGTATTTTACCGTGTACGGCCCCGCCGGAAGACCCGACATGAGCATCTTCAGGTTTATCAGGAATATCGATACCGGGAAGAAGATACCGGTGTTCGGGGACGGCAAGCAGAAAAGGGATTTTACCTATATAGACGACATAGCTGACGGCACGTTGAAATGCCTGCAGCCCTTTGGATACGAGGTCTTCAACCTCGGCAACGACGATCCCTCGGAGCTCATGTACGTAATAAGCCTCATTGAGGAGAACCTCCAGAGAAAGGCCTCGATAGAATGGCTCGACAGGCATCCCGCCGATGTCCCCGCCACATGGGCAGATATAGAGAAGTCCAAACGGATGCTGAAGTGGTCTCCCACGGTGAGCGTCGAGGACGGCGTCAGGAATACGGTCCGGTGGTACAAGGAGAACAGGGATTTTCTCCTGACGCTAAAGGGATAAACCCTTTCCGCGCAAAGGTGTGAGGTAAAGTGGGAGTCGGCAGCCTTCTGTTTATTCCCCTTTGCTAGTGTAGCGGCTTTGCGTGAGGAATTTCTCCATAGCATCTCTGCTCACTACGCCTTCCCTGACCATCTCCGCGCCGCCGCCTGACACATCGACGATAGTCGAAGGCAGACCCCCCGGCGTTTTCCCTCCGTCAACTATGAGATCGAGACTGCCGTCAAAGTAAGCCGACACTTTGCCCCCGTCATCAGCCGGCGGCATCCCGGAAGGGTTGGCGCTCGTTGCCGTGACCGGAAATCCGGCCTTTCTCGCCAGGGCGAGCGCAAGGGATTTGCCGGGGACCCTTACCGCAACCTTTCCGGTGTGCGCCGAGACATATTCAGACAGCCCTTCTATTGCAGGCATGAGCAGGGTGAGGGGCCCCGGCCAGTATTTGCCCATGAGCAGGCTTGCCGGCGCAGGGATCTTTCCGAGCCATTGCGGGGAGACCAGCATGCCAAGCAGCCCGATGTCGCCTATGATGAGCGGCATAGCTTTTTCGCGCGGCCGCTTCTTCAGGTCATAGAGTTTTTTCAGCGATTCGTGATTATCAAACCGGACTCCAAGGCCGTAGAACGTCTCGGTGGGATATGCGATGACGCCGCCGGACTGCAAAACATGGACCGCTTTTTCGATCGCGGCGCCAGCTCCTTCTCTATCGATGTTCAGATAAAACATACCGGGGAAGAGTCCACTACAGGTGGACACATTATAATAAATCATAACAAATGACTACCACCAAGGGCCAATCTGTCGTTGTTTCTGACAGAGAGAAATCCCTTCCAAATGGGGCAAAAGACACAGCGATTGCGATTTCACCCAAACATTCCTTAAATGTCTCTTTTGTCTTCTGCTGCCTATGCCATGCCGTCTTGCGGGTACACCAGCCTATCCAGACTCTGAATTTCTACCACGTTATCGCGCTGCGGAATCGAAACCCTTCGCCCCTGACCGAATGACTTCTTGCTCCGCTCTGTCTCTTTAAAGTTGAGGGATAAAGAGGTCTAACTTTGTCTTGATTAAATGGTCCGGCTTAGGCTGTAATGCGTCGCCCTTTCAGGAGTTGCTCAAAGGGCGGCGGATGATCCCGCAATGAGATATTTCTTTTTCTGAAACTCGCGATTCTTACATTGCAATATGCAATAATTTGTCAGGGCATGATAATTGCAATGTCAGACAAGGACAGGTAACGATCACAGACAGATAGCGGAAAGGGAGAATGAGGCTGCAGGACCGGAATTCAAAAAGGGCGCAAAGTACGAAAAGTAGAAAGATAGTCACACCCAAATACCTGTCGCTTCTATTGGTTGCCCTTATTTCTTATTCCCTTTTCATCGCATCTTTCCATCATGAAGAACCCTCAAGTCTGAAGGCCTGCGTCGATTGCAGCATCTGCAATTTCCTTCACAACGCATACTCCGGAGACAATGTAGATGTCCCTGTCCTCTCGGCTCCTTTCTCCTTCTGGTCGGATTACGGTCCTGAAAGTGACAGCTTCGCCAGCAGCATTGTCGTCTCTTCAATAAGCGGCCGGTCGCCGCCTCATTCCGCATAACTTCATTTACAAGAGCACAATCTATTAACCTGATGCAGGAAACACTGTAGGGTGTCTCATTTTGCATGAGCGTTCGCCGGTGGAAAAGGAATTAGATCTCGGATGAAGAAAACTGTTTTCGGTACGGTGATACTAAGTGAGAAATAGAAAGAGCGGCTGGATCGCGGGACTCCTGTCATTCTTTGCAGCCGCAGGTCTTCTTTTGGTCTGTGCTGACGATTCCGGGGCGATAGGTCCGGGAGACGGCAATCTTCTTAAGCGCTCACCCGAAGAGACCTGTAATGCCTGTCACAGGACCGATCAGAACACACCTTCTCCCGGCGAAGCCGGCTATGACTCCACGATCTGGCCCAACGCCATTAAGATGCACAGCTCAGACAATCTCGGCGCCTGTTCAGGAGCTGATCCCGCCTGCTCGACCTTTGTGACTAAAAGGGGATGCGGGACTGATGTCAGCTGCACATGGACACCGAACAAGTGGGCCTCCAGCGGGGGATGGGGGACCACCGGAGGTCAATATGGAGCATTTATGTGCACGACGTGCCACACGGCGCACGATACAAGTAATATTTATCTTATAAAGGAGCTCATAACTACGCCGGACGCAAGCAACTTCAACTGGGGCTCCACTAACTCGGTGAGCGTTGATTTCAGGGTCAAGTCCGGCGTACCGGCAAGCGCAGGAACTCAGACGCCGGGTTTAATGGGGGATGATTCCGACACCCATGTAACTTCGTCAAAGGTATGCGAGGTGTGCCACAGTCAGACAAAGTATCATAAGTACAACCAAGGTGCGGATTCCGGACACAACAACGCCGCCGACTGCTCGACATGCCACTCGCATAAGGACGCATTCAAACCGGGCTGCAACGCCTGCCACGGTTATCCGCCGCAGGCGAACACTCCCAGTGTAGGAGGACTCGTATCCGACCCCGCTCCCACCGGGTCTCAGTTCGGTGTCTCGCATATCAAGCATGCCACAGGGGGAAGCAATTACAGTTTTTCGTGTTATGTATGCCACACAGGGGGAATGACCTCGGCATCCCAGCAGGATTACCAGATCGAGATCGGCTTTAATCTGTTCAATGGCGCGTATTCCGGAAATAGTACTACCTATACCGGGCAGTCTCTGACCAACAATTATAGTTATAACTTCACAAACGGGACTTCTCAAGGCTCGACCCAGTTCGAGTGTACTAATATATATTGCCACGGCGCGACCATGAGCGTTAACGGCGATATGAACGGCGGAACGGACATAACCCCCATGTGGAATGACGACCCGACCAACCCGTCGACCGCCGCCTGCGGGGCATGTCACGGTGCGACAGCTGCAAGCCCTCCGCAGAGAGGCAGCCATGCGATACACACGGGCAATACATCCACGAAGATCTCTCCGCTGGCGTGCGCAACCTGCCACAGCGCCACAGTGGACGGGACCAATTCTATCATCGACAAGACAAAACATGTAAACAACGCCGTGGATTGGATGTTTAGTCCAACCGATAATAGGGTTGCCGGGGCGACTTATAACGGCTCTGCGAGCGGCTCTGAAAGCATGCTGCAGGTGTTCCCGAGGACTAACTACGGGACCTGCACAAATCTTTACTGCCACAGCAATGCCAACCCGGCGCCCAACCAGAACGACCCGACCAAGACAGTGCCTAATTCCTACAAGACAGTCACGTGGGGAGGCGCAAACAACCAAACGGACTGCCAGGCAAAAGGCGGGACCTGGGATTCAACGAACAATACCTGCAACAATATGATGAAGTGTTATTCCTGCCATCAGGGCCGTTTGACGGACAATACGCAAAGCAATTGCTCGACTATCGCCAATACATGGTGGGACACGTATTGTTCAATGCCTGTCATCCCGCAAAGCATCTGCACGAGCAGTGGAGGCACATGGGACCCTACGCTCTTGTTCTGCAGTATCAGTCAGACCAATTGCCAGAACGCAGGCGGCACATGGGACGCGACCTTGGGGGTCTGCCGGGGCATCCAGGAAAGCGCCTGCGACGGTTCCGGAGGTCTCGGCGGAAGATGGGTCCAGCAGTGTATGCAGATCCTGAGCCAGACCGATTGCAGCGCCAAGAGCGGCACCTGGGACACATATTTTGATCCTACGTCCGGCCAGAACGGCGGGGCCTGCGAAAATGTCGCGGACGTCCTTACCATGAGTTCCAACGGCCACCAGCGTCTTGCAGGCCCCAGATGGATCAGACAGTACCCCTGCACTTACTGCCACAGCGCCACCGTGTCGGGAGATAATACGACCGGTGTTACGATCAGCGACAAGACACAACACGTCAACGGTATAAAGGACGTAAAGATATCGTCGCAATGGAATGTGGACTGGACGATCCCCGGCCAGCCGGCGCCTTCGTACGATCCGACCACCAAGGTCTGCTCCAATGTCTATTGCCACAGCGACGGCACTACAAACCCGGAGCAGGTGAGGCCCTTTGCGTGGACCCAGAGCGGGGTGGAGTGCAACACTTGCCACGGGCACCCTCAGGGCAGCTGCAACACGAGCGGATGTCATGACGGGACGTCCTCGGGTCAGCCTACTATCTGCGCGGGTTCGGGGATCACCCAAAGTGTCTGCGAGGCAAACAACGGCACATGGAACGGGGCATTGAATCTGTGCTACAACCTGCCGTATACCAGCACGAACGCCAATGTCGCGTCATGCAGCTCTCTCGGCGGCATGGTGGGATGGCCCGCGGGCATGGAATGGATGGCAGCCATGCCTATGTACACGAACACGGGCCCCGGCACAGCGCGGGCAAACTCTCATCCAAGGCATGTGCAGACAAACTTCACCTGCGATATATGCCATTACAAGACCATAGCCAACGGCGCCTGCACTAACTGCCACTCGGGCGGAACGCCTTCGGGCGGCATGAACGAGGCCAACCATGTGAATGCCGCTTATCACGTCAACAAGGTCAAAGACGTCACCTTCCAGGACCCGACCTGGAAATATAATGTGAACACGGGCAATCCGACCACTGAAAAGACCTGCCAGAACTCGTGCCACATAGGGGGAAATCCGCAATGGGGCGGCACATTGAGCGACAGCGCCACTGTCTGTCTTGCCTGCCACGGGACCTCGGGCCCCGATGTGGACTATGTGACCTCCGGGAACTTCACAGGTTTCAACGGGAACTTCATAGGCTCCCTGAGCACCAGGCCCATGATCAACCTTACCGAATGGACCACCAGCGGCCACGGCAGGCCCGCGTCGGCCGGCAACTATCCCTATTCGGGCAACCCGCCCGCCAACTTCCCGAGCAACCCCTGCTGGTACTGTCACGACAACAACGTCCTGCACATGGATTCCACAAATCCCTACAGGCTGAAGAAGCACGATGAATATCAGCAGAGGTTCAACAAGGAGTGCGTCTACTGCCATATGCAGGGGATAGACAGCGAATGTCTCGGCTGCCACGACAGCGTAAATTCCCTCGCGCCCCAGCTGGGCACTATAACAGCCGACTCTTCTGTGCTGACATGGACGGACGGCACGACTCTCGACACGACCGCCTATCCCAACGGGCGTCCCGACCATACCGGATATATCGATGCGAACGGCAACCTGACCTCGCCGTCCAACTCGTGCGTCTCTTGTCATACCGCCGACGGCAGACGGCATAACACAGGGGCCGGCCTCTGGACAGCGGCCCAGCAGGCGGATGTCAAAAACCAGTACATATGGATGGGCGTTTGTCTGAAGTGCCACGAGGACGACGGACCCGGCTATACCGACAGTTCGAATGTCTATCATTCCAGCGGCTCGTATTGCTACGGGTGTCACTCGGATTACGGTCAGCCCGGCTCGATACACACCCTTGGCTATGACCCCGGCACAGGTTACATAAAGGCGCAGAAGGCGAAGGCGACATCGGCGCATTTCGGCTACAAGCATTACAACTATTTCCTGGATACGGGTGGATGGAACTCCAACGGCACGTGGAAAGGCGGGAAGTTCTGCTGGGACTGTCACGACCCTCACGGCGACCAGGACGCAAACGGAAATCCGAACATCTACATGATCCAGAGGAACGTGGCGACTTCCACGGACGGCAAATACGGCATACCGCGTACGATCGGAGCTGTCTCATTTACCCAGAAGACGGCGGGGACCGATTATGCCAGAAGCTCATATCCGTATAACGGCATATGCAATGTCTGCCACCAGGTCCTGACTAACGGCACCAATTACAGCTGTACCATTTCTCAATATACGGACCAGGCCTCATGCCAGGCAAACGGCGGTACCTGGAGCAACGGCGTCCAGGCAAAACATTATACCAATAGCAGCGGTGACCACCACAACGAAGGAAAGATATGCACCCAGTGCCACAACCACAGGTTCACAGACAGCCATTCGTCCGGTCTTGTATGCAATACATGCCATTTGAACAAGCCGATACCGAGGCATACAGCCTTCGGCCTTCCGAGGGACTGCACCAAATGCCATAACGGTTCGATCGGCGGACGAATGGACATCGTGGGCCAGATGAACGGCAATTCCCACCATGTCCAGGGCGTTGCCCTCTCGAACAAATATTGCTACGCCTGTCACTGGGAGGCCACGCCGCTCGGTCTCATCAACACTACCTATCACTTAGGCTATAACTACAAGACGTATACGAGCACCCCTAATGCCCCCGTGTCCCTGGTCATATGGGGACCGGGCACGAGGCCGGTCAATTATTCCCTGACCGCTTCCGTGGTCCTTGGGACCGATGGAAATACTTACACTTGCACGCAGGGCCATACCGCTTCAAGCGATAACGAGCCTGTGACTGGAGCGAACTGGTCGCAGTATTGGACGCTGGGCGGCTCAGGCGGCGTCGCCTGGTCGGTGGGGACGCAATATACTCCCGCGACCGCTACGACTTTCCTTGCCAGCAATGTGGGCACTGCGAGCGAGAGGAGCGAGATCTCCAAGATTACGAACGTCTGTCTCGGCTGCCACAGCGATCAAAATAATAATACGAAGCCGTTCGGATACTGCAGCATCCCGGCCACCAATCAAAGCGGAACGGTCCTGACCACGCAAGCTGCCTGCACTTCTGCCGGCGGCTCGTGGGCCACGGGTGTCTGCTACCTGACATCGCAGACTGCCTGCGCCGCAGCCGGCGGAACATGGATCAGTGACTGCAAGGTGCCCAGACAATATTCGTGGGACAAGCAGAGCATCGCGGCCCGCTATACCCAGAAAGGGACCACAACGTGGGGCAAATATCCAAACATTTCTCACGCCCTCATCATGCCGATGGATGAGACATCGTGGAACGGTACGTCGGGAGAAGTGAAAGATAAATCGCCGAACGGCAACAACGGCACGGCATATGGCGGGGCCAATACTGTGGAGTGGGGAAGATTCGAGAGGGCGGGGAGCTTCAACGGCGCGAACTACGTGACCGTCAATAACAGCGCGAGCCTTAACCCCACGTCAATTACAATCACAGCGTGGGTGTATATATCGAGCACGCCTACCGCAAGCGGGAACATTGTGTCAAAGGGCGACAACAGCGGCTATCGTTTCAGGATAAGCAACAATGGGACCGTGGCATGGTTCGATCGGGGCTGTGGAAGCAACGGGGTTGGAAGTTGCATTTCAAGCAAAGGACTGATTTCGTTGAATGCGTGGACGCTGATAGCAG